>NZ_JBHVQS010000026.1:0-114443 GCF_042886435.1 Streptomyces sp. NPDC058000
GCCTCAGGGGCCCGCGGGGGCGCCGCGGGCCGGGGCCGGGGCGGGGGGGGGGGGGGCGGCGGGGGCCCGTGACCCCACCCGCCCACCCCCCGAAGGGGGGTGGGCGGCGGGGAAAAACAAGAGGTACGGGTGGGCGGCGGGCTATATAGGAGCGCACCCGCCACCCCCGTTACCAAGGGCGTGCTCACCGCTCTTCGATAAGAGCCGCGAGCACCTCTCCCGTAAAAGAGGCGAGCACCGTGATACGGCCGAGCACCGCTCCCTTAATAGGGCGGGCACAACCGCTCCCCTAAATAAAGGACAACGGCTTCGCCAGGGAGACGGCTCCCCTGAAAAGACACCTCCCGTAGGGAGAAGCCCCTCCGGGGAAGGAAGGGCGACTCCTTGGGAAGACGACTCTTGTGGGGCACGACTCCGGTACGAGGAGGGAGCCGCCGAGAGGACGGCTCCCCCACGGGAACGAGGCGTCAGCTCTTGACCGGGCCGAAGGCCGGGATGACCGAGCCGTCCTTGTACTTGCCCTCGATGAACTTCTTGACCTCGTCGGAGTTGAGGAGCTTGGCGAGCTTCTTGATCCGCGGGTCGTTCTCGTTGCCCTTCTTGACGGCGAGGAAGTTGGCGTAGGGGTTGCCCTGCGCCTTCTCCAGCGCCAGCGCGTCGGTGGACGGCTTGAGGTCGGCGCCGACGGCGAAGTTGCCGTTGATGACGGCGGCGTCGACGTCGGCGAGGCGCGCCGCGGTCTGGGATGCCTCCAGCTCGGTGATCTTGATGCCCTTGTTGTCCTTGACGTCGGTCAGCGTGGCGTCGGCTCCGACGCCGGACTTGAGGGTGATCACACCGTTGTCGGCGAGCAGCTTGAGCGCGCGGCCCTCGTTGGACGGGTCGTTGGGGACCGAGACGGTGGAGCCGGACTTCAGGTCGGAGAGCTTGTGGATCTTCTTGGAGTAGACGCCAAGCGGCTCGATCTCGACGTTGACGACCGGGACGATGTGGGAGCCGTTCTCCTTGTTGTAGGTGTCCAGGAACGGCTTGTGCTGGAAGAAGTTGGCGTCGACCTGGCCGTCTTCGGTGACCTTGTTGGGCAGCTTGTAGTCGTTGAAGGTCTTGACGACCAGCTTGAGGCCCACCTGGGGCGCCAGCTTGTCCTTGACGTAGTCGAGGATCGTGGCGTGCGGGGTGGGGCTGGCGGCGATGACCAGCGGGGCGTTCTTGTCGCCCTTGTCACTGCTCGCGGACACGTCGGAGGGGGCGCTGCAGGCGCTGGCGCCGAGGGCTACGGCGGAGGCGGCGGCCACCGCCACGGTGATCTTGATGGTGTTACGCACGAAGAGTGCCTCTTTCTGGTGCACACGGGGGTCCGTGTGAGCTGCGCCCGGCAAAGGGTCCGGGCTTACGGGGTGCGGGTGACGCGGGTGGTTCGTGGGGTCAGGCTGCCTCGGTGGCCGGGGCCGGCTCATCGGTGCGGACCCGGCGCAGACCGACCCGCAGAGAGGAAGAAGGACGGGTGCCGCGGCCGGCGAGCCGGCGGACGATCAGGTCGCCCAGCAACTGAACGACGGTGACGATGGCGATCAACTCGACGACGGTGACGATCATGAGCGTGGTGTCGTACCGCAGATAGCCGTAGTTGTAGGCCAGGGCGCCCAGTCCGCCGCCGCCGACCGCGCCGGCGATCGCCGAGTAGCCGATCAGCGTGATGACCGTGGTGGTGACGGCGGCGACCAGGGCCGGCAGCGCCTGCGGGAGCAGCACCTTGAAGATGACGGTCCAGGTGCCGCCGCCCATCGCCTGGGCCGCCTCGACCAGCCCCTGGTCGACCTCGCGCAGCGCGGCCTCCACGAGGCGGGCGAAGAACGGGATGGCGGCGATGGTGAGCGTGACCACGGCACCCGTCGGGCCGATGGCGGTGCCGACCAGGAAGCGGGTGAAGGGCATCAGCACGACGATCAGGATCAGGAACGGGAAGGACCGCCCGATGTTCGCGATCGCGCCGAGGACCTTGTTCACCACGACGTTCTGGAGCAGGGCCCCGCGGTCGGTCAGGTGCAGCAGGACGCCGATGGGGATGCCGATCAGGACCGAGTAGACCGTGGACCACCACAGCATGAAGACGGTGTCGAGGGTGGCGTCGGACAGCAGCGGCTGCATGTCGTTCCAGCTCACTGGGCATCTTCCTTCTGGAGCGGGGTGGTCGTCGGGGCGGCGTCGGCAGCGGCGCCGTCGACGACGTCGACCTGCAGACCCTGCTCGCGCAGGAAGCCGATGGGGACGACGTTGTCGTCGAAGCGGCCGGGCAGCTCGATGCGCATCCGGCCGACCTGCTTTCCGCCGACGGTGTCCATGGCGGCGCCGAGGATCGAGACGTCGACGTTGTAGGTGCGGGCCAGTTCGGAGACCACCGGGCGGGTGGCGGCCGAACCGTGGAAGGTGACGTCGACGACGGTGCGGTCCTCGCCGGAGGGCTCGCCGCCGACCGGGAACAGCTCCCGGGCGAGTTCGGAGCCGGGGGTGGCGAGGAGTTCGGCGACGGTGCCCTGTTCGACGACCCGGCCGCCCTTCATCAGCGCGGCGGAGTCGCAGATGGTCTTGACGACGTCCATCTCGTGCGTGATGAGGACGACGGTCAGGCCCAGCTGCTGGTTGAGGTCGCGCAGCAGTCGGAGGATGGAGCGGGTGGTCTCCGGGTCCAGGGCGCTGGTGGCCTCGTCGGAGAGGAGCACCTTGGGGTCGCCGGCCAGGGCGCGGGCGATGCCGACGCGCTGCTTCTGGCCGCCGGAGAGCTGGGCGGGGTACGCCTTGGCCTTGTCGGCGAGGCCGACCAGGTCGAGGAGTTCCAGGGCCTTGCGGGTGCGGTCGCGGCGCCCGACCTTGAGGATCTCCAGCGGCAGTTCGACGTTGTCCTGGACGGTGCGTGAGGACAGCAGGTTGAAGTGCTGGAAGACCATGCCGATGTGGCTGCGGGCGGCGCGCAGTGCGGCGTTGGCGCGCTGACCGCGTCCGCCGAGGGCGGTGAGGTCCTGGCCGGCCACGGTGACCGTGCCGGAGGTGGGGCGCTCCAGGAGGTTGAGGCAGCGGATGAGGGTGGACTTGCCGGCGCCGCTCTGACCGATGACGCCGTACACCTCGCCCTCTCGGACGTGCAGGTCGACGCCGTCCAGGGCGGTGACCTCACGGCCTCCCGATCGGTAGACCTTGGTCAGGCCCGTTGTGGTGATCACAGGGAATTCCGTCACTGTCGAGTGCTCGGCGGCTGGCCGGGCACGGGGCATGCTGTGCGAGTGCGGCAGGGGGGGAACGGGGAGCGGCGGTGGGCGCGGGGCCCGGCTCCGGGTTCCGGTGACGCGGGGCGGCCGATGGCGCCGGGTTCTCGGCGTGCGGCTCATGGTGGGGTCCCCTGCTCCTTCGGAGCGCGGGGGCAGGTCTCGCTTCGGGGCGCGAGGCTCAGACGGGGGCCCTCAGCGGTCACACATTCGACACATGCAACGAGCACCGGGCGTGGGGTACGCCTCGGTCGCGGGGGTGCGGCGGCTCGTCGTGGTCATGGCGGTCAGTAAACCAGACAGCGGTACGACCCGATCAACCCTGTCCGCATAGCGGACGGTGGTGCCCGGTCCGTGGACGGCGCCCCGTCCACCCCGGACGATCCTGCCGGTCCGCCCGTGGCCTGCGCGGATACTGCCGGCGGCACGGAGGCCCGGCGGCCGGGCGCCCGGCCGGTGCGGGACGAGCTGTGGCCAACGCCACGACCGCCGGGCCGCCCCCGTACCCCGGCGCCGGTCCGGCGGGCAACGGCGGGGCCGGACGCGGTGATCCGTCCGGCGCCGATTAGCATCGGGCCCATGCTCCACAACCCCACAGCGCGCGGCCGCCTCGCCCGGAGGCCGCGGTGATCGACGCGCTGACGATCGCGGTCGGCGTGGCCGCTCTCGCGCTGGCCGCCTGGTGCGGCTTCGCCGCGTACCGCAACGAACCCACCAAGGACTGGCACTTCATCGGCATGATCGTCGTGTCGCTGCTGTGCATCGTCCAACTGGCCATCGCCATCGTGCAGTTGGCGCGCGGACACTCCCCCGCCAAGGGCACCGCGCTCTTCCTCGCGTATCTGCTCGGGGCGGTCGCGTGCGTCCCGGCGACCGGGTTCATGTCGCTCTCCGAGCGGACCCGGTGGGGTTCGGCCAGCGTCGCCGCGGGCGCCGTGGTGCTGGCTGTTCTGGAAGTACGGCTCTTCGACATCTGGGGAGGCGGCAGTGTCTGAGACTGCCCCGAAGACCGCGGCGACCGGTGCCGCGGAGGAGACCACGGTCCGGGATCCGGCCACGAGGCTGGGCGCGGGCCCGGGGCGGCTGCTGGTCACCCTCTACGGCGTCTTCACCGTGGCCGCCGCGTCCCGCTCGCTCTACCAGCTGATCGCCCAGTTCGACCGCGCCCCGCTGGCGTACCTGCTGTCGGCGGTCTCCGCGCTGGTCTACGGCTTCATCACCTTCTCGCTGGTGCGCGGCGGCGAGGGGGCCCGCCGGGCGGCGGTCGTCTGCTGCGGCCTGGAGCTGCTCGGGGTGGTCGGCATCGGCACCTGGACGCTGGTGGACCCGGCGGCGTTCGCGGACTCCACGGTCTGGTCGTACTTCGGCATGGACTACCTCTTCATCCCGGTCGCCCTGCCGGTCACCGGACTGATGTGGCTGCGCCGGGCCCGTACGGCGACGGCGTAGCGCACGGGGGGATGTCCGGGCCCGCCGTCGCGGGCCCGGTCCGGCGTCACTGCGCTGCGGCGGGCTCCTTCTCCAGCGTGACCAGGCTCAGCCGGTGGGTCAGCTGCTCGGTGCCGACCGGGGCGTAGCCGTGGCTGCGGTAGAGCCGGAGGTTGCCCTCGCTGCGGTGGCCGGTGAAGAGGCGGTAGCGCTTGGCCGAGCGTTCGTCGGCCAGTCGCCGCTCGACGGCGGCCAGCAGCCGGCCGCCGATGCCGTGCCGCTGGAGCCGGGGGTGCACGATCAGCTTGGCGATCTTCGCCGTGCCGTCGGTGTCGACCGTGCCGCGCACCGAGCCGACGACCTCCTCGCCCAGTCTGGCCACCACGACGCAGCCGGAGGTCAGTTCGGCGCGCAGGGAGTCCAGTGTCTGGGTCAGCGGCTCGATTCCGTAGTCGTCGTAGAGCGCGGCCTCGGCCTGGTAACAGAGGTATTGGAGTTTGAGGATCTGCTCGGCGTCGTCGTCGGTCGCCGTCGAGATGGTCACGCTCGTGCCCATGCGCGTCTGCCTCCCCTTTTCGGTTCGCTGTCCGCTTCCGGACTCCCCGGCATTCGGCAGCGGCAATCTCCGCCGGAGGCATTCTGCGCGGGCATACGGGACAAGCGGAACGGACCGGCGCCAAGCTCCCCTGTGACATTGCCAACTCAGATGAGTGCGCGGGTCAGTGGGGCAGGGCGCCGGTCCGGGAGGCGCGGCGCGGGTCAGTGCCGGCGGAACTCCTCGGCGGCGAGCAGCGCGGTGTCCGGATTGTCGGAGAACAGGCCGTCGATGCCGGTGGCGAAGAGCGCCTTGAAGTACGCGAGCGAGTTGCCGTAGTCGCCCGGGTTCTTGCCGACCTGGAAGTCCAGCGGCAGGAAGTTGTTCTCGTTCCGCACGGTGTACGGGTGGACGACCAGTCCTGCGGTGTGCGCGTCGCGGACCAGGGTGGTGGGCTTGCCGAGCTTGCCCTTGTCGTCCTGCGCGATGATCTGCGGCAGCCAGGGGCCGATGCCCTGGGCGAAGCCGGCGATCCACCTGAGCCCCTCGGGCTTGAGCAGGTCGGCGGTGGTGCGCGGGTCACCGGACTCGACGAAGTCCCAGGGCCGGACGGACGGCTCGTCGAGCAGGACGACCTTCGGGCACTTCACGCCCAGTTCGCCGAGCCGCCGCAGGCTGCTGGGCTCGAAGGACTGGAGGAAGTTCGGGGCGTGTGCGGTGTGCCGGCCGTAGCGACGCAGCAGGTGGGCGAGCCGCTCCTCCAGCCCCAGGCCCAGCTTGCGGAAGTAGGTGGGGTGCTTGGTCTCGATGTGCAGCCAGACCGGACGGCCGCGCTCGCGCCCCTTCTTCTCGGCCCACTGCAGGGCCTCTTCGAAGGTGAGGACCGGCCAGACGCCGTTGTAGAGGGTGTTGTGCTGGCGGACGTCCGGTATGCGCTCCTTGGCGCGCAGCGTCTTGATCTCGGCGAGGGTGAAGTCCTCGGTGAACCAGCCGGTGATCTTCTTGCCGTCGATGGCCTTGGTCGTCCTGCGGCCGGCGAACTCCGGGTGCTGCGCGACATCGGTGGTGGCACTGATGTCGGGCTCGTGGCGCAGGATCAGGTGCCCGTCCTTGGTGGGGACGAGGTCACCGGCCTCGATGACGTCCGCGCCCATGTCGAGGGCGAGTTGGTAGGAGCCCATGGTGTGCTCGGGGCGGTAGCCGCTGGCGCCCCGGTGGCCGACGACCAGCGGGACCGGCAGCTTGCCGGGCCGGCCGGCCGGTGCCGGCCGGTTCGCCGGGGCGGCGGCGTGCTCCGCCGGGCCGGCGGCGTACGCCTGTCCCGCGCCGGCCATTACCGCCGCCCCCGCACCCAGGGCCGCGGCACCCAGTACCGTCCGTCGTCCCGGCTCGTGCCGCTTCTCCATGCCCGCGCTCCTCGTTCTGCGTCGTGTCCCGGTCCGACCCGGTGGCATTCCGGATGTTCCGGGGTATTCCGGTGTATCCAGGGGTCCGGAAGGTGTCTGTGGACTCCTTCCGGAAGCCCCATGATCGTAAGCACGGACGGGTGATGCCGGGGAGACGCCCGGAAGGACTGCGGGGAACATGGACGTAACACACGTCAACTCTGCGTATCGGCCCCGTGAACCCGATGTGCGCGCGGGAGTGACCCGCGAGTATGGTCCTGGGCTGCAGAGCGCTGCGTCCCCTGCTACTGACCACCACGACCCGGAGGGCCCGTTGTCCCGCATTGTGCTGAAGGCGATCCTCGGACTGATGATGCGTGTCCTGTTCCGCCCGAAGGTCGAGGGCATGGAGCGGATTCCGGAGACCGGCCCGGTGATCATGGCCGGCAACCACGTCACGTTCATCGACTCGCTGTTCCTGAGCCTGGTGGTCAAGCGCCCGGTGTTCTTCATCGGCAAGGACGAGTACGTCACCGGCAAGGGGATCAAGGGCCGGCTGATGGCCTGGTTCTTCACCACCGCCGGGATGATCCCCGTGGACCGCGACGGCGGGCACGGCGGGGTCGCAGCGCTGATGACCGGCCGCCGGATCCTGGAGGAGGGCCACGCCTTCGGCATCTACCCGGAGGGCACCCGCTCCCCCGACGGCCGCCTGTACCGCGGCCGCACCGGCGTCGCACGGCTCGCGCTGATGACCGGCGCCCCGGTCGTCCCGTTCGCCATGGTCGGCACGGACAAGGTGCAGCCCGGCGGCACGGGCCGTCCGCACCTCGCCCCGGTGACCGTGCGCTTCGGTGAGCCGCTGGACTTCTCCCGGTACGAGGGCATGGACCGGGACCGCTACGTCCTGCGGGCGGTCACCGACGAGGTGATGAGCGACGTCATGGAGCTGTCCGGCCAGGAGTACGTCGACGTGTACGCCACCAAGGCCCGCGCCGCCGCCTGATCCCGCCCCCCACGCCACGAAGGGCCCCGTCCTCGGACGGGGCCCTTGGCGTGCGCGGCCGCTCGGTGCGGCGGTCCGGCCGGACCGCGGCTACCGGGCGCTCAGCAGGGGACCTGGAAGCCGCCGGGTGCCCGCTGGCCCTCGGCGTCGCCGGCGAGCGCCTTGCGCAGCGCCTCCTCGGGGCGCGGGATGCGGCTGCCGTCGGCCTGGAGGAGCTGCTGGTGCACGGCGACGGAGCCGACGTGGGCGCCGGGGAGGTGGGCGTTCTTGGCCGTGATGCGGTTCAGTTCGGTCGGGGACAGCCGGCGCCGGGTGCGGACGTAGGCGATGAAGCTCTCGAAGTCCCGGGTGTGCCGGACGGGTTCGGTGAACCCGGTGAAGGCGCTGAAGCCGTCCTGGTTGATGAGGGTGTACGAGGGTGCGGCGAGGCGGTAGCGGCGGGCCGGGTCGAGCCGCTCGCCGTCGATGCGGACCTCGGCGGGGTCGATCCGGTGCCCGGCCCGGCCGGCGGCGTCGAAGGTGTAGCGGACGTTGCCGGAGACGGCCAGCGGGGCGAAGGACAGGCCGCCGCCGGCGGTGGACGCCCACTGTTGCTCCAGGGCGTCGTGGATCTGCCGGCCGGTGACCGTGACGGTCATGATCGGGTCGCCGAAGCCGACCGCGTTCCACGCCTGCCCGTAGGTCACCACGCCGTCCGACGCTTCGTCGCGCACCAGGTCGGCGGCGATGATGGCGGCCCCGACCCGCGGGGCCACCGCGATGACGGCGAGTTCGGCGGGGACGTTGCGGTGGCCGCCGGGGTCGTCCATCGGACCGTGCGGCTGACCGCCCGCCCACAGCGCCCAGTCGGCGACGAGGTTGCCCATGGTGGACTCCCCCACCTCGTTGCGCCGGCGGGTGAAGGAGGCGGTCTGGGTGCCGATCCGGGTGCGGGCGCGGCGGGCGCCGTAACCCGCCCAGTAGTCGGCGATCGACTTCAGCTCCGGATCCGGTGTCACGTCGCGGGTGTTGGGGTGGTTGACGGAGGTGGTCAGCGCCCGGATCACCTTGCCGGTCACCGGGTCGAGCCGCAGGTTGATCTCGTTGATGATCTGGCCGTAGCAGCCGGCCTCGACGAACGGGCGGGGCACGCCCTTCGGGTCGGGCAGCATCATGGTGAAGGCGCAGTGCCAGTGGCCGGTGACGATGGCGTCGATGTCCGGCGAGACCCGCAGCGCCAGTTCGTAGGCCGGGCCGGAGGGGTTGCTGCCGCTTTGGAAGTCGCTGCCGGCGACCGCGCCGTCGTGCATGCTGAGGATGATCGCGTTGACGCCCCGGCGCTTCAGGGCCGCCGCGCAGCGGTTGGCGGTCTCCAGTTCGTCCAGGGTGCGCAGTCCGGGCTGGTAGGAGCCGGGGAAGGACTCGGTGCCGATGGCGGTCAGGTGGATGAAGCCGATCGGCAGCCGGCGGCCGCGGCCGGTGTCCACGTGCACGATGTTGTACGGCGGCAGCACCCGCCGGCCGGTGTCGTGCCACACCATGTTGGCGCTGTAGTAGGGGAAGTTCGCGCCGCGGAAGCGGTGGCCGGTGGAGTCGGTGAAGGAGTCGTCGCGGCCGACGACCGGGAACGGGCGGCCGCGTTCCATGTGCTCCCGGAGGAAGACCGTCGACTTGTCGAACTCGTGGTTGCCGGCCGAGGCGAAGTCCATCCGTAGGGCGTTGAGGGCTTCGATGGTGGGTTCGTCGGCGAAGGAGGCGGCGTCGAACTCCCAGCCGGAGAAGAGGTCGCCGGGGGCGAAGAAGAGGGAGTTGCGCCGTCCGGCGCGCAGCCGCTCCAGGTGGGCGGCCATGTAGGCGACGCCGCCTACGGTGTAGCGCTTGCCACCGGCGCCTGTGATGACGGAGTTGGCGCCCGGGGCACCCTGCAGATAACCGTGCAGATCGGTGATGTTGAGCAGCTGGACGTCGACGTACTCGTCCGCCGTGGCGGCGTCGCGGGCGTGGCCGGTGGCATAGGCGTTGGTACCGATCGCGCTGGCGGTGGCCATCGCCCCCGCGGCGGTTACGAAGGACCGTCGTCCGATGTCGCGCACTGCGTCACTCTCCTGAGCGGGTCCGACCGTTGGGGGGACGACGGGAGAGTCAAACGAGCCGCGCGGGACAACCGGCCACCAGGACGCGTACCGGGCGTGAACGGCAGAGGACAGTCGCCCCCAGGGGCGTGTCCTGTGGATCATGGCCGGTGCGTGCGGTCACGTTCCACGGGACACGCCTGCGTGGGGGCAGGGGGCGGGGCGCTGTCCCTCGTTCGCCCGCCGGGTGGGCCCTTACGGGTGCCCGGTCGGGGGTGGGGTGGGGAACGCAGGGCGGGTGGGCGGGAGAGGGCAGCGCGGGTGGGCGGGAGAGGGCAGCGCGGGTGGGTCAGAAGAGGGCAGCGCGGGTGGGTCGGGTGAGGGCTGCCGGTGGGCCGGTCACGGGAGTTCGGACGGGCCGCCGGCGGCGGAGCCGGAGCCGGCCACCGGTGCGGTCGCGGCGTCCACCGCCGGCTGCGGGGTCGCCGCGCTGTCGCCCAGCCGCTGGCCGCGGAGCAGGAACCACGCGGCCACCGCGGCGCCCAGCAGCACTACCGCGCCCACTCCGGCGGCGGTGTCCACGCCGCTGACGAAGGAGTCCTGGGCGGCCTTCAGCAGGGCGGCGCTCTGGTCGGCGGGGAGGCGGGCGGCGGCGTCCACGGCACCGCCGAGCGAGGAGCGGGCGGCGTCGGCGACGTGTTCGGACACCCCGGCGGGGGTGGCGAAGCCCTGGTAGATGCTGGTCACGATGGAGCCCAGCAGGGCGATGCCGAGCGCGGCACCCAGTTCGTACGCGGTCTCGGAGACCGCGGAGGCGGCGCCGGCCTCTTCCTTGGGCACGCTGGAGAGGATGACGTCGGCGGTGACCGTGAAGGCGAAGCCGGCGCCGACGCCCACGACGAAGAGGATGCTGCACAGCGCGAAGGTGCCGGTGTCGCCGTGCAGGGTGATACAGCCGGCGAGCGAGAGACCGACCACCGCCAGACCGCCGGCCACCACCAGCCGCACCGATAGCCGCCGGGCGACCCAGCCGGCCGCCAGACCGGCACCCACCGCGCCGATCGCGGCCGGGAGTTCGATCATGCCGGCGTTGAACGGCGAGCGCATCTGCACCATCTGGAGGAACTGGGAGAGGAAGAAGACCAGCCCGGACAGGCCGAGGATGGTCAGCAGGTTGGCCAGGACCGCGCCGGAGAAGCCCCGGTGGTGGAAGAGCTTCATGTTCAGCAGCGGCGAGGCCAGGGTGAGCTGGCGGCGGACGAACAGCAGCAGGGCGAGCAGGCCGATGACGGCGGCCGGCCCGATGTCCCACCGGAGGCCGTGCACCGCCGCTTCCTTGATGGCGTAGACGATGCCGAGGACGCCCACGAGGGACAACAGGACGCTGGGGACGTCCCACGGGCCCGGGTCGGGGTTGCGGGACTCCGGGATCACCTTGGCGCCGACGACGACCAGCAGCGCCATCACCGGCAGGTTGATCAGGAAGACCGAGCCCCACCAGAAGTGGCCCAGCAGGAAGCCGCCGAGGACCGGCCCGACCGCCGTACCGGCTGAGGCCATCGCGCCCCAGATGCCGACCGCCAGGCTGCGTTCCTTCGGGTCGTGGAAGAGGTTGCGGATGAGTGCGAGGGTGGAGGGCATCAGCGTCGCACCGGCCACGCCCTGGAGGGCCCGGGCGGTGATCATCATCGACGGGGTGGTGGCGTAGGCGGCGAGCACCGACAGCGCGCCGAACGCCACCGAGCCGATCAGCAGCAGCTTCTTCCGGCCGACCCGGTCGCCGAGACTGCCCATGGAGACCAGCAGACCGGCGATGACGAACGAGTAGATATCACCGATCCACAGCAACTGGGTGCCGGTCGGCCGCAGATCCTCACTGAGGAAGGGGGTAGCGAGGCCGAGCACGGTGGCGTCGACGCCGACCAGCAGGACCGCCAGGACCAGGACCGAGAGTGCGAGCCAGCGGCCCGGCCGGGGCTGCTCGTCCGCATGGGCCGAACCGGCCCGCCCCGCGGCTGAACCAGCCCGCTCTGCGGCTATGGGATCGCTCATTTCTCCATGCTCCGTCGGATGCCGCCGAGCAGCAGCTCGGCGATCGAGTGGTTGAGGTCGTTCTTGGCGACGCGGCCTTCGTGTACCGCCCAGGCGCCGGCGCCGAGGAGTCCGTAGAACGCCTCGGTCAGCCAGGCCGTACTGAGGTCGACCCGGAAGTCGCCCTCCTCCTGGCCGCGGCGGAACAGTGCGGCGAGCCGGGCGTCGAGCCGGGCCCAGCCGGCGTTGACCGGCCCGCTCTCGAAGAGCTGGTTCTCGGTGAAGAGGAAGGCCAGCACGCCGGCGACCGGTTCGGCCTCGCGGATCAGGCGGCGCAGCGCCCCGGCGGCGTCCCCCTCGTCGAGCCGGGCGGCGTCCATCGCCCGCGCGAACCTCGCTATGCCGTGTTCCTCCAGGGCCCGGATCAGCGCGTCGCGGCCCGCGAAGTGCCGGTGCAGGGTCGCCCGGCTGATGCCCGCGGCGCGGGCGATCTCGTCCATCGAGGTCGTCGCGCGGCGGGTGAGCAGTGCGGCGGCTTCGGTGAGTACGCGTTCTCGATCCACGGCCATGAGACGAAGAGTATCCGAATGAGACACCAATGTCTCAGCGAGTTCTCCGGGGCCGCCCGCGCCGTCGTCCACCGGAGCCCCGCCGCCGGGCACGTCCACAACGCGAGGCGGCCTCCACCCGATCGGGTGGAGGCCGCCTCACCGGCCGGCGCGCGGCGCCGGCCGCGCTCCCGTCACTTCTTGGCCGCAGCCCACTCCTGCTGCTGCACCAGGTCCGCCCGCACCTCGGCGAGCTGGACCGCCACCGCCGACGGCGCGGTGCCGCCGCGGCCGTTGCGCGCCGCGAGCGCACCGGGGACGTTGAGGACGCCCCGGACCTCGGGCGTCAGGTGCGGCGAGATCTTGGCGAACTGCTCGTCGGTGAGCTGGTCCAGCTCGATGCCCTGCGCCTCGCACTCCTTGACGCACTCACCGGCCACCTCGTGCGCCACCCGGAACGGCACGCCCTGCTTGACCAGCCACTCCGCGATGTCGGTGGCCAGCGAGAAACCAGCCGGCGCCAGCTCCTCCATCCGCGCCCGGTTGACGGTCAAGGTGGCCATCATCCCGGTGAACGCCGGGAGCAGCACCTCCAGTTGGTCGCAGGAGTCGAAGACCGGCTCCTTGTCCTCCTGGAGGTCGCGGTTGTACGCGAGCGGCAACGCCTTCAGCGTCGCCAGCAGCCCCGTCAGGTTGCCGATCAGACGCCCGGACTTGCCCCGCGCCAGCTCCGCGATGTCCGGGTTCTTCTTCTGCGGCATGATCGACGAGCCCGTGGAGAAGGCGTCGTGCAGGGTCACGAAGGAGAATTCCTTGGTGTTCCAGATGATCACCTCCTCGGCGATCCGGGACAGGTTGACCCCGATCATCGCGGTGATGAAGGCGAACTCCGCGACGAAGTCCCGCGCGGCCGTGCCGTCGATGGAGTTGCCCACCGAACCGTGCTCGAAGCCGAGGTCCGCGGCGACCGCCTCCGGGTCGAGCCCGAGGCTGCTGCCGGCCAGCGCCCCCGAGCCGTACGGCGAGACCGCGGTCCGCTCGTCCCACTGCCGCAGCCGCTCCGCGTCCCGGGCCAGCGGCTGCACATGGGCGAGCACGTGGTGGGCGAAGAGCACCGGCTGGGCGTGCTGGAGGTGGGTGCGGCCCGGCATCGCGACGTCCGGGTGCGCCTCGGCGAGGCCGATCAGCGCCTCCTGGAGGTCGGCGAGCAGCCCGCCGATGATCCGGGCGTGGTCCCGCAGGTACATCCGGAAGAGCGTGGCGACCTGGTCGTTGCGGGACCGGCCGGCGCGCAGCTTGCCGCCGAGGTCCGGGCCGAGCCGCTCCAGCAGCCCGCGCTCCAGGGCGGTGTGCACGTCCTCGTCGGCGATGGTGCCGGTGAACGAGCCGTCGGCGACGTCGCGTTCGAGCCTGTCCAACCCCTCGATCATGCGGGCCAGTTCGTCGGCGGTGAGCAGGTCGGCCTTGTGGAGCACGCGGGCGTGTGCCCGGGAGCCGGCGATGTCGTAGGGGGCCAGCCGCCAGTCGAAGTGGACGGAGGCGGAGAGTTTGGCGAGCGCCTCGGCCGGCCCGTCGGCGAAGCGGCCGCCCCAGAGCCGGACGTCGCCGTTGTTGCTGCTCACTAGCTGTGCTCCTCGTGGATGGTGGGTTCGCGGCGAGCGCCGGACGGGCCGGAGGTCAGCCCGTTCGGCGCTCGAACGGCGGGCGGGTCGGACCCGTGCGCCGGGTCCCGGAAGGGTCAGCCTGTCAGGTCACGCCGTGCGGCGATCTTGCTCGACATGCCGAAGAGCTCGATGAAGCCCTTGGAGAGCGACTGGTCGAACGTGTCGCCGGTGTCGTAGGTGGCGAGGTTGAAGTCGTACAGCGACTGCGCGGACCGCCGGCCGGTGACCACCGCGCGGCCGCCGTGCAGGGTCATCCGGATGTCGCCGGAGACAGCCTGGTTGGCCTCGTCGAGAAAGCCGTCCAGGGCCCGCTTGAGCGGCGAGAACCACAGGCCGTCGTAGACCAGCTCGCCCCAGCGCTGCTCGACCTGCCGCTTGTAGCGGGCCAGTTCGCGCTCGACGGTGACGTTCTCCAGCTCCTGGTGCGCGGTGATCAGCGCGATCGCACCCGGTGCCTCGTACACCTCACGGGACTTGATGCCGACCAGCCGGTCCTCGACCAGGTCGATCCGGCCGACGCCCTGGACACCGGCCCGCGCGTTGAGCTGTGCGATGGCCTGGAGGACGGTGACCGGCTGACCGTCGAGGGCGACCGGCACCCCCTCCTTGAAGGTGATGACGACCTCGTCGGCCTCGCGGGCGGCGGCCGGGTCCTGGGTGTACGCGTACACGTCCTCGGTCGGCGCGTTCCAGATGTCCTCCAGGAAGCCGGTCTCCACGGCCCGCCCGAAGACGTTCTGGTCGATGGAGTACGGCGACTTCTTGGTGGTGGCGATCGGCAGGTCGGCCTTCTCGGCGAAGGCGATCGCCTTGTCCCGGGTCATCGCGTAGTCCCGGACCGGCGCGATGCACGTGAGGCCGGGGGCGAGGGACGAGATACCGGCCTCGAACCGGACCTGGTCGTTGCCCTTGCCGGTGCAGCCGTGCGCGACCGTGGTCGCGCCGTGCTTCGCGGCGGCGGCGACCAGGTGCTTGACGATGACCGGTCGGGACAGCGCGGAGACCAGCGGGTAGCGGTCCATGTAGAGGGCGTTGGCCTTGATCGCCGGGAGGCAGTACTCGTCGGCGAACTCGTCCTTGGCGTCGGCGACCTCGGCCTCCACGGCACCGCAGGCGAGTGCACGCTTGCGGATGACGTCCAGGTCTTCGCCGCCCTGGCCGACGTCCACCGCCACGGCGATGACCTCGGCGCCCGTCTCCTCGGCGATCCAGCCGATGCAGACGGAGGTGTCCAAACCGCCCGAGTAGGCGAGTACGACGCGCTCAGTCACGGGCTTCTCCTTACGGTGGTGCATACGCTGATAGGCATAAGTATGCACTCGACCGTATGTTTCGTCAACGGATTCGGAAAACCGCAGGTCAGCGCTACCTCATCGGACGGCGCCACTCGATCATCGGCACGGCATCGACGTGACATCGGCGCGACGCGGACGCCGGAGCACCGCATTTCGCCCCCCCCAGCGCCCTCAGCCCCCTCACCGCTCTCCGAGCACCTCCCGCAGTACCGCCGCATGGCTGAGCGGCACCGCTTTCGTCGATGTCAGCAGCGTGAGCGGACCGCCCGCCGCCAGTTCCCGCAGGTGCGCCAGCGCCTCCCCCGCCGCCCCCTCGGCCAGCTCGGCCCGGTAGCGCTCGACGAACTCCCCGAACCGCTCCTCGTCGTGCCCGTACCACTTGCGCAGCTCCGACGACGGCGCCACGTCCTTGCACCACTCGACGCCGGCGATCCGCTCGTCCCCCTTCGCCATCCCCCGGGGCCACAGCCGGTCCACCAGGACCCGCGCCCCGTCCACCGGCTCCGGCGGGTCGTACACCCGGCGGACCTCGACCTCGTGCGACGCCTTCGATTTCTTCGCTTTGGATGGCTTTGCGGGCATATACCCATCGAATCACGGCCGCCGCGGGCCCGCCCGGAGGCCCGGGAACGCCCCGAAGGGGACCCGCTTTGGATTCATCGGCCAAGACAGGGTATTTTTCTGTCTGCACGCCCCGACCGGGACTCCCGGTCGGAACGAGCACCGGGACGTGGCGCAGCTTGGTAGCGCACTTGACTGGGGGTCAAGGGGTCGCAGGTTCAAATCCTGTCGTCCCGACGGTGCAGAACACAGGCCGGAGGCCGCCTTCGCAGAGATGCGAAGGCGGCCTCCGGTCGTTTTGTGCGGCGGCGTCGCGGGGCCGGCGCGGCACCGCCCGGTGGGCGGGCCCCGGCAACCGGCCCCGTCAGCCCTACCGCGCCCCTTCCGCCAGTTGGAGGAGGTGGTCGGCGAGCTGCTGGCCGCCCGTCGGCTCGCGGCTGATCAGGAGCAGGGTGTCGTCGCCGGCGATGGTGCCGAGGATGTCGTGCAGCTCGGCCTGGTCGATGGCGGAGGCCAGGAACTGGGCGGCACCCGGCGGGGTGCGCAGGACAACGAGGTTGGCGGACGCCTCGGCGGAGATGAGGAGTTCGCCGGAGAGGCGGCGCATCCGCTCCTCCTTGGCGGACTCCCCCAGCGGCGCCCGCGGCTTGCGGTCGCCGCCCTCGCTCGGTACCGCGTAGATCAGCTCGCCGCCGGTGTTGCGGATCTTGACCGCGCCCAGTTCGTCCAGGTCGCGGGAGAGCGTCGCCTGGGTGACGGAGAGCCCGTCGTCGGCGAGCAGCTTGGCGAGCTGGCTCTGGGAGCGGACCGGCTGCCGGTTGAGGATGTCCACGATCCGGCGGTGGCGGGCGGTGCGGGTCTGCGGTACGGCCGGGCCGCTGTTCTGCGACTCGTTGCCCTGCGGCTCGGTCATCGTTGCGTCAGTCTCCGGATCATCGTTCCCCGTTGGCCGGTTGCTCGGCCGTCTTGAGGACGCCGGGGAGCTTCTGGAGGAAGGTCTCCACCTGCTCGTCGGAGACGATCAGCGGCGGGGCGAGCCGGATGACGTCCGGCGCGACCGCGTTGACCAGAAGTCCCGCGTCCTGGGCCGCCTGTTGCACCTGTGGCGCGAGGGGCCCGGTCAAGACGATACCGAGGAGCAGGCCGGCACCGCGGACCTGGCCGACCAACGGGTGCCCCAGGGCCTCGATCCCGGAGCGCAGCCGCTCGCCGGCCCGCTTGACGTGGTCGAGGAGGCCGTCCGCCTCGATGGTGTCCAGGACGGCGAGGGCGCCGGCGCAGACCACCGGGTTGCCGCTGAACGTCGAACCGTGCGAGCCGGGGGTGAGCAGCTCGGCGGCCGGCCCGAAGGCGAGGGTGGCGCCGATCGGGAGGCCGCCGCCGAGGCCCTTGGCGAGGGTGATGACGTCCGCGTCGATGCCCTGGGCCACGGACTCCAGCCAGTGTCCGGTGCGGCCGATACCGGTCTGGATCTCGTCGAGGACCAGCAGGGTGCCGGTGGCGGCGGTGATCTCGCGGGCCGCCTTGAGGTAGCCGGGCGGCGGGACGACCACGCCGTTCTCGCCCTGGATGGGCTCCAGGATGACGAAGGCGGTGTCGGTGGTGACGGCGGCCCGGAGGGCCTCCACGTCGCCGTACGGGACGTAGTCCACGTCGCCGGGCAGCGGGCGGAACGGGCCCTGCTTGGTGGGCTGGCCGGTGAGGGCCAGGGCTCCCATGGTGCGGCCGTGGAAGCCGCCGGTGGTGGAGACCATGTGGGTGCGGCCGGTCAGTCGGCCGATCTTGAAGGCGGCCTCGTTGGCCTCGGCGCCGGAGTTGGAGAAGTAGACCCGGCCGGGCCGCCCGGCGAGCGCCAGCAGCCGCTCGGCGAGGGTCACGGTGGGCCCGCTGACGAAGAAGTTCGACACGTGGCCGAGGGTGGCGATCTGGTCGGAGACCGCCCGGACCACCGCGGGGTGGCCGTGGCCGAGCGAGTTGACCGCGATCCCGCCGAGGAAGTCGAGGTAGGCGTTGCCGTCGGCGTCCCATACGGTGGCGCCCTCGCCCCGGACGAGCGGGACGCGGGGGGTGCCGAAGTTCTCCATCATGGCGCCCTGCCAGCGCCGGGTCAGTGCCTCGTTGGTGACCGGGCCGTGGCCGGTCTCCGTGCCCCGGGTGGCCAGGGTCTCTACCGTCTCGCTCATGCCGCCCCCTCCGCGGTGTGGTGTGCTGTGCTGCCCTGCGGTTCGGTGGCCGGTTCGGGGTCCGGGACCACCATCGTGCCGATGCCCTCGTCGGTGAAGATCTCCAGCAGGATCGAGTGCTGGACCCGCCCGTCGATCACCCGGGCGTTGCGCACCCCGTTGCGCACCGCGTGCAGGCAGCCCCGCATCTTCGGGACCATGCCGCTGGCCAGGTCGGGCAGCAGCTTCTCCAGCTGGCTCGCGGTGAGCCGGGAGATCACCTCGTCGCTGTGCGGCCAGTCCTCGTAGAGGCCCTCGACGTCGGTGAGCACCATCAGTGTCTCGGCGCCGAGCGCCGCCGCCAGGGCGGCGGCCGCGGTGTCGGCATTGACGTTGAAGACGCCGGCGGTGTCGTCCTCGTCGCTGCTGCGGGCGATGGACGAGATCACCGGGATCCGGCCGTCGTCCAGCAGCGCCTGCACCGCTCCGGCGTCGATCGCGGTGATCTCGCCGACCCGGCCGATGTCGACCTGTTCGCCGTCGACGTCCGCGTAGTGCTTGGTGGCGGACATCAGTCGGGCGTCCTCGCCGGTCATGCCGACGGCGAGCGGGCCGTGCTCGTTGAGCAGGCCGACCAGCTCGCGCTGGACCTGGCCGGCCAGCACCATCCGGACGACGTTCATCGCCTCGGGCGAGGTGACCCGCAGTCCGCCCCTGAACTCCGACTCAAGGCCGAGGAGTTCGAGCTGGGCGCTGATCTGCGGGCCGCCGCCGTGGACCACGACCGGGCGCAGTCCGGCGTGCCGCAGGAAGACCACGTCCTGGGCGAAGGCGCGCTTGAGTTCGTCGTCCACCATGGCGTTGCCGCCGAACTTGATCACCACGGTCTTGCCGTGGTGCCGGGTCAGCCAGGGCAGCGCCTCGATGAGCGTGCGGGCCTTGGGGAGCGCGTTGTGTTTGCGGGTGGTCATGCGGCGGCCTCGTTCCGCTCCGTGGGGTGTCCGTCCGGTGCGCGCCGGTGCGCGGCGGGTCCGGTCATGAGGAGTACGCGCTGTTCTCGTGGACGTAGTCGGCGGTGAGGTCGTTGGCCCAGATCACCGCGGACTCCGTGCCGGCGGCGAGGTCGGCGGTGATCCGCACCTCGCGGTAGCGCATGTCCACCAGCTCCCGGTCCTCGCCCACCGAGCCGTTCTTGCAGACCCAGACGTCGTTGATCGCGACGTTGAGGCGGTCCGGGTCGAAGGTGGCGGCGGTGGTGCCGATGGCGGAGAGCACCCGGCCCCAGTTGGGGTCCTCGCCGTGGATGGCGCACTTGAGCAGGTTGTTGCGGGCGATGGAACGGCCGACCTCGACCGCGTCGTCCTCGGTGGCGGCGCCCACGACCTCGATACGGATGTCCTTGCTGGCGCCCTCGGCGTCGCCGATCAGCTGTCGGGCCAGGTCGGCGCAGACCTCCCGGACCGCCTCGGCGAAGGCGTCCGGGTCCGGGACGACGCCGGAGGCACCGGAGGCCAGCAGCAGCACCGTGTCGTTGGTGGACATGCAGCCGTCGGAGTCGACCCGGTCGAAGGTGGTGCGGGTGGCGGCGCGCAGCGCGGCGTCCAGCTGCTCGGCCGGTACGTCGGCGTCGGTGGTCAGCACGACGAGCATGGTGGCCAGGCCGGGCGCGAGCATGCCGGCGCCCTTGGCCATCCCGCCGACGGTCCAACCTCCCTGGGTGGCCTGGGCGGTCTTGTGGACGCTGTCGGTGGTCTTGATGGCGATCGCGGCCTTCTCGCCGCCGTGATCGGTGAGTTCGGCGGCGGCCTTCTCGACGCCGGGCAGCAGCCGGTCCATGGGGAGCCGCACGCCGATCAGGCCGGTGGAGGCCACCGCGACCTCTCCGGCGCTGTGCCCGTCCAGCACCTCGGCGACCTTCTCCGCGGTCGCGTGGGTGTCCTGGAAGCCGAGCGGGCCCGTACAGGCGTTGGCGCCACCGGAGTTGAGGATCACCGCGGAGACCCGGCCGCCCTTGAGGACCTGCTCGGACCAGACGACCGGCGCGGCCTTGACGCGGTTCGAGGTGAACACGCCGGCGGCGGCCAGGCGCGGCCCGCTGTTGACCACCAGGGCGAGGTCGGGGTTCCCGTTCTCCTTGATCCCGGCGGCGACGCCCGCCGCGAGGAAGCCCTGCGCTGCCGTCACACTCACTGCATCTCCTTGTTCGCCCCGCCGCAGCAGCGGCTCGTGTCACTGTCGCCCGCGCAGCGCAGCGGCGCGGCGTTTGTCATCGTCTGCGGCCCGGCGGCTGCGCGTGCGACGCTCACGGCGCGACTCCCATCGTGGAAAGTCCCAGCTCCTCGGGGAGGCCGAGGGCGATGTTCATGCTCTGGACCGCGCCGCCGGCGGTGCCCTTGGTCAGGTTGTCGATGGCGCTGATCGCGATGATCCGGCCGGCCGCCGGGTCGAGGGCCACCTGGATCTGCACCGCGTTGGAACCGTGCACGGAGCCGGTGGCGGGCCACTGCCCCTCGGGCAGCAGTCGGACGAACGGTTCGCCGGCCAGCGCCTTCTCGTACGCGGTGCGGACCGTCTCGGCGTCCACACCGGGCCGGGCCTTGGCCGAGCAGGTGGCGAGGATGCCGCGGGGCATCGGCGCCAGGGTCGGGGTGAAGGACACCGCGACCCGCTCGCCGGCCGCCGCGCTGAGGTTCTGGATCATCTCCGGGGTGTGCCGGTGCCCGCCGCCCACGCCGTACGGGCTCATCGAGCCCATCACCTCGGAGCCGAGCAGATGCGGTTTGAGGGCCTTGCCCGCGCCGGAGGTGCCGGACGCCGCGACGATCACGGCCTCCGGATCGGCGAGGCCGGCCGCGTAGGCGGGGAAGAGCGCGAGCGAGACGGCGGTGGGGTAGCAGCCGGGGACCGCGACGCGCTTGGCCCCCGCCAGCGCCGCGCGGCCGCCGGGCAGCTCCGGGAGGCCGTACGGCCAGGTGCCGGCGTGGGCCGAACCGTAGAACGCCTCCCAGTCGGCGGCGTCCTTCAGGCGGAAGTCCGCGCCGCAGTCCACGACCAGGACGTCGGGGCCGAGCTCTTCGGCGACCGCCGCGGACTGGCCGTGCGGCAGCGCGAGGAACACCACGTCGTGGCCGGCCAGCACCTCGGGCGTGGTCGGCGCCAGCTCCCGATCGGCCAGCGGGCCCAGATGTGGCTGTAGTGCGCCCAGGCGCTGCCCCGCGTTGGAGTGCCCGGTGACCGCCCCGATCTCGACCTCCGGGTGCCCCAGGAGCAGGCGCAGGAGCTCACCTCCCGCGTATCCGCTCGCACCGGCGACTGCTGCTCGTACCGTCATGGCCCCTGGACCCTCCTCATCGATGGCATGACTATACGGACTGCGGCAGTTTTATGCAATGGCTGGCGGCTTTATGCATCCGCCCGCCCCGGTCGGGTGGCGCTGCTGTGCGTGTGCGGGCGAGGCAGCGGGCGCGAAGATCCCGTCGGGTTGGTTGAGCTGTGAACGATGAGGCCAGGGCCGCGCCCCGGACTGCCTTGGCTCAGCCCAGCGCGTCCATCAGGGCAGTGACATAGGCGTCCAGCCGCTCCTCCACGGCTCGCGTCGTCAGCTCTGTTCTGCCCGCCTCCCGCCATGGCTGCGACACCAACTGCACTTCTTCTGAGCACGCCAGCCCGTCCCGCACCCGCCAGTACAGCCGCTCGCTCGCGGCCGCGGCCAGCACCCCGCCTGCCTCCTCGTACGCCTCAGCGAACCGCAGACCCCACGCCGGGCCGTGCAGCAGCGCGAGATTGGTGGAGCAGTGCGCCACATCGAGATCCGCCGGGCCCCAGGAGGCGGCCGCCCAGTCGACGACGCCAGCGATCCGGGCACCTGCCGGCCTTGGGGGCGGCACGTCGAACAACACGTTGCCGGGTTGGAAGTCCCGATGCAGGAATCGCCCTTCATAGGGCGGCGCGGGCTTGCGGATCACGTCGATCGCCGCGGCCCATGCCGCCGCGTCGGCACCCTTCGGGGTCACGACGGTGTCGGCGGTCGTCAACGCCACATACTCCCTGGGCCGCTCAGCGGGTCGCAACGCGTGGATCGCCACGAGTTGACGCGCCAGCAGCGGGACGCGCGCCTCCAATCCCTCATCGTCGAGGACCGTCCGGCCCGCCAGATGTGTCATAAGGAGCGATGGATACTCGCAATGCGCGGCGGCCGGATCAACCGCGACCAGGCCAGGAGCCGGCACGCCGGTCCCCGTGCACAGGGTCAGGGCGCCAGCCTCCCTGTTCAGCCGGTCCTCGGCGTGCTCCACGTTGACGAAGGTCCGCAGCACCAGGTCGCGGGTGCCTCCGTCCCGCGTGCCGATGGTCAGCCTCCGCATTTCGGCAGTGATGCCGCCGTGCAGCGCCTCGGTTCCGACGATCCGTTCGCCGACCTCCAGGTGGCGGCTCACCCAAGCCAGGGTCAACGGTCGAACAGCCGCCGCCTCATCGTGGTTGGTCACCGTGCCGGCCCCAGTCCTTCCAGTCACTTCCACCGACGTCGGACCACCTCACCACCAGGCTCACGCACAGCGAACGTCCACACACATAATTCTGCGTCGATGGCCGTGGCTCGTCCCCGCCCCCTGTGAACAGCGGAAACGTCCCGACTCATGGGACTGGGGGACCGCCACCCCCGTGCCGTAGCCTTGCCGCGATGTCCTTCATAGCCAGAATGTCCGAACGTCATGCCACGAAGTTGGCCTGGATCATCGTCCTTGGTGGCGCCGCATCGGTCGTCGTGGGAGATCCCCTGTGGCGTTGGGTGTCCGGTCTCGGTCCGGGTGCGGGCTTCGCCTTCGGCGTGTTCTGTGGCAGCGGCATTCTCTGCTGCTGGGCACTGGCCTCAGCCGCGCTGAGACGGCGGCAGCGGGTTCGTTGCATCGGCGCGGCAGCCCTCGGCTGCGTGGCGTTCCTCGCTCTGTCCTGCCTGGTCCCTGGGCGCAACGGCCGCCTCGTCGGCTCCATTGGCATGGCGGGCGACCGGCGCATGTGGGTGGAGGAGAACCCAGCTGTGTGGGCAGCCATAGGGATCGGCCTCGCTGTCGGCGCACTGGCCGTCTGGTACAGGGCGCCTCACCGCGCCACGGGACGACGGCGGCGCCCCGGCTCCGCCCAGGAATAACCGAGATCGAGTTCCGTGAACTCGTGTTGGTCGACCGCCGCCTCGGCACCCTCGCCCTCCTGGTAGCCGCCGACGACTGAGACGGCTGCTGCGGCCGAGTCTTCGGGTCGGCCGACGCGTCGCACCACACTGAGCGCTCCACTTGGACCACACCCGCGTGGGGTCGGGTGGCCGGAGCACGCCGCGTGGGGCTGAGTCTTCGACCTGGCATGTGGGCTGTCGGGTGGGCCCGGGGGAGTGGCGGAGGCTGCCTGCCGGGCAGGGGATGGCTCTCCCTGGCGTTCCAGTGGTAGCCGAAAGAGCCGAGGGAGCCGCCCCCGACCTGGGGTGTCAGGGGCGGACGGCGGCCACCAGCTCGTCGGTCGTCACCACCCGGGCGAAGCGCCCGCCATGCAGCGAGACGGCAGTCGCGCGGGCCAGCTCGTCGGCCGTCAGCTGCCAGCCGTTCGGGCCGGTCAGGTCGAAGGTATGGGTGGCGTCGAGGGCGACCAGCACGTCGTAGCCGAGGTTGCCGCCCATGCGGGCGGTGGTCTCCACGCACATGTTGGTCTGGATGCCGGCCAGTACGACCTGGGTGATGCCCGCCGCCTTGAACCAGTCGTCGAGGTCGGGGGTGCCGTAGAACGCCGAGTTCACGGACTTGGTGACGAGCAGCTCCGGCCCGCCGCCCTTGCCGCGCCGCCCCTCGACGTACTCCTTGAAGTCGTTTCCCTCGTACCCGGTCCGCAGCGGCGAGCCGGGCTCGTTCGAATCGTGCCGTACGAAGACGACCGGCCGGCCGGTGTCCTGCCAGGCCGCGATCAGCGCGGCGATGTTCGCGTCGGCGGCCGGGTTGTTGCGCGGGCCCCAGAACTCCGACTCGTCGAAGCCTTTCTGCACGTCCACCACTACCAGCGCCGCGTTCTGTGTGATCTCCATGCCCACGATCCTGCCGCCCCGGCGGGCCCGCTCACAGGAGGTGAAAAGACAGCGATCGATGGTTTACTGCCAGGGTGACCCGTCTGGCACCGGCCCACCGCATCGCCCTGGTCGCCTTCCCCGGCATCCGGGCGTTCGACGTCTCGGTGATCACCGAAGTGTGGGGCGCGGACCGCACCGACCACGGGGTGCCCGCGTTCGAGCTGCGCCGGGTGGCCGCGGGCCCCGAACCGGTACCGATGCGCGGCGGGCTCGCGCTCACACCGGACCGCACCCTCGCCTGGCTGCCCCGCGCCGAACTGATCGTGGTGCCGGGCCTGGACGACCACGTCACCCCAGCGCCCGAGCCGGTCCTCGCGGCGCTGCGCCGCGCCCACGCCCGGGGCACCACCATCGCCGCGCTGTGCGGCGGCGCGTTCACGCTCGCCCAGGCGGGACTGCTGGACGGCCGCCGGGCCCTGACCCACTGGGCGCTGACCGACCTGTTGCGGGCCCGGCACCCGCGGGTGCGGGTCGGGCCGGACGCCCTGTTCGTCCAGGACAGCAATCTGTGGACCTCCGCCGGCACCGCCGCCGGCATCGACCTGTGTCTTCATCTGGTGCGCGCCGCACACGGCGCGGAGGCGGCCGCGGCAGTCGCCCGCTCCATGGTCACCGCGCCGTTCCGGACCGGCAGCCAGGCCCAGTTCATCGAACATCCGACCCGGCGCGCCGACCATGACGCGGACGCGTTGGCCGAGGTGCGTGCCTTCGCCCTGGCCCATCTCGACGAGCCGCTCACCGTGTCCGCGCTCGCCGCCCGCGCCGGGATGTCGCCGCGCTCGTTCGCCCGGCACTTCGCGGCGGCCACCGGAACCACGCCGCTGCGCTGGCTCGTGGACCACCGCATCGCGGCGGCCCAGAAACTCCTCGAACGCACCGATCTGCCCATGCCGGAGGTCGCCCGCCGATCCGGTTTCGGCAGCGAGGTCACCATGCGCCAGCACTTCGCATCCCGCCTGGCGACCAGCCCGCGCGCCTACCGCACCTCGTTCGCCGAGCAACCTCCCCTCCATCGGCCTCGGGTGTCATCCAGTGCCGGATGAGGCAACGTTCGCCCTGCCGTTCTTGGTGGGCCGGGTGGCGTCGGACGGCCGGCACGACTTCCGGCCGGCCGGGCTCGTCCGTAAGGCCGGCACGGGAGGCCGTGCCGATCTGGTGCGCATGCGGGCCCTGGCGCGGGCACGCCGCCGGCAACAGGCGACAGCACGCCACTCGCTCCGGCTGACGCCAGCTGACGTCGGCGGTGGCGGGGCCGCGTGTCAGGGTGGGCGAGCGGGGTGGCCCGCGGTGCTGCCGGCATGTCGGGGCGTCCGCGCTCAGCGCGTCGAGAGGTCCACGAGGCGCTGGATGAGGTCGGGGTAGGTCCAGCCTGCCCCGGCCGCCGCACGCGGTACCAGGCTCCCCGCCGTCAGGCCCGGGAGCGCGTTCGTCTCCAGACACATCGGCTCGCCGCTCGGGTCGCAGCGGAAGTCGGTGCGCGAGTACGCAGCGCTGCCGAACCCCAGGGCCTGGTGCGCGCACCGGGCCAACTCCTGCATCCGGACGGCGAAGTCGGCCGGGATCCGCGCCGGACACACTTCGCCGACCGCCCCGGGCTGGTACTTGGCCGCGTAGTCGAACACCGGCGTCGTCAGCTCGATCTCGACCACGGGGAGCACCTGGTCGCCGACCACGGCCACGGTGAACTCCCGCCCCGGAAGGAACGGTTCCACCAGCATCTCCACCTCACCGGAGCGCACCTCGGCTGCCACCTGTGCCAACTGCGGGAGCGAGTCGACCCGGTAGACCGACACACTCGAACCGTCCGCAACCGGCTTGGCCACCACCGGCCCGGCCGCCACCAGCCGTTTCACGCCCTGCGGCACCTCCTCCGCCCCGGGCCGCCACACCACCCGCTCGGCCACCGGCACACCTGCCGCACCCAGCACCGCCTGTGCCCGCCCCTTGTGCCACGCCGCCGCACATGCCGCGCTGCCCGCACCGGTGAAGCGCACGCCCGCCATCTCCAGCAGCGCCTGCACATGCCCGTCCTCGCCCCAGCCGCCGTGCAACGCCAGGAACACCAACTCCGCGCCACGCAGCAGCTCCAGGACCGGACCCCCGGTCAGGGCGGCGTGCATCCGTGACCGCAACTGGTCCCGGCCAGACAGGGACGGCGGTTCCTTCCCGACCGCGATCCCGTCGACCACGTCACCGGGTCGCAGCGGCCCCGCCAGGACCGGCACCGCGGCGGCCGGGTCGACCAGCACCACGTCGTGCCCCCGCTCCAACAGGGCACGGGCCACCGACGAGCCCGAGGCCAGGGAGACGTCTCGTTCCGAGCTCTCGCCACCGCACAAGATCACCACACGCATAGCGGAATTCCGATCAGTTGGTCCTGTGAGTCCTGTGGGTTCTGTGGGGCCTGTAGGGCCTGTGGCCCCTGGTAGCCCGTGACGTGCCGATCCCGATGCACGGCGCCCGGGGCAAGGTCGCTTTCGATCATGGGGAGGCAGCGTAGCGACCGTGGTTGGGTTTTCCAAGTTTCTGCTTTGAAAAACAAAGTTACGGCGTCATGCGGGACGGCTCCCGCTGCCGCCCGGCTCAGGCCCCGTACACCCGGTCGGTGTTCCGGTCCGGTGGCGGGCGGAGCCGTGCCGCGGGGCCCTCGGCGAAGGCGCGCAGCAGGTTCTCCGTGGTGCGGGTGACGAAGGCGCCGGTGCGGCGGTCCAGGCCGTGGTTGCGGCCGTTGTCCCGGCTGCCCGCCATGAGGGCCTCGACCCAGCGCATGGTGCCGGTGGCGAAGACCCCGGCGCCGCCCGGGACGGTGTAGTACGCGGAGTCGGCGTGGCTGGCGCGGCCCCCGCAGACCAGCGGGGAGTGCGCGACGATCTCCAGGTCGGCGGGGGTGGGGGCGGCGGGCGTGACCCGGTCGTACTCCACGCCGACCAGGTGCGCGAAGGCGTCGCCGGCCCGGACGCCGGTGCCCTCGAAGAGCCAGTGGTCGGCGCCGTGGACGACGTAGGGCGCGTCCGTCGGGTAGCCCTCGTAGAAGACGCCGGTCAGGGAGGACTCCGGGTCGGCGGCGGGTGGCGCGCGGAAGTCGTGGGTGGGCGGCTCGTGGTGGGCGGCGAACCGGGGGTCGTCGCGGTAGGCGGTCTTGTAGCAGGTCACGGTGCGCAGCGGGCCGCCCGGGCCGGCGTCCAGGCGGACCCGGCGGAAGCAGGCGTTGGCGCCGAGGAAGGCGACGTTGGTGCCGGTGTCGCGGGCCCGGGTCACCTGGTCGCGCTGCTGCGGCGTCCAGTATTCGTCGTGGCCGAGGGAGAGCACGGCGGTGGCGCCGCGCAGTGCGGACGGGTCGCGGTGGACGTCCACCGAGGTGGTGTAGGCCAGCGGCAGGCCGAGGCGTTCCGCCAGCACCACCAGGGCGCGCTCGTAGACCAGGAACTTTTCGGCGCCGGTGGCGTCGTAGGGGCGGTCGAAGCTGACGGCGAGGGAGCGGGTGGCGTAGGAGCCGTCCCGGCCCTGGTAGAGGCTGTGGCCGCCCCAGGCGTTGTACGCCTGCCAGGTTGTCACCGCGTGCATCAGGACGGTGCGGGCGGCGGTGGCGGCCGAGCGGACCACCAGCGGGACGTACCGCTGGTGGCCGTGGTCCGCGTCGAGGCGCAGCAGGTAGGCGCCGGGTGGCCAGCCGTCGGTGCGGACGGTGGTGGTGCGCGGCCAGCCGGCTTCCACGGTGCGGGTCCCCGCCACCCACCGCGGGGCGGGGCCGCGCCGTCCGGCGAGCCGGTCCGAGCGCCACACCAGCCGGGCCTGGGCGCCGCCGTACCAGCCGACCCGGTAGGCGGAGATGCGGAAGCCGGGCGCGGTGGTGGAGACGTGCAGGCCGAACTCCTCGCCGGGCAGCACGCTCACCCGGTCCGGGTAACCCTCGATCGCGTCCGGCGGACCGGTGGTGCGCAGGCGCCAGTCCGGGCTGCCGGGGCGGGTGCGCTCGGCGTCGAGCGGGTCCGTGGGCCGCTGGCCGCGGGCGGTGCCGCCCGGGGAGCCGCAGCCGGTCAGGCCGGTGGCGAGCGCCGCGATCCCGGTGGCGGCGCCGAGGAAGTGCCGGCGGTCCAGAGCGGCGCGCGGCCGGTCCGCGGTGGGCCGGTCCGCAATGTGCCGATCCACGAGGTGCCGCTCCCCCGCGCCGTGCGCCGGTCCGTCCGCCATCGGCCCGCTCCCGTCCGTGCGTTCCCGGTCTCGGCCCGGTCGTCCCGGTCGTCCCGGTGGCCGTTTCCGTGGCCGTACCGTGAGATGGGCCTGCCGCGGCGCGGCGGCCCGGGACGCGCCCGGTCGGTGCACCGTCCCAGGACGATCCTGCGCCGGGCGGCGCGGCCGGACGACCGCAGCGGGCCCGAACGCGGGTACCGGGCCCGCCCCGGGCACGAAGGACCCGGCCGCCCCAGTGGGACGGCCGGGTTCGGTCCACCGCTGCGCCGGCGGCTCACGCGGGCTGCGGCATCTCGTTCTTGAGGGACTTGCGGAGTTGCTCGCGCAGTTCGGGGCTGTCCGTGTGGCCGTGCACGGCGATCGCGTGCTCGGTGGCGGCGCGGAGCACTTCCTCCTCCTCGCCGATGAGGACGAGGGAGCAGTTCGTCTCACTGGGGTGGTCCCGGCAGTCGATCATCTTGCGCATCACCCACCACCTCCTCACCTCCAGTGTCGGCCGCCCGCATCCGCCCGGCCCCGCGTATACGGGGAACCGCGTATGGCGCACGGGCCGCCGGAACTGGTGCAGTGGAGACAGTGAGGCGAGGAGGTGACGGCCATGGCGGTTTCCGCCCCGGCCGCACCGGGCGCCGCCGGGAACGGCGGGACCACCCGGGAGGACCGGGTGGGCGCGTTCCTGGAGCGGGTGATCACCGACGGCGGGGCCGCGGTCGCGGGCCTGTGCACCTCCCTCGGCGACCGGCTCGGGCTGTACCAGGCGATGGCCGGCGCCGGCCCGCTGACCTCCGCGCAGCTCGCCGCCCGCACCGGGCTGGTCGAGCGGTACGTCCGGGAGTGGCTGGCGGCCCAGGTGGCCGGCGAGTACGTGACGTACACGCCGGACCGCGGCACCTACCTGCTGCCGGACGAGCACGCCGCGGTCCTCGCCGACCCCGGGCTCCCCAGCTACGCGGCCGGCTTCTTCACCATGCTGCAAGCGCTGTACGCCACGGAGAACAGCCTGATGGACGCGTTCCGCACCGGTGAGGGCATCGGCTGGGAGGAGCACGGACCGGCGCTGTTCGAGGGCACCGCGAAGTTCTTCCGCCCCGGCTACACGGCGGCGCTGGTGCCGGAATGGCTGGCCGCGCTGGACGGAGTGGTGGAGAAACTGGAGCGCGGCGGCACGGTGGCGGACATCGGATGCGGCTACGGCTACTCCACGGCGCTGATGGCACGGGCGTTCCCCAACTCCCGCTTCACCGGCTACGACTTCCACCGCCCGTCCGTCGAGACGGCCCGCGGGATCGCGGCCGAACAGGGCGTGGCCGACCGGGTGTCCTTCGAGGTGGCGGCCGCCGACGACTTCCCCGGCGAGGGCTTCGACCTGATCACCTACTTCGATTGCCTGCACGACATCGGCGACCCGGGCGCCGCCCTCCGGCACGCCGAGCACGCCCTGGCCGAGGACGGCACCTGCATGATCGTGGAGCCGAACGCCTCCCCGCGCGCCGAGGAGAACGCCAACCCGGTGGGCCGGGTGCTGACCGCCGCCTCGGTGGCCGTCTGCCTGCCCTCCGCACTGGCCCAACACGGTCCGCAGGCCCTGGGGAACCACGCGGGCGAGCGGGCCCTACAGGAACTTGCCGACGCGGCCGGGCTGCACCACTGGCGACTGGCGGCCCAGAGCCCGGTCAACCGCGTCTATGCCGTCGGGCGCTAGCGCGCCCGACGCCCCCGGCCGGTCTTCCCCCGGCCGGCCGGGTGGCCCCGCTCCGAACGGCTCCCGGGGTGCCTCGGGAGCCGTCCGGAGCGGCCTTGACCTGTGCCGGGGGGCTCGGCACGCTGGACGTATGAGCGCGGCCGCGGAGGCCGGCCTGCGGCGCATCCTCTCCGTCGTGGACCTCCTGATCGACGCCGTGGACGAGGACGCCCTGGTTCCGGCGCTGCTTCCCCTGCTGCTCGGCGCGCTGCCCGGCGACAGCATCATCTGGTCGCCCCGCCCTGACCCGGTCCATCCGCTGCGCACCCTCCCGGACGACCTGTTGAGCCAGGACGTGCTGGACGCGTTCGACCGCGGGTGGTGGTGCGACTCCTTCGTCCGGCACACCCGGATCGGCAGCGGCACCCCGATGCGCCGCTCTGCGCTGCAGACCCCCGGCGAGTTCCACGCGCTGCCCGTCTACGCCGACGTCTACCGCCCGTTCGGCGCCGAGCGGCAGCTGGCGATGTCCTTCCCCGCCGGGTACGCAGCGGGCATCCCGCGGCGGGTCTCGGTGGTGGTCAGCCGCGACCGTCTCGGCAGCGACTTCAGCGACGCCGACGTGGCCGCCGCCGGTCTGCTGCGCACCCGCCTCAGCCGGGTCCTGGGCCGCCTGGCCCCACCGACCCCGGCCCCGGCAACGGCCCGGGACCTGGTCACCCGCCGCGAATCGGCCGTACTGGGCCTGCTCGCCGACGGTCTGACGAACCAACAGATCGCACACCGGTTGGCGATCAGCCCGCGGACCGTCGACAAGCACCTGGAGCACGCCTACGCCAAGCTGCGGGTGGCCGGCCGGGTCGCGGCGGCCAACGCCTGGCTGATGCGGGAAGCGGGACCGCCGGACCACGGGCCGAAGGGCGCGGCGTGACCCACCGGGGCGCCCCCGCGGCCTGTCCGGTGGATCATGGCCGGGCCCTGGGCCGCCCGCCGCGGCCGGATCCGTTCCCCGGCCCGCGCGAACCGCTCCAGCAGGGCCACGTACGGCGCCGGGTGCGGCCACAGCGCGGTGGGCGCGACGTCGGCGGCCGGGCTGCCCGGCGCCCGCGCCGCCCAGGTGCCGGGCGGTGGTACCGGGCGCCCGGTCATGCGGGGGCTTCCGGCGTCAAGGACCGACCGGGCCCGGGTCGAGCAGCCCCAGCGTCATCCACTGGTCGGGGGCCGTCAGCGGCCGGAAGCCGATCTTCGCGTAGACGCCGTGCGCGTCCTTGGTGGCGAGGGTGATCCGGGCCAGCCCGTGCGGGGCCAGGTGTTCGGCGACCGCCTCGACCAGGGCGGTGCCCAGCCCCTTGCCGCGGTCGTCGCGGGAGACGTAGACGTCGCAGAGCCAGGCGAAGGTGACGTAGTCGGTGACGATCCGGGCGTAGGCGGCCTGGCGGCCCGAACCGGCTTCGTACAGGCCGAAGTTGAGCGAGCCGGCGATGGCCCGGTCGTGGTGCTCGCGGGTGCGGCCGAGGGCCCAGTAGGAGTCGGTGGCCAACCAGTGGTGGACCAGTTCGGAGTCGAGGCGGTCCGGGTCGGTGGAGATCTCGTAGCCGTCGAGGGCGCGGGCAGTCATGCCGGGAGACTGGCAGAAGGGGCGGGCCCGCGTCGAACGGGCTTCCGGACCCGGCCCGTCCGCCTGGTTCAGGCTACGGGGACGCCCAGTTCGTCGCAGGCGACCCGGAGTCGGTGCACCCCCTCGGCCAACTCGCCGGCGCTGGCCGCCGAGGCGAAGCTCAGCCGGAGGTGGGCGGCCGGCGGCTCGGCGGGGAAATAGGGGCGACCGGCCGCCACCGCGACGCCGGCCCGCAGCGCGGCGCCGGTCAGCGCCGCCTCGTCGGTGCCGGCCGGCAGCCGCAGCCAGAGGTGGTAGCCGCCGAGCCTCGTACGCTGCCCGGGGCCCCCGGCGCCCAACGCCGGCAGCTCGCGCTCCAGGGCGGTCCGCAGGGCCTGCCGACGCACCGTCAACTCACCCGCGATCAGCCGGAGATGACGACCCCAGGCAGGCGAGCCGACGAGTTCCAGCGCGGCTTCCTGGAGCGGACCGGGCACGAAGTAGCTGTCGACGATCTGGATGGCGCGCAGCCGGTCGAGCACCGGGCCGCGGGCCGCCAGGGCACCCACCCGCAGGCTCGGCGAGGTCGCCTTGGTCAGCGACCGGACGTGGACCACGGTGCCGTCCGGATCGTCGGCGATCAGGGTCGGCGGCAGCGGGGGCGTATCGGCGTGGCCCAGCAACCGGGCGAAGTCGTCCTCGACCACGAAGGCGCCGGCCGCGCGGGCCACCCGCAGCACCTCCCGGCGGCGCTCGGCGGCCAGCACCGCGCCGGACGGGTTCTGGAACAGCGGCTGGCAGATGAAGAGCCGGGCGCCGCTGGCCCGGAAGGCGTCGGCGAGCAGATCGGTGCGGACGCCGTCGGCGTCCACCGGGACCGGGACCGGACGGAGCCCGGAGGCGCGGGCGACGGCCAGCATGCCGGGGTAGGTCGGCGACTCGACGAGGACCGGGGCGCCGGGTGCGGCGAGGGCGCGCACCGCCGCGGTCAGGGCGCTCTGACCGCCCGCGGTGATCAGGACGTCACTGGCGACGAGCGGGCCGCCGGGGCCGCCGATCTCCCGGGCGAACCAGGCCCGCAGCTCCGGCACCCCGCCCAACGGCGGTCGGCTCCAGGCGCCGGGCCGCCGGCCGGCCCGGGCCAGCGCGGCGGCCAGGGCGCGTTCCGGCTGGAGGGTGGCGTGCAGATAGCCGCCGTTGAGTTCGATGACGCCGGGCGCGGGGGCGGCGAGCGTGGCCAGGACACCGGAGGCGTCCACGCTGCGCGGCACCTGGTCGCCGGCCGGTTCGGCGCTCAGTGCGATCTCCTGCCAGGAGGTGTCGGCCCGGCGCGGTGCCGCGCGGCGCGGCTCGGCGCGGAACGCCCCGGCGCCCGGGCGAGTGACGACCAGCCCTTCGGCGACCAGCTCGGCCAGTGCCCGGGAGACCGTCACCGGACTGACCCGGTGCCGCTCGACCAAGGCGCGACTCGACGGCAGCTTCTCACCCGGAGAGTAGCGCTTCAGCTCTTCTCGCAGGATCGCGGCCAGCTCAGCACCACTGCTACGCTCATGCATGAGAGCTAACGATAGCGCTATCGCCACCTCGCCGATAGCGGTCACCACCCCGGCCCCGGCCCCCGCCGCAGCGCGCCCGGCGCCGCCGGCCCGCGCATCCGGCGCCGGCGCCCTCCTCGCCGCCCTCGGCGTCGCCACCTTCTCGCTGACGTTCCCGGCGACCGCCTGGGCGCTGGAGGGCATGGGCCCCTGGGCGGTGGTGATGCTGCGCAGCGTGCTGGCCGCCGCGCTGGCCGGCTCGTGCCTGGTGGTCTGCCGGGTCCGGGTGCCCGAACGCCGCCACTGGGCCGGTATCGCGGTGGTCGCGGGCGGGGTCGTCCTGGGTTTCCCGTTGCTGACCACCCTCGCGCTCCAGACCTCCACCACCTCGCACGCCGCCGTGGTCATCGGCCTGCTGCCGCTGGCCACCGCCGCCTTCTCGGCGGTACGCACCGGGGCCCGGCCCTCCCGTACGTTCTGGGGCGCCGCGCTGGTCGGCGCCGCCGCCGTCATCGGCTTCGCGGTGCAGCAGAGCGGCGGCGCGCCGGACACCAGTGACCTGTTCCTCTTCGCGGCACTGCTGGTGTGCGCGGCGGGCTACGCCGAGGGCGGCCGGCTGGCCCGCCATATGCCGGGGTGGCAGGTGATCGGTTGGGCGCTGGTGCTGGCGCTGCCGGTGACCGTGCCGGGCGCGGTGTGGGCGCTGGCCGGCGAGCCGTTGCACCTGACGGGCCACTCGGTGGCCGGGCTGCTGTGGCTGGCGGTCGGCTCGACGTTCCTCGGGATGGTGGTCTGGTACCGCGGGATGGCCGCCATCGGCGTCTCCCGGGCCAGCCAACTCCAGCTCGCCCAGCCGCTGCTGACCCTGATCTGGTCGGTGGTGCTGCTCGGCGAGCGGCTGCCGCCGGCCGCGCCCGTGACGGCGTTGGCGGTGCTGGGGTGCATCGTGGTCACCCAGCGGGCGCGGAGCTGACGGCCATGGGCCGGGCGGGGCGGGTCCGGCTCACCGGGTGCGCTCCGGGCCCGCGGACATAAACTGGCGGCGATGGCAGTACTGCCGTCCGGGCCGATCCCGGGCCCGCAATCCATTGGCCGTCCAACCGCCCGGTCGTCGTGCGCGTCGGCCGCCCCGGTAGGCGGCCGCCCGAGGCGGGAGGAGCTCAGATGCACGCGAGCAAGGGCGACCGGCTGCTGGTACACGGCAGAACGGTCGGTCACGGCGACCACATGGTCGAGATCGTGGAAGTGCTGGGGACCAATGGCGACCCGCCATTCCGCGTCCGTGCCGAGGACGGCCACGAGACGATCATGTGGCCCGGCCCGGACTGCGTCGTCCAGCACCCCAAGTCCACCCAACCCCACACCATCAGCTGACGGGCTTTGCGGCGGTGGCGGGCCCCGCCACCGCCGCACTCATGCCACCGCACGAGCGCATGACCGCACGGCCGTCACCGCCGGGCCGCAGCACCCCCGTAGTGGTCCTTGACGACCCGGGCCAGCGCGCCCAGCGGATCCTTCGCCACGTCCTTGGCCGAGAAGTAGACGTGCCCGCCGACCTGGGGAAAGCGGTGGGCGAAGGCGAGGTGGCGGGAGAGTTCGGCCGGGTCCCGCCAGGCTTCGGGTTGCGCGGCCCGGCCCGCCTTGTAGAGGGCCTCGCCGATGTAGAGGTCCACCTGCGTGCCCGCCACGGTCCGGGCCCACCAGGCCACCAGTTCCGCGTAGTCGGCGGCGGCGAAGCCCAGCGGCCAGTACACCTGCGGCACGATGTAGTCGAGCCAGCCCTCCCGCACCCAGCGGCGGGTGTCGGCGTAGAGGTCGTCGTAGGTCTGCACCCCGGCCTCGGTCCGGGAGCCGTGCGGATCGGTCGCGGCGTTGCGCCAGACCGCGAACGGGCTGACGCCGAAGCGCACCCGCCGGCCCGTCCCGGCGATCCGCTCCCGCATCTCCCGGATCAGCAGGTCGATGTTGTCCCGCCGCCAGTCGCCGCGGTTGGCGAAGTCCGCGCCGTACGCCTCGTAGGCCGCGTCGTCGTGGAACGCCTGACCGGCGACCGGGTACGGGTAGAAGTAGTCGTCGAAGTGCACCCCGTCGACGGGATAGCGGTGCACGGCGTCCAGCATCGCGTCCTGGACGAAGCGGCGGACCTCGGGCAGCCCCGGGTTGTAGTAGAGCTTGCCGCCGTACGGGAGGACCCACCCCGGATGCCGGCGGGCGGGGTGGCCGGGCGCCAGCCGGCCGGGGTCGGCGTGGTTGGCCACCCGGTACGGGTTGAACCAGGCGTGCAGCTCCAGCCCGCGCCGGTGAGCCTCGCGGACCGCGAAGTCCAGTGGGTCCCAGCCCGGATCGCGGCCCTGGACACCGGTCAGGTACTGCGCCCAGGGCTCGTACGGCGACGGCCACAGCGCGTCGGCCGTCGGCCGCACCTGGAAGAACACCGTGTTCAGCCGCCGCTCGACCGCCGCGTCGAAGAGCGCGGCCAGTTCCCGCTGCTGGGCCGCGCGGTCCGGGCCGGGCCGGGACGGCCAGTCGACGTTGGCCACCGTCGCCAGCCACATCCCGCGCAGGTCGCGCCCGGTCGGGGCGCCGTGACCCTCCGGGGCACCCGCACCCAGCAGCCAGGAGGCGGCACCCAGTGCCGCCGCGCCGAACCCGCGGCGTGTGATCCCTCGCATGAAAAGCCCCCATCTTGTCCGTTTCGTCCCACGTAGCAGCCTCAGAATGCCCGCCCCGGCGCCGTCCTCCCAGCACCTCGCGGAGTAACGTCGGGGGCGAGGCGGGCGTCGGACCCTTACGGCGTACCGCCACTTCTGAAGATCAGCGAAAGGCACGAGGTGACGGACTCATTCGCCGACATTGCACGCGTCGGAGTGGTCGGCTGCGGCCAGATGGGCGCTGGCATCGCCGAGGTGTGCGCCCGCGCCGGGCTGGACGTCAAGGTTGCGGAGACCACCGGCGAGGCACTGGAGCTGGGGCGCACCCGGCTGACCAACTCGCTCGGCAAGGCCGCCGAGCGCGGCAAGATCACCGTGGCCGAGCGCGATGCGACGCTCGGCCGGCTCAGCTTCACCACCGATCTCGGTGAGTTCGCCGACCGCGACCTCGTCATCGAGGCCGTGGTGGAGAACGAGCAGGTCAAGACGGAGATCTTCCAGGTGCTCGACCAGGTGGTGGTGCGCCCGGACGCGATCCTGGCCTCCAACACCTCGTCCATCCCCCTGGTGAAGTTGGCGGTGGCCACCTCCCGGCCCGACCACGTCATCGGCATCCACTTCTTCAACCCGGCGCCGGTGCAGAAGCTCGTCGAGCTGATCCCCGCCCTCACCACCGGCGAGGAGACCCTCAAGCGCGCCGAGTCGCTGGTCGAGGACGTCCTCGGCAAGCACGCCATCCGCGCCCAGGACCGCTCGGGCTTCGTGGTGAACGCCCTGCTCATCCCGTACCTGCTCTCCGCGATCCGGATGTTCGAGTCCGGCATGGCCAGCCGCGAGGACATCGACAACGGCATGGAGATGGGCTGCGCCCACCCGATGGGCCCGCTCAAGCTCTCCGACCTGATCGGCCTGGACACCGTCGCCTCGGTCGCGGCCTCCATGTACGAGGAGTACAAGGAGCCGCTGTACGCCGCTCCCCCGCTGCTGCAGCGGATGGTGGACGCCGGCCGCCTGGGCCGGAAGTCGGGTTCGGGCTTCTACTCCTACTAGAGCGCACGACGTCGCCGCCAAGTGGCGCTGTTTCAGGGGGAGTTCACCCGGAGCAGCGCCAGCGGCGGCGCGACGTCCGGTCGACTCCCGCGGCCTCTGCCGGGCCCTCGTCCGCACAGTCGCGCCCGGCCGCCACGGCCGCCACGGCCGCCACGGCCGCCACAGGGAAACGACGCAGTGAGCGTCCTCGACTGGCGGAAATCCCTGCCCTGCCCTGGCCTGGCCCTTTGCTTCTTTCAGGGCCGTCGGGCCCTTCTCTGCTCACTCAGCGAGAAGTCCCTGGAAAGTCCCACCGGCCGGCCCCTGGTGCCCTGTAGACGCCTGAGCGGTGGGCTGTGGCTGGTTGTTGCCTCGGCCCGTCGCTCCGCGATGCGCCAGGATCAGGCCCAGATGTCCGCCACCCCTACGGAGTGAGTCACCGTGCCCCGAAAGGATCCGCGACGCCGCCACGCTGCATGGGCCATAACCGTGTCGGCTTGCCTGGTCGCCGCAGCGGACGGCTGGATCGCATGGGACCACTCGCATATCCACGAGGTGGCGGTCCGTGGCGATGTACTCATGAGCAGCGACGGCCGTACCCTCTCCACGCCCGTCGACTGGACGAGCTGCGAGGACGAGCCCAATCTGGAGGCGCACGAAGCCGCCCGCACCATCACCCTGGTGCTCACACGGAAACGGCACTCCTTCGATTCCGCGAACGCCGCGTGCGACGACCCTCGTGACGGGCTGGTCAGTACCACGCTGTCGAAGCCGGTCGGCGACAGGGACATCACCGACTCCGTCACGCACTCCACCATCACCCCTTTCGACGGCTCCCATCTCGACCGCCCCCGCTACCTTCCGCACGGCTACACCCTGGTGAACACCGTCATCGCCCCCGGAAACCGCTCCGCCCCGCCCTACGTCAGGGCCCAGAAACCCGCCTGGACAACCACATACCAACGGAACCTCGACAAGGGAGGTCAGGCCGGATACGTGAGCATCTCGAAAACCATGGGCGAGCTCCCGATCACCGCCGGGACCCCTGTCGTGATCAACGGACACGCTGCCCGCTTCCAGGAACACGCCCGCGGTAGCCGATCCGTCACCTGGCCCGACAAGGGCTACACCGTCACCGTCGAAGCTGGCGACCCCCTCATGTCCCAGGACGAGTTCCTGCACATCGCCAGGCAACTCAACCTGTAGAAACCGGCGAGCGGAGCGGACAGCCGCCCCTGCCGGCATCCGTCACATGCAGGGTCCAGTCGGCCTCGCCCGCTCCGCCGGTGCGATGGGGGTGGCCTTCCGGCGCGGAGCCGGAAGGTGCCCACGTGCGGGGTGTTGCGGCGGGTCGGCTGTCAGCTCGCGAGGACCGCCTTGATCACCGTTGCTTCGCTGACGGCCGTCAGCGCTGTGGCATGCTCGCTCAGCGGATACGACGTCACCAGGTCGCGCAGTCCGAAGCGCGCGGTCAGGGCCGGGAGCAGCTTCACGTACTCGGCCAGGTGTGCTCCGGTGAAGGCCCAGGAGCCGACCACATCGAGCTGGCGGTACACGATCTGGTGCGGGTTGAGCAGGGTGTCACCCGCGTCGGTGTACTGGCCGATGATGAGATACGAGCCTCCCCTGCGTGCGAGCCGCAGGCCCTGCGCGACGGCGCCGGGCACGCCGGCGCACTCGATGACGAGGTCGGCCCCGTCGCCGCCGGCAGCCTCACGTACCCGGTCCAGGACCTGGTTCGGATCCTCGGCTTCGGCGATGTTCAGGTGGACATCGCCGATGCCCGCCGCCGCCGCTGCCTCCAGCCGTCCTGCGGGCCCGCCGACGATGATCACCTTTGCCGCGCCCGCGAGCTGGCTCAGGGCCGCCGCCGCGAGCCCGACCGGGCCGCTGCCCTGTACGACGACGACCTCGCCGAGGCGGACCGGGCGCCGCTCGTACAGCGCGTGGACGGCGGTGGGGCCGGCGCAGGCCAGCGACATGGCGGCGAGCGGGTCGATGGCGTCGTCAAGGCGCACGACGGTGGTGCCCGGGCGCAGCGCGATGTGCTGTGCCCAGGCCCCGTTCAGACCTGGACCGTCGTCCAGTGTGCGGTTGACTCCGTACGTGCGGCGGTTCTGGCACAGGGTGGGCTCGCGGTGCTGGGTGCAGGGGACGCAGCGGCCGCAGGCGATGGACGAGGCCCACATCACGGTGTCCCCGGGCCGCAGTGCAGCGCCGTTCGCGTCGTGTGTGACCCCGTCGGCGAGCTCCCGTACGGTACCCAGTCCCTCATGGCCGAGGACCAGGGGCGTGGGGATGGCCAGGTGGCCTTGTTGGAGGTGGAGGTCGGTGCCGCAGATGCCGCCGTAGGTGCAGTTCACGGTCATGCCGCCCTCGGGAGGTGAGGGGATCCCGAACTCACGCAGAGCCAGCGGTTTGCCGAACTCTTCCAGTACGACTGCCTGGCTTCGTGCGGCTTCACGGGTCTCGCTCATGCCGCCACCGCCCCGAGTTCGTCGAGGAAGGGGGAACCGAGGGGGCGCAGCGGATCGGCGTCGCGGCACACGACGTGCTCAGGGCGCGGCTCGCCCTCCCAGGAGGGCAGGTTCGCGCAGTCGTTGTAGGTGGCGATGAGGAGCCGGCGTGGGAACGGCGACATGTTCGGCGCGGAGCCGTGCACGATCTCCGGCGAGAAGAGGACCACGGAGCCGGCCGGGCCCTTCGGGCTCACCATGCCGTTGTGCTGGGCGAGTTCGGCCAGCTGCTGCGGGGTGAGCGAGATGTCGTCGGGGTCGAGGTGCTGCGCCGACCTGGCGGACGCATCGCGGTCGTCGCGTACGAGCCCGGTGCGGTGCGAGCCGGGGATGTAGATGACGGGGCCGTTGAACTCATCCACGTCGTCGAGGAACAGGCCGACGTTGATCTGGCGCGGGGCCGGGAGGCGGTCGGCGATCCGCCAGGCGGCGTAGTCCTGGTGCCAGGACCACTTCTCGCCGCCGAAGGCAGGCTTGGCGTTGATCTTGAACTGGTAGACGTAGACGTCGTCCGTCAGGAGTTGCCTGGCCGGGGCCAGGATGCGCGGGTCACGCACGAGCGCGGCGAACTCCGGCTGCCTGTGGTGTGAGGCGTAGACCGCGCGGGCCTCGTCGCGGCCCTCCTCCAGTATGAGCTGAGGGCCGGGTACTTCGCAGTCCCGTTGAAATGCCTTGCGCAGGCAGGTGATTTCCCTCTGGTCCAGTAGGGACTCAAAGAACAAGAAACCGTTTTCACGGTATTCCTCGATCTGCGTCTGAGTCAGTTGCATTTCTTGTCGTTCCTCCACTTACTGGTTCTGCGGACCGGACGCATTCAGGTTCGCCGGGGTTCACGCCATGAAGTGGCCGCCGTCTACGATCAGTTGCTGTCCGGTGATGTAGGAGCTGCCGGCGGTGACCAGGAACTCCAGCGCCTCCGCGATGTCCGCGGTCGTGCCGATCCGGTCGCGCGGAATACTGCGGACGATCTCGTCCCGTTTCTCCGGCACGTCCAGGCCGTACCGTTCTGTCACTTCCGGGGTGTCCGTGAATCCGGGGATCAGGGCGTTGACCCGTACCGCCGGGGCGAGTTCCAACGCCAGGCACTTGGTCAGTTGCAGCAGGCCCGCCTTGCTGGCGCAGTAGTTGGCGCCGTCGCGGCGGGGGCGGATCGCCGTCGTCGAACCGACGTTGACGATCGTGCCGCGACCGGCGGACACCATGGCAGGGGCGAGGGCGCGGCACAGCCGGAAGGGGCCGGACAGGTTCGTGGCCAGTACCTCGTCCCAGTCCTCGTCGGTGAGTTCGGCGAAGGGCCGGTCCCTGTTGCGGCCCGCGTTGTTCACCAGCACCTCGGGGGCTCCGTGCTCGTCCAGGATGCGGCGGCAGCCCTCGCGTACCGACGCGGCATCCGCCACGTCGAGGCGCACCGCTTCGATGGAGCCCGCGCCGGCTTCCTCCGCGTCTCGCGCCGCTTCCCGGTCGTTCCGGTAGAGGGCGATCACCCGGTGGCCCAGCGCGCCGAGTCGAAGGCTCAGCGCCAGTCCGATGCCGCGGGTGCCGCCGCTGACGACCGCGGTGCGCGTCACAGGCCGACGCTCGGCGGTGTGAAGCCCGGGGCGCGCCGGACCGGGTGGGCGGTCTCGAAGGCGTGCGCGAAGCGGATCAGATCGGGTTCGCTCCACGCCGTGCCGGCGAAGGTGATACCCACCGGCAGCCCGTGGACGAAACCGGCGGGCACACTGATCGCCGGGTAGCCGGCGTAGCCCACGGCGAGGGCGCTGCCCATGATCGTCGGATCGCCGTTGACCAGGTCCATCTTCCAGGTCGGCGCACCGGTCGGCATCAGCAGCGCATCCACCCGGTGCTTCTTCAGCGCCGCGTCGATGCCCTGGTCCCTGGACACGCGCCGGACCGTCGTCACCGCCTCCTTGTACGCGGCGTCCGACGGCTTTCCCTGGTAGGCGGCCACGGTTTCCAGCATGCTCTGGCCGAAGTACTCCAACTCGGTGTCCGCATGGGCCTTGTTGTAGGCGATGAGCTCCGCCAGGCTGCGCGGATGGGTGCCCGGTGTCCGGGCCAGATACTGCTCGGTGTCGTTCTTCATCTCGGTCATCTGGAGGGTGAGCGCCTCCTGGAAGTCCGTCATCATCCGCTGGGCGGTGGGGATGTCGGCATGGTCGACGATCATCGCGCCGGCGTCCTTGAGCACCTCGATGGCCTGTGCGAGCACGTTGTCCGCGTGGTCGCTGTAGCCGGTGAAGACGTCCCTGACGACGCCGATCCGGGCGCCGCGCAGACCGCCCGGCTTGAGGAAGGGGGTGTAGTCCCGGTGGAAGTGGCCCTCGCTCGCCGCGGTGGCCGCATCGGTGGGGTCGGTCCCCGTGAGTACGCCCAGCAGCAACGCCGCGTCCGCCACGGTGCGGCACAGCGGGCCGATCGTGTCGAAGCTGCGGGCCCCGGGGAACATGCCGGTGCGGCTGACCAGCCCGGTGGTGGGCCGGATGCCGACCACGCCGTTGGCGCCCGAGGGACCCAGGATCGAGCCGATGGTCTCGGTCCCGATGGCTCCCGCGCACAGGCCGGCCGCGGTGGCCACCGCGGGGCCCGCACTGGAGCCGTTCGGCGAGCGGTCGAGCTTGTACGGGTTGCGGGTCTGGCCACCCCGCGGGCTGTAGCCGCTCGACGAGCTGACCAGCGAGGTCAGGTTGCCCTTGCCGAGCGGAACGGCGCCGGCCGCACGCAGCCGGGCGACGACCGTGGCGTCCTGCGCGGGCCGGACGCCCAGCAGTGCGCGCATGCCGTTGCTGGAGTGCATCTTGTCCGCGGTGCCTATGTTGTCCTTGATCAACAGCGGGATGCCGTGCAGCGGTCCGCGGATCTTGCCCGCGCGGCGTTCCGCGTCCAGGGTGGCGGCGAGTTCGAGGGCGTCCGGGTTGGTCTCCAGGACAGCGTGCAGGGCCGGGCCCCGGTGGTTCAGTTCGGCGATCCGGTCCAGGTAGAACCGTGTCAGCTCCACCGAGGTGAGCTTCCCGTCGGCCAACCGGTCCCGCAGTTCGGTGAGGCTCGCCTCGTTCAGGCCGCCGTGCTCGCCGGTCGCGGCGGGCCGGACGGGCGGGTGCCCGCCAGGCGCGTCGGCGGCCCGTGCACGGGGCGCGGACAGACTCAGCAGAGCGGGGGCGGCGGCCGCGGCCGCACCAAGGCCGAGGAGCCTGCGGCGGCGCAGGTCGGCTGTGTCGGAAAGGGGTGTCCCGTCCATGGTCTCGCTCTCCGGATCGGGGATCGGCAGGTTGCCAGGACCGTATGAGGGCACGGTTTTCTTTCGTTATCGGGTTGCTCGCCTACGGGCCGTTCGCCCGGCTCGGGCGGGCGAACGGCCGCCAAGTCGGCTGCCGGGGCCCCGGGTTGCCCTACCGCCGTCCGGAAGGGGGCAGGCGGTAGGGCAGTGGCCCGGGATTACTTGCCGCGGGCGGCGTCCAACGTCCGCAGCCGCTCGGCGAGCACCGCACCGACCGTGTGCAGCGCCTCGCCCTCCAGCAGGTCGTCGTGCGTGGCGGCGACCGGGTGGCAGATGACCTCACCGTCCGTGAGGCGCTGCCATGCCTCGGGCATCGCGGCGTGGTCCGGGCGCCCGACGGTCGTGGTGATCAGCAGCAGATCGCCCTTGAACACCTGCGGCTCGTACCGGCTGGTGTTCCCGACCGTGACGATCATCGCGTCCAGCAGCCGGGAGAGCTGCTCCTCGGTCATGTCGTCCGGCAGGCTGGGCCGGAGCGAGTCGATCACGTCCCTGCGCATCCGCGCCGTGTCCGCCGGCCAGCCGCTGCCCCCGCTCAGATCCGCGTGGAACCGGGCGAGGATCTGGCCGCCGGTGAGCGGTTCGGGGTCGACGTCTCCACCGGGGTAGGCGTCGAGCACGGCCAACAGCTCCACCTCCTCGCCCCGCTCCTGGAGGAGGGCGGCGAGTGCCTGGGCGATGTTGCCGCCCAGCGAGTAGCCCAGCAGCCGGTAGGGACCGACGGGCTGTACCTGCTGGATCCGGGTGGCGTACTCCTCGATCATCTGCGGGAAGTCGACCGGCAGTTCGCTGGTGCCGGTCAGCCCCGGGCTCTGCAGACCGTAGAGCGGGTAGCCGGGGTCCAGCTCCTTGAGCAGGCCGGTGTAGCACCAGCTCAGCGGAACGGTGGGGTGCGCGCAGAACAGCGGCGTACGGTCGCCGGCGGGCCGCAGCGGCAGCAGTACTTCCAGCCCGTCGCCCCGGTGCCCACGGCCGTCGGGCCCGCTGCCGCCGTCCCCGGTGCCGATCCCCGCGGCGAGCGCGGCGACGGTGGGCGCGGCGAACAGGTCCCGGACGCCGAAGTCCGCGCCGAACGCGGTGCGCACCCGGCCGGCGAGCTGCGCGGCCAGCAACGAATGCCCGCCCAGATCGAAGAAGTTGTCATCGATCCCGATCCGCTCCACTCCGAGGACCTCCGAGAAGAGCGCACACAGCGTCTCCTCCCGCGCGCTGCGCGGACCGCGGCCGCCCTCGGTGCCGCTGACGCGCGGCGCCGGCAGTCCCGCCCGGTCCAGCTTGGCGTTGGGGGTCAGCGGCAGGGCGTCGAGGACGACGAAGGCGGACGGCAGCATGTAATCCGGCAGCGCTTCGGCGGCCCGCTCCCTCAGTTCGGCGACGTCCAGGCCGCCCGCACCGGCATCCGGGCCGCCTGCACGGCCCGTACCTGCCGACTCCGGCACGACGTACGCGGTGATCCGCTTGTCTCCGGGACGGTCCTCCCGCACGATGACCACGGCCCGGCCGACGGCCGGGTGCGCGAGCAGGACGTTCTCGATCTCGCCCAGCTCGATGCGGAACCCGCGCACCTTGACCTGGTTGTCGACGCGGCCGACGAACTCCAACTGGCCGTCGTGCCGCCGCCGCACGAGGTCACCGGTGCGGTACATCCGCTCCCCGGTGGCGCTGTACGGATCGGCGACGAACCGGCCGGCGGTCAGCGTCGGCCGGCCCAGGTAACCGCGGGCCAGCCCCCGACCGGCGAGGTACAGCTCACCGGTCACGCCCGCCGGGACGGGCTGCAGCAGGTCGTCGAGGACGTACAACCGGGTGTTGAAGACCGGCCGGCCGATGGGCGTCCGGCCCGAGCCCTGGTGCGGGCCGCAGACCGCGTAGCAGCTGTCCACGGTCGCCTCGGTCGGGCCGTACGCGTTGACCATCCGCCGCCCCTGCGACCAGTACGCGACGACATCCGGCGGGCACGCCTCCGCGCCGACCATCAGCGAGGCGAGCTGCGGAAGGTACCGGCGCGGCATGCCCGTCAGCAGCGCCGGGGGTACATGGGCGTGGGTGATGGCCCGGTCGGCCAGGAAGTCGGCCAGCTCCTCCCCGGCGGGCTGCTCGGCGGGCATGACCAGGCAGGCGCCGGACAGCAGGCCCATGGACAGCTCCGCCACGGAGACGTCGAAACTCGGCGACACCAGTTGGGAGACCCGGCAGCCCGGGCCGGCGCCCAGCCGTTCGGTCTGGTGCGCCGACAGGTTGGCCAGTCCCCGGTGGGCGACGACGACGCCCTTGGGTCGGCCGGTGGAGCCGGAGGTGTAGACCACGTAGGCCGGGTGGTCCGGCAGCAGTCCGGTGGTGCGGTCGGCGTCCGAGGGATCGTGGTCGGTGCCGGATACGAGGTCCGCCACCAGGGACACCGGCGCGCCGGTCCGGGGCAGCCTGCCGGCCGCCCGGTCGCTGGTCAGAACCAGGGCGGGCCGGGCGTCGTCCAGCATGTGCGCGATGCGGTCGGCGGGGTAGTCCGGGTCGACGGGAAGGTAGGCGGCGCCCGTCTTGAGGACCGCGAGAATCGCGACGACCAGGTCGACGGAGCGGGGCAGCGCGAGCGCCACGATCCGCTCCGGGCCGACACCGCGCCCGATCAGGTGGTGCGCCAGCCGGTTCGCCCGCGCATTCAGCTCCCCGTACGACAGCGTGTCGTCCTCGAACTCCAGCGCCGGAGCCCCGGGGTCCCGTGCCACCTGGGCCTGGAACAGCTCCGGGAACGTCGCCACCGGGACGTCGTGCGCGGTGTCGTTCCAGCCGGTGAGCAACCGCTCGCGCTCCTCGGCCCCGAGCACGTCCAGCTCCCCGATCGGCCGGGCCGCATCCGCCACGACCGCGCGCAGCAGCCGCTCCAGCCGCCCGGCGAGTTCCTGCGCCGTCCTCCTCTCGAAGAGGTCCGTGGCGAACTCCACGACGCCGTGCAGCCCGTCGGGCTTCCCGTCCTCGCCCACCCGCTCGGCGAGGTTGAACGCCAGATCAACCTTGGCCACGCCCGTGCCGACGGCCAGGTCCTCGACCGTCAGCCCGGGCATCTCCAGCTCACCGGCAGCCGTCTCGTCCAGCCCCAACGCCACCTGGAAGACGGGGTGATGGGCCAGTGAGCGGACCGGGTTGGCGAGCTCCACGAGCCGTTCGAAGGGCAGGTCCTGGTGGGCGTAGGCGGCCAGGACCGCCTCCCGCACCCGCTCCAGCAGTTCGCCGAAGGTCGGATTCCCGGAGGTGTCGGTGCGCAGCACGAGGGTGTTGACGAAGAACCCGACCAGGTCGTCGAGCGCTTCGTCGGTCCGGCCCGCGGTGGCCGTGCCCAGCGGGATGTCGGTGCCGGCGCCGAGGCGGGTCAGCAGGGTGGCCAGGGCGGCCTGGAGCACCATGAAGACGCTCACCCGGTGCTCGCGTGCCAGCCGCGCGATGTCCTGGTGCAGCGCGACGTCCCACGCGAACTCCACGGTCCCGCCCTGGTGCCCGGCGATGGCGGGCCGGGGCCGGTCGGTGGGCAGTTCGAGCTGATCGGGCAGGCCGGCCAGAGTGTCCTTCCAGTAGGCGACCTGACCGGCGATCACCGACTCCGGGTCGCTCTCGTCACCCAGGACATCGCGCTGCCACAGGGTGTAGTCCGCGTACTGCACCGGCAGCGGAGCCCACACCGGCGCCCGGCCCGCGCGGCGCGCCTTGTACGCGACGGACAGGTCGCGGGCCAGCGGGGCCACCGAAGCCCCGTCACCGGCGATGTGGTGGATCAGCACCAGCAGCGTGTGCTCGTCCGGCGCCGTCTCGAACAGCCATGCCCGCAACGGGATCTCGCGCGTCAGGTCGAAGGCGTACCGGGCCGCCTCGGCGACAGCCGGCGCCAGCTCGTCCGGGGTGAGGCGGGCGCACTCGACGGTGGGCCGCCCCGCCGCACCGTGCCGGATGAGCTGGTGGGGGGTGCCTTCGTCGTGCGGGAAGACGGTGCGCAGGCTCTCGTGCCGTCCGGTCAGGTCGGCCAGCGCCGAGCGCAGCCCCGGTACGTCGAGCGTGCCGGTCAGCCGCAGCAGGAGCGGCACGTTGTAGGTGGGACTGGGGCCCTCCAGCTGGTGCAGGAACCACAGGCGCCGCTGGGCGAACGACAGCGGTATCCGCTCCGGCCGGTCCATCGGGGCCGGGCCGGAGCGTCCCAGGGCGGCGTCGGCCTGGCGGGCGGACACGCCCGCGACCGTCGGCGCCTCGAACAGGTCCCGGACGGACAGTTCGATGTCGAAGGTGGTGCGGATGCGGCTGATCAGTCGTATGGCGAGCAGGGAGTGCCCGCCGAGGTCGAAGAAGTTGTCGTCGATCCCGACGTGTTCGACGCCGAGGATCTCCGCGAAGATGCCGCACAGCACCTCCTCCTGTGCGGTGCGCGGTCCCCTGCCGTCCGGCGCCGCGGCGGTCTCGGGGGCCGGGAGCGCGGCGTGGTCGAGCTTGCCGTTCGGGGTGAGCGGCAGCGTGTCCAGCACGACGAACGCGGACGGCAGCATGTATCCGGGCAGCGTCTCCTCGGCGTGCACCCGCAGCTGCGCGGTGTCCGGCGCCGGGTGGCCGTCCGCGGCCGTGAGGTAGGCGGTGATCCGCTTGTCGCCCGGCCGGTCCTCGCGGACGATGACCGCGCTCCGGCCGACCGAGGGGTGCGCGGCGACCACGGCTTCGATCTCCCCCAGCTCGATGCGGTAACCGCGGACCTTGACCTGGTTGTCGACGCGGCTGACGAACTCCAGCTGGCCGTCGGTGCGCCACTTGGCGAGGTCGCCGGTGCGGTACATCCGCGCGCCGGAGGCCGCGAACGGGTTGGCGACGAATCGGCCGGCGGTCTGGCCGGCACGGTTCAGGTAGCCGCGGGCGAGGAGTTCACCGGCGATGTAGAGCTCACCGGTCACCCCGGCGGGCACCGGCCGCAGCCGGGCGTCCAGGACGTACATCTGGGTGTTCCAGATCGGCCGGCCGATGGTGACGACGCCGCCGGGCGCGCCGGCACCCGGTGCGATCCGGAACTCCGTGCAGCCGACGGTGGTTTCGGTCGGCCCGTACTCGTTGATGACCGTGACACCAGGGTGCCGCTGCCGCCATTCGTCCAGGATCTCGCCGAGGAGCGACTCGCCGCCCAGGACGAGCTGGCCGGTGGGTGAGAACCGCTCGGGCAGGGCCATCAGCAGCCCCAGGTGGGAGGGGGTCGCCTTGACGAACGTGGGGCGCTCGGGCAGTTCATCGGCCGACTCCTCGGTCAGCTCGATGAGCTGTACGCAGCCGCCCGCCGTCAGCGGCCCGAACAGGCCGGTCACGGTCAGGTCGAAGGACACCGGCGAGTGCACCAGCGCCCGGCCGCCAACCGACCCGTAGGCGCTGCGGGCCCACGCCAGGTAGACGTTCAGCGACCGGTGTTCGACGACGACGCCCTTGGGGCGGCCCGTCGAGCCCGAGGTGTAGATCACGAACGCCGGGTTCGTCATGGCCGCCGGCGCCAGGCGGTCCGCGTCCACCGGATCGCGCTCCGGCAGCGCGGCCAGCGCCCCGGCCGTCCCCGGCACGTCCAGCACGGGTACCTCGGTCCGCGGCAGCGTCCGCGCGATCTCCGCGTCGCTCAGGACGAGCACGGGCCGGGCGTCGCCGAGCATGTACGTGATGCGGTCGGCGGGGTAGTCCGGGTCGACGGGAAGGTAGGCGGCGCCCGTCTTGAGGACCGCGAGAATCGCGACGACCAGGTCGACGGAGCGGGGCAGCGCGAGCGCCACGATCCGCTCCGGGCCGACACCGCGCCCGATCAGGTGGTGCGCCAGCCGGTTCGCCCGCGCATTCAGCTCCCCGTACGACAGCTGTGCCCGGTCGTGTGCGACCGCCACCGCGTCGGGTGTCCGTGCCACCTGGGCCTGGAACAGCTCCGGCAGCGTCGCCACCGGGACCTCGTGCGCGGTGTCGTTCCAACCGGTGAGCAGCCGCTCGCGCTCCTCGGCCCCGAGCACGTCCAACTCCCCGATCGGCCGGGCCGCATCCGCCACGACCGCGCGCAGCAGCCGCTCCAGCCGCCCGGCGATCACCCGCGCGGTGTCCCGTTCGAAGAGGTCCGTCGCGAACTCCACCGATCCGCGCATCCCGGCGGGCAGCCCCGCGTCGGTCAACTGCTCCTCGACCGCGAAGGACAGGTCGAACTTGGCCGCCACGGCGGCCAGGCTGTGGTCCCGGGCCTCGATGCCCGGAAGGCCGACCTCGATCTCCTCGTTGTTCTGGAAGGTCAGGATGACCTGGAACAGCGGGTGGTGGGAGAGCGAACGGGCCGGGTTGACGATCTCCACGAGCCGTTCGAAGGGCACGTCCTGGTGGGCGTAGGCCGCCAGGTCCGTCTCCCGTACCCGGCCGAGGAGTTCGGCGAAGGTCGGGTCGCCGGAGGTGTCGGCGCGCAGCACGAGGGTGTTGACGAAGAACCCGACCAGGTTCTCCATGGCGTCGTCGGTGCGCCCGGCGATCGGCGAGCCGATCGGGATGTCGGTGCCCGCGCCGAGCCGGGTCAGCAGTGCGGCGATACCCGCCTGCACGACCATGAACAGGCTCGCCTGATGCTGCCGGGAGAGCCGCACCAACCCCTCGTGGAGGTCCGCGTCCCACTGGAAGGCGACGCTGTCGCCCTGGAAGCCGGCGATGGCGGGCCGGGGCCGGTCGGTGGGCAGTTCGAGCTGGTCGGGCAGGCCGGCCAGCGTGTCCTTCCAGTAGGCGACCTGACCGGCGATCACCGACTCCGGATCGCTCTCGTCACCCAGGACATCGCGCTGCCACAGGGTGTAGTCCGCGTACTGCACCGGCAGCGGAGCCCACACCGGGGCCTGGCCGACACAGCGCGCCCGATAGGCCGCCGAAAGGTCGTGCAGGAGCGGGCCGATCGACGCGCCGTCGCTCGCGATGTGATGGGCCAGCAGCAGCAGGAGATGGTCGTCCTCGGCCAGCGTGAAGACATGGGCCCGCAGGGGCACTTCGTCCGTCAGGTCGAAGGGACGGCTCATCGCCTCCCGCACCGCCGCGTCCAGACCGTCCTCGTCGGCAACGACGACCTCGACCACCGGGCGGGCCGCGGCGCCCTCCAGCACCCGCTGGTACGGCGTGCCGTCGGCCTCCGGGAAGATCGTCCGCAGACTCTCATGGCGCTCCGTGAGGTCGGCGATTGCGGTACGCAGCGCCGCGATGTCGAGTGCGCCGGAGAGCCGCAGCGCCAGCGGCACGTTGTAGGTCGCGCTGGGCCCCTCCAGCTTGTGCAGGAACCACAGGCGGCGCTGGGCGAACGACAGCGGCACCCGCTCGGGCCGCTCGGCCGCCCGGGTCAGCACGGGCCGCGCTCCCGCCACCGCGTCCAGCCGGGCGGCGAGTTGCGTCACCGTCGGTGCCTCGAACAGGTCCCGCACGGACAACTCCACATCGAACGTGGCCCGGACCCGACTGATCAGACGCATCGCCAGCAGGGAGTGCCCGCCGAGGTCGAAGAAGTTGTCATCGATCCCGGCACGCTCGACACCCAACACCCCGGCGAAGATCCCGCACAGGATCTCCTCACGCGCCGTACGCGGCTCCCGACCACCCACAGCCGCAGTGAACTCCGGAGCAGGCAACGCAGCAGTGTCGACCTTGCCGTTGGGCGTCAGCGGCAACGCGGCAAGCGTGACGAACGCCGCCGGAATCATGTACTCCGGAAGCGACTCAGCCAACCCGGCCCGCAACCCGGCCGAGTCCGCATCGATGCCCGCACGCAGGACGACATGGGCGACGATCCGCCGATCGCCAGGCTGATGCTCACGGACGGTCACCACAGCCTGAGCAACGGCCGGCTGAGCCGCCAACGCATTCTCGATCTCGCCCAACTCGATACGGAATCCGCGGACCTTGACCTGCGTATCGGCGCGTCCCACGAACTCCAACTGCCCGTCAGCACGCCGGACGGCGAGGTCACCGGTGCGGTACATCCGCGCACCAGGCGCCCCGAACGGGTTGGCGACAAAACGGGTTGCGGTGACACCGGGCCGTCCCAAATAGCCACGGGCCAACCGGGCTCCCGCGATGTACAGTTCACCGGCCACACCCACCGGCGCCAGACGCAGCCGCTTATCAAGGATGTATGCCTGGGTGTTCCAACCCGGCCGGCCGATCGGCGGCGCCTCACTCCCCCGGAGCCGGTCGCTCGCCGTAACCCACACCGTCGCCTCGGTCGGGCCATACCCGTTATGGACAGCGTGGTCGGCCGACCACCGGCCGGTGACCGCGCCGGTGACCGCTTCGCCGAGGGTGAGCAGCGTCCGCAGTGCGGGCAGCGGCCGCACCGGCATACTCGCCAGCGCCGCCGGCGTCGTTGCCGCGTGAGTGATCCGCAACTGTGCCAGCGCCTCGGTCAGCGCCTCCCCCGCCAACGGACCGGCAGGCGGAACCACCAGACAGCCACCGGAACCGAACGCCAACCACACCTCCAGCAGAGACACGTCAAAGCTGGGCGAGGTCAGTTGCAGCACCCGACTGTCAGGCGTCGGCCGCCAGCGGTCAGCCATATCCGCGACGAAGGAAGCCATACCGGTGTGCGGGACGACGACGCCCTTGGGGCGGCCCGTAGAACCCGACGTGTAGATGACATAGGCAGGGTGGTCCGGCCGAAGCGGGGAACGGCGGTCGGCGTCCGACGGGTCGTGTGCCGGGCCCTGAACCAGGCCGTCCAACATCATCACGGGCGGTCCGGAATCCGGCAGGCGCCCGGACGAAGCCCCGTCGGCCAGCACCAACACCGGACCGGCATCCTGCAACATGTAAGCGATGCGCTCGGCAGGGTAGCCCTGGTCGACAGGCAGGTAGGCGGCGCCGGTCTTCCAGGTGGCGACGATCGCGACGACCATGTCCAAGGAACGCGGCAGCGCGAGCGCCACGACGCGCTCGGGACCCGCACCCCGACGGATGAGCTCATGTGCGAGGCGGTTGGCGCGGGTGTTCAGTTCCGCGTAGGTCAGGGCCGTTTCGCCCTGCTCAAGGGCCGGCGCATCCGGCGTCCGCGCCACCTGCGCCTGGAACAGATCCGGCAGAGTCGCCGGGGCAATCGCACGGGCAGTGTCGTTCCAGGTGCCCAGGACCTGCTCCCGCTCCGTCTCGCTGATCAGCGTGACCCGGTCGAGCGGCAGGTCCGGCGTCTCCATCACCGAGGTGAGCAGCGCCCGCACCCGGTCGAGGAGGCCGGTGGCGCTCTCCCGGTCCATGAGGTCGGCGCGGTGGTCGAGGCGCAAGGCGAGCCTGTCGCCCACCAGGTCGCCCACGAGGCTGAGGGCGTAGTGCGTGGCGTCCCGCCCGTCGACCTCGGTCAGTCGCAGCCCGGCCACGGGAGCCTCGTCTTCGGCCACGCCCAGCGGATAGTTCTCCAGCAGCGCGGTGGTGTCGAAGAGTTCACCGGCACCGGCCAGCTGCTGGATACGGCCCAGCCCCAGGTGTTGGTGCGGTAACAGGGCGCTCTGCTCCTCCTGGAGCCTTACGAGGTTGTCCAGCAGCGACTGCCGCTGGTCCAGCCGCACCCGGACGGGAATGGTGTTGATGAACAGCCCGACCATCGACTCCGAGCCGGGCAGCTCGGCCGGGCGGGTGGACACGGTCGTACCGAACACCACATCGTCCCGGCCGGTCAGCTGGGCGAGCGCGACCGCCCACGCGCCGTGCAGCAGGGTGCTCATCGTCAGCCGCCGCTCGCGCACCGCCGCGGTCAGCCGCGCGGTGGCCTCGTGCGACAGCTCCAGCTCGACCCGGCCCGGTATCTGCGGCGTCCGGTCGGCGGCCGCCACCAGCGTCGGTTCGTCCAGGCCCCGCAGCGCCCGCTGCCAGGCGGACTCCGCCGCGGCCTGGTCCTGCCGGCCCAGCCAGGCCAGGTAGTCGCGGTACGGCGTGACCCGCGGCAGCCCCGCCGGGCTGCCCTGCTGCCCGTACAGCGTGAACAGTTCGTCCAGGACCAGCGGCATCGACCAGCCGTCGAGGAGGATGTGATGGCAGGTCAGTGCCAGGCAGTAGCGGCGGTCGGCGAGACGGTGCAGGGTCAGCCGCAGCAGCGGTGGCCGGGCCAGGTCGAACCGCTCGGCCCGGTCGGCGGCCAGCTGCCGTTCCAGCTCCGCGTCCTGGCCGGCCGGCCCGCCCGCGGCCCCGGTCAGATCGCTCTCCCGCCACGGCAGCGCCACCGTGCGGTGGATCACCTGGATCGGCTGACCGTTCTTGCGGGTGCGGAAACCGGCGCGCAGGTTGGCGTGCCGGGCCAGCAGCGTGCTGGCGGACGCGCGCAGCGCGGCGGCGTCCACCTCGCCCTCGATCCGCAGTACGAGCTGCACGTTGTAGATGTCGGGTGCCTGCCCGTCATACAGCGCGTGGAACAGGAACCCCTCTTGCAGCGGCGCGAGCGGCAGGACGTCCTCAAGTGCGGACTGAGTCTTCACAGCGTGTCCAATTCGGCTTCAAGGTCATCGATTTCGTCCTGGCTCAGCGATTCCAGGGACAGGTCGGAGGGGGTGAGACCACCGGCGTTCGGGTCCTCGCAGTGGGCCACCAGTGCGGTCAGTGCCGCGAACCAGCTCTCGGCGAACGCATGGACGTCCTGCTCGGCCAGCAGGTCCCGCGGCCAGTTCCAGGTGGCCGAGAGCCGTGGCCCGTCGGGCAGGTCCTCGGTCACCGCGTTGATCACCAGCGCGTGACCGGCCGGCATCCGGGGGTCGGCGCCGGGCGGGGTCGGGGCGTCGGCGTCGAGGTCCCAGTCGGCGGTGGCGCCGCCCTCTGCGACGGTCAGGCGGCCCAGGTAGTTGAAGCCGATCTGCGGGGTGGGCAGCCCCGACAGTTCGGCGGCGGCCGTGGGGTTGAGGTGTCGCAGCAGACCGAAGCCGATGCCGTGGTCGGGGACGGCCCGCAGCTGTTCCTTGATCTGCTTCACCACCTGGCCCATCCCCGGGCCGCCGGCCCACACCTCGTCCCGGTCGAACGGCCCCGGATCGAGCCGCACCGGATACAGGCTGGTGAACCAGCCGACGGTGCGGCTCAGGTCCACACCGGGCACGATCTCCTCCCGGCCGTGCCCCTCCAGATCGATCAGTACCTGGCTGCCAGCCTCGCCGCGGCCCCGGCGCCGGTCGACGACGGCCAGCGCCAGCGCGGTCAGCAGGATGTCGTCGATCCTGGCGTGGAACGCCTCCGGCACCGTGGTCAGCAGGGCCGTCGTGGTCGGTGCGGGCAGGGTGAGGGTCAGCGACCGGGTGGTGCTTCCCAGGTCCCGGGTGCGGTCCAGCGGCCGGCTGCCCAGCAGCGGCTCCTTGGTTGCCAGCATCCCGGTCCACAGCGGCAGTTCGGCAAGCCGCTCGGGACGCTGCGCAGCCGCCGACAGCTGCCGCGCCCACTGCCGCAGGGATGTCCCCGTGCGCTCCGGGGACGGCTGCCCGCCCGCTGCCACCGCACGCCAGGCGGCGGCCAGATCCGGCAGCAGGATGCGCCAGGACACCCCGTCGACGACCAGATGATGCAGCGTCAGTAGCAGTCGGCCGGGGGCGGCGGGCCCGGCGTCGAACCACACGACCTGCACCATGGCGCCCTCGCGCGGCCGCAGCCGGGCCCGTGCCCGCTCGCCCTCGGCGGCCATCAGGTCGGCCAGTTCCGCGCCGTGCAGCCCTTCGGCGTCGATCCGCCGCACACAGTCCTCGGCCGCCACCTTGCCGCTGGGGAGCACCTCGTGCTCCCAGCCCGGCAGCCCGGCGCCGTCGTCCGCCGGAAGCTCCGTGAGGCGCATCCGCAGTGCGTCGTGGTGGTCGAGCAGCGACTGCACCACGTCGACGAGTTGCTGCTGCGCCAGCTCTGCCGGGACCTGGAGCACCATCGACTGGTTGAAGCCGTCCACCGGCGCGTCCAGCTCCCGCAGCCAGTGCATGATGGGCGTCGGCGGCAGCGTACCGACCGCGTCCTGCGGATCCTCGGCGGCGGCCGCCGGCAGACCGGCGGCGAGCGCGGCCAGCGCCTCGACGGTCTGGTGGCGGACGATCTCCCGCGCCGTGAGCACGATGCCCTCGTTCCGCGCCCGGGAGATCACCTGGATGGACAGGATGCTGTCCCCGCCCAGCGCGAAGAAGCTGTCGTCGACACCGACCCGGGGCAGGTTCAGCACCTCGGCGAAGATCCGGCAGAGCGTCTCCTCGCGTGCGGTGCGCGGCGCCCTGGTGCCCACGGCCGCCGCGAAGTCCGGTGCGGGCAGCGCCCGGACGTCCAGCTTGGCGTGGGCGGTGAGCGGCAGCTCGTCCAGTTCGAGGAACGCGGCGGGCAGCATGTAGTCGGGCAACTGCCCGGCCAGGTGCGCCCGCAGCGCGGCGGCGTCCACCGCGGCGTCTTCGGCCGGTACGACATAGGCGACGATGCGCTTGTCGCCCGGCCGGTCCTCGCGGACGATGACCGCGGTGTCCGCCACCGCCGGGTGACCCGCCAGGGCGTTCTCGATCTCACCCAGCTCGATGCGGAAACCGCGGACCTTGACCTGGTGGTCGACGCGGCCGACGAACTCCAGCTGACCGTCGGCCCGCCAGGTGACGAGATCACCGGTGCGGTACATCCGCGCACCGGGCGCGCCGAACGGGTTGGCGACGAACCGCGCGGCGGTCATCCCCGGGCGGCCCAGGTAGCCGCGGGCCAGCTGGACGCCCGCGAGGTACAGCTCGCCGGGCACCCCGGCCGGCACCGGTCGCAGCGCGGCGTCGAGGACGTACACCTGGGTGTTCCACACCGGGCGGCCGATCGGCGGGGCCACCGGCTCGGACAGCGCCGGGCTCGACGTCACCCAGACCGTCGCCTCGGTCGGCCCGTAACCGTTGACCATGCGGCGCCCACCGGCCCAGCGTGCGACGACCTCGCCGGTGAAGGCATCCCCGCCGACCGTCAGCGTCCGGAGCTCCGGCAGCGGCGCGGCCGGCATACTCGCCAGCGCGGCGGCCGCCAACGCCACGTGGTTGATGCGGAGTTCGGCCAGGTGCTGGGCGAGCACCGCACCGGCGAGCGGCCCGGCCGGGGGAATCACCAGGCAGGCGCCGGACAGCAGCGCCAGCCACATTTCGAGTACCGACGCGTCGAAACTGGGCGACGCGAACTGCGCCACCCGGCTGCCCTCCTCTATGCCGCAGCGGTCGATCTTGTCCGTCGCGAAGCTGGCCATACCGGTGTGCGCGACGACGACGCCCTTGGGGCGACCGGTGGATCCGGAGGTGTAGATGACATACGCCGGGTGCCCCAGCAGCAGTGGCGCGGTCCGGTCGGCGTCGGTCGGATCGGTGTCGGGCCGGTGCGGCCAGGCGTCGGCGTCGCCGGGCACGGCCAGCGTGGGCAGGCCCGGCACCGGCGGCGCGACGTCGTCGGCCGTGGTGAGGACGAGGACCGGTTCGGCGTCGCGCAGCATGTAGTCGATGCGGTCGGCGGGGTACTCCGGGTCGACGGGCAGGTAGGCGGCGCCGGCCTTGAGGACCGCGAGCACGGCGACCACCAGGTTCAGGGAGCGCGGCAGTTGCAGTGCCACGATCCGCTCGGGGCCCGCGCCCCGGTTCATGAGTTCATGCGCCAGCCGGTTCGCCCGGGTGTTGAGCTCCGCGTACGTCAGTGTCCGGCCCTCGTGCTCGACCGCCGGGGCGTGCGGAGTGCGGGCGGCCTGCGTCCGGAAGAGGTCCGGGAGGGTGGTCGGCGGCACCTCGCGTGCGGTGTCGTTCCACTCCACCAGCAGCTGGTGCCGCTCGGCCGGGGACAGCACGTCCAGCGTGGCGACGGGCAGCGAGGCGTCCGCCACGACGGCCCGCAGCAGCCGCTCCAGCCGCTCGGCCAGTACCCGGGCCGTCTCCCGGTCGAAGAGGTCGGTCGCGAACTCCACCGTGCCCGCCAGCCCCGCCGGAGCGCGCTCGGCGGAGTACAGCTCCTCCATGTTGAACGCCAGGTCCACCTTGGCGGCACCGGTGTTGACGTCTTCCAGTCCCGCCCGCAGACCGGGCAGGGCGAGCTGGGCTTCCTCAGTGTTCTGGAGGACCAGCATCACCTGGAACAACGGGTGGTGGGCCAGGGAACGGGTGGGGTTGACGAGCTCCACGAGCCGTTCGAAGGGCACGTCCTGGTGGGCGTAGGCCGCCAGGTCCGTCTCCCGTACCCGGCCGAGCAGTTCGGCGAAGGTCGGGTCGCCGGAGGTGTCGGTACGCAGCACGAGGGTGTTGACGAAGAAGCCGACGAGGTCTTCCAGGGCGTCGTCGGTGCGCCCGGCGATCGGGGTGCCGATGGGGATGTCGGTACCCGCACCGAGCCGGGTGAGCAGCGCGGCGAGGCCGGCCTGCAGCACCATGAACACACTGCACTGGTGCGCGCGGGCCAGCCGGGCCACCCCGGCGTGCAGTTCGGCGTCCCAGGCGAAGGCGACATTGTCGCCCCGGTAGCCGGCGACGGCGGGCCGTGGGCGGTCGGTGGGCAGCTCCAGCTCCTCCGGGACACCGGCCAGGGCCGTGCGCCAGTGGTCCATCTGGGCGCGGATCACGCTGTCCGGGGCGTCCTCGTCGCCCAGGGTCGCCTGCTGCCACAGCGTGTAGTCCGCGTACTGCACCGGCAGCGGTGTGAAGGCGGGTGCGGAGCCGGCCAGCCGCGCGGTGTAGGCGACGCTCAGATCATGGGCGAGCGGCGCCAGCGAGGCGCCGTCGGCGGCGATGTGGTGCGCGAGGATCAGCAGGGCGTGCTCCTCGGGTGCCGTGGTGAACACCCAGGCCCGCAGCGGGATGTCGCGGGTCAGGTCGAAGGCGTGCCGGGCGGCCGCGGTGATCAGCTCCGGGGCCTGCCCGTCGTCGGTGTCGACGACCTCGACGACGGGCCGGGCCGCGGCGCCGTCCAGCACCAGCTGGTACGGCTTGCCGTCGACGTCCGGGAAGACCGTGCGCAGACTCTCGTGGCGTCCGGTCAGATCCGCCAGCGCCGCCCGCAGCGCCGGGACGTCCAGTTCCCCGCTCAGCCGCAGCAGCATCGGCACGTTGTACGTGGCATTCGGTCCCTCCAGCTTGTCGAGGAACCACAGCCGCCGCTGTGCGAAGGACAGCGGGATCCGCGCGGGCCGCGCCGCCGGCTCCAGCGCCGCCCGTGCGCCGGCCGCTCCGTCCAGCCGGCGGGCCAGGCCGGCGACCGTCGGGGCCTCGAACAGGTCCCGGACCGCCAGTTCCACCCCGAAGGCGGCGCGCACCCGGCTGGTCAGCCGCGTCGCGAGCAGCGAATGCCCGCCCAACGCGAAGAAGTCGTCGTCGGCCCCGGCCCGTTCGATGCCGAGGACCTCGGCGAAGATGCCGCACAGGATCTCTTCGCGTGCGGTACGCGGCTCCCGGGAGCCGGTGCTCGGCGCGCTGTCGGGGACCGGCAGCGCCGCCCGGTCGACCTTGCCGTTCGGGGTCAGCGGGAGAGCGTCCAGCACCACGAAGGCGGCGGGCAGCATGTACTCCGGCAGGAGGGTGGCCGCGTGGCGCCGCAGCGCGGCCGCCGCCGGTGCCTCGCAACCGCGGGCCGGCACCACGTACGCCACGATGCGCTGGTCGCCCGGCCGGTCCTCCCGGACCAGCGCCGTGACCTGCCCGACGGCCGGATGCCCGGCGACGGCCGACTCGATCTCACCCAGCTCGATACGGAAGCCACGGACCTTGACCTGGTGGTCGACGCGGCCGACGAACTCCAGCTGCCCGTCGGCGCGCCACCGCACCAGGTCACCGGTGCGGTACATCCGCGCGCCGGCGCCGCCGAACGGGTTCGCCACGAAACGCTCCGCCGTCACCGCGGGCCGTCCGCGGTAACCGCGCGCCAGGCCCCGCCCGGCGAGGTACAACTCGCCCGGCACTCCTACCGGCAGCGGCCGCAGCCGCGTGTCCAGCACATACGCCTGGGTATTGCCGATCGGCCGGCCGATGGGGGCACCGCCCTCGCCGGTGATGTCCGCGAGGGTCGACCAGATGGTCGTCTCCGTCGGGCCGTAGAGATTGGTCACGCTCGCGGCGTGGGTGGCGAGGGTGTGTGCCAGCGGGGTGGGCAGCGCCTCGCCGCCGACGAGGATCCGCAGCCCGTGCAGCGCCTCGGGGAACTGGTCCACCAGCCCCTGCCACAGGGAGGGGGTGGCCTGCATGAACGTCGCACCGGAGGAGGCCAGCAGCGCGGCCAGACGCGGAGTGTCGCGCACCTCCTCGGAGGTGGCGAGCCGGACGGACGCGCCGCAGATCAGCGGCAGGTACAACTCCAGTCCCGCGATGTCGAACGCGATGGTGGTGACGGCGAGCAGCCGGTCCGAGGGCTGCGGAGTGAACACCTGCCGCATCGCGCTGAGGAAGTTGACCAGGTTCCCGGCCGAGACTACGACGCCCTTGGGGCGGCCGGTCGACCCGGAGGTGTAGATCGCGTACGCCGGGCTGTCCGGTGTCGTCCCGGCCGGCCGCTCGGCCCCGGTGAGGCGGCCGTCCGGCAGGTCCGCCAGCACCGCCGTGGTGTCCGGCGCGTCGAGCACCACCAACCGCGCGTCGGTGGCGGGGAGTTGGCGCGCGAGGGCCCCGGTGGTCAGCACGCAGACCGGGGCCGCGTCGGCGAAGACGTAGGCGAGGCGGTCGGCGGGGTGGTCCGGGTCGACGGGAAGGTAGGCGGCGCCGGTCTTGGCGACGGCCAGCAGCGCGACGGGAAGGTCGGCGGACCGGGGCAGTGCGAGAGCCACATAACTCTCCGGACCGACGCCATGGGTGCGCAGCAGGCGCGCCAGCCGGTTGGCGCGGGCGTCGAGTACCGCATAGCTCAGGCACACGTCCTCGCAGCGCACCGCGTCGGCATCGGGTGTCCGGTCCGCCTGGGCCTCGAACAGCTCCCGCAGGCTCGCCGCCGGCGCCTCGTGATCCGTGGCGTTCCAGGTGACGAGCTGCTGGTGGCGCTCCTCCTCAGACAGCACCGCCAACTCCCCGACCGGCCGCGCCGGATGGGCGAGTGCCGCCCGCAGCAGCCGCTCCAGCCGCCGCACCATCAGCTCGGCGCTCGCCTTGTCGAACAGCTCCGTGGCGAACTCCACCTCGACGGCGATCCCCTCGGGTTCGCCCGCGGAACTCAGCCGCTCCTCCAGGTCGAAGGAGAGATCGAACTTCGCCACCCCGGTGTCGACACCGTCCAGCTCGGCCCGCAGCCCCGGGAACTCCGGCGCGGCCTTGGCGTTGTTCTGCAGGATCAGCATCACCTGGAACAGCGGATGCCGCGCCAGCGACCGGAGCGGATTGACGATCTCCACGAGCCGTTCGAAGGGCACGTCCTGGTGGGCGTAGGCCGCGAGATCGATCTCCCGTACCCGGTCGAGGAGTTCGGCGAAGGTCGGGTCGCCGGAGGTGTCGGTGCGCAGCACGAGGGTGTTGACGAAGCAGCCGACGAGGTCTTCCAGCGCCTCGTCGGTGCGCCCGGCGATCGGCGTACCGATGGGGATGTCGGTACCCGCACCGAGCCGGGTGAGCAGCGCGGCGAGGCCGGCCTGCAGCACCATGAACACACTGCATCCCCGGTCGTGCGCCACCCGCACCAGGTCCCGGTGCAGCCCGGCGTCCCAGGACAGCGCGACACTGTCGCCCCGGTAACTGGCCACGGCCGGCCGCGGCCGGTCGGTGGGCAGCTCCAACTGGTCGGGCAGCCTGTCCAGCGTCTTCTGCCAGAAGGCGACCTGCTCGCTGATCACACTGTCCGGGTCGTCCTCGTCCCCGAGGACCTCCCGCTGCCACAGCGTGTAATCGGCGTACTGCACCGGCAGTTCGTCCCACTGCGGCGCCGTGCCCGTACTGCGGGCGGTGTACGCCACCGACAGGTCCCTGGTCAGCGGGGCGAGTGATCCCCCGTCGGCGGCGATGTGATGCACCAGCAGCAGCAGGACGTGTTCGTCCGGTGCCGTCGCGTACAGCCACGCCCGTACCGGGATGTCCCGTGTCAGGTCGAAGGCGTGCGAGGCGGCCTCCCGCAGCAGCGCGGGCAGCCGCTCCGCGGCGGTGCGGACGGTCTCGACCGCCGGACGGGACGCGTCGGCGGCGAGTACCTGCTGGTGGGGGCTGCCGTCGCGGTCGGGGAAGACGGTCCGCAGGCTCTCGTGCCGCTGCACCACGTCATGGAGCGCGCCGTGCAGCGCCATGACGTCCAGGTCGCCGGTCAGCCGCAGCAGCAGCGGCAGGTTGTAGGTCGCGCTCGGTCCCTCGAACTGCTGGAGGAACCACAGTCGGCGTTGGGCGAATGACAGCGGAATCATGGCTACTTCCCAGACCTCGATATCGGCCGCAGCGCAGGCCGTGCTCTGCGTTTGGCACCTGTTACGCGTTCGGCGAGCGCCGCCACCGTCGGCGCTTCGAATACCGCCCGGATGGACAGTTCGGCTCCCAGGTCCGCCCGTATCCGGTTGATCAGCTTGGTGGCGAGCAGGGAGTGTCCGCCCAGTGCGAAGAAACTGTCGTCGATGCCGACCTCGGGCAGTTCCAACACCGCTGCGAAGATCTCGCACAGCGACCGCTCCCGCGGGTTCCGCGGCCGCCGGCCGGTGGCCGACGCCGCGAAGTCGGGAGCCGGCAGCGCCCGCCGGTCCAGCTTGCCGTTGGGCGTCAGCGGCAGAGCCGGCAGCACCACGAACCCGGCGGGCACCATGTGCGCCGGGAGCCTGGCGGCTCCCAGGGCGCGCAGCTCGGCGACGTCCACGGCCGTGTCCCCGGCCGGCACCGCATAGGCCACCAGCCGCTTCTCCCCCGGTGTGTCCTCCCGCACCACCACCGCCACCTGGCCCACGGCCGGATGCGCGGCGAGGACGCTCTCGATCTCGCCCGGCTCGATCCGGAACCCGCGGATCTTGACCTGGTCGTCACCGCGCCCGAGGTACGCCAGCTGCCCGTCACCGCCCCACCGCACCAGGTCGCCGGTGCGGTACATCCGCTCACCCGGCGCCCCGAACGGGCAGGCCACGAACCGTTCGGCGGTCAGCCGCGGCGCACCCAGATAGCCGCGGGCCAGCTGCGCACCGGCCAGGTACAGCTCTCCGGGCACGCCGGATGGCACCGGCCGCAGCCGCGCGTCGAGCACGTACGCCCGGATGTTCCAGATCGGCGTGCCCAGCGGAGCGGTGGCCGGCCAGTCGTCGACCCTCTCCGGCAGCGTGTACGCGGTCACCAGATGGGTTTCGGACGGCCCGTAGTGGTTGTGCAGTCGCCGCGTTGCCGTACCGCACAGGTCCCGCAGCGCCGGGCCGAGAACCAGCGCCTCGCCGCCCTGGGCGAGATCGGTCAGCGCGGGCAGGCCGATGCCCTGCGCGGCGGCCTCCTCCGCCACCGCGCCGACGACCAGGTTCGGCGCGAAGAGTTCGGAGATCTTCTGCTCGTCCAGCCAGCGGGCGAACGCCGCGGCGTCCCGACGGATGTCGTCGTCCGGAATGACCAGGGTGTTGCCGTGCAGCAGCGCCGAAAGGGTCTCCTGCGCCGCGACGTCGAAGCCCACCGCGGTGAACTGCGCGGTGCGCCGGCCGAAGCCGCGCGACAGGGTCTCGGCGTGCCATGCCAGCAGGTTGGTCAGCGCGCCGACGGGCATCACCACGCCCTTGGGCACCCCCGTCGACCCCGACGTGTAGATGACGTACACGGGGTGCGAGGGCAGCAGCGGCGTGCGCCGGTCGGTGTCGCGCGGATCGTGGTCCGGCTGTGCGGCGAGCACGTCGGCCGCGTCGGACCCGTCCAGGACCAGCCGCCCTGCCCCCGCCGGCAGCCGCCCGGCGACCGCGTCGTGGGTGAGCACATACGCCGGCCGGGCGCTCTCCAGCATGTGGGAGATCCGGTCGTCCGGGTGCTCCGGGTCCACCGGCAGGTACGCCGCGCCGGCCTTGAGGACGGCGAGGATGGCCGCCACCAGGTCCGTGGAGCGCGGCAGCGCCAGCGCCACCACGTCCTCGGGTCCGACGCCCTGCCCCAGCAGGTGGTGCGCCAGCCGGTTGGCACGGGAGTTGAGTTCGGCGTACGACACCACCGTCCCCGCGTACTCCACGGCCGGTGCCCGCGGAGTGCGGGCCACCTGCTCCTGGAACAGCTCCGGCAGCGTCGTCGGCGGCAACTCGCGCGCAGTGTCGTTCACCCCGGTCAGCAGGTGCGTGCACTCGGCGGGCGAGAGGATCTCCAGCTCGCCGAGAGGCCGGGCGGCGTCCTCGACCACTGCCCGCAGCAGCCGCTCCAGCCGCTCGACCAGCGCCTCCGCGCTCGACCGGTCGAAGAGGTCGGTCGCGAACTCCAGCGCGCCCACCAGACCCGCGGCGGCGCCGTCCTCGGTGTGCCGCTCCCCGATGTGGAAGGTCAGGTCGAACTTGGCGGCGAAGGCACGGAACGGACCGTCGGTCACCTCCAGTCCGCGCATCGCGAACTCGCCCTCGGTGGTGTTCGCCAGCACCAGCATCACCTGGAACAACGGATGGTGGGCCAGGGAACGGGTGGGGTTGACGAGCTCCACGAGCCGTTCGAAGGGCACGTCCTGGTGGGCGTAGGCCGCCAGGTCCGTCTCCCGTACCCGGCCGAGGAGTTCGGCGAAGGTCGGGTCGCCGGAGGTGTCGGTACGCAGCACGAGGGTGTTGACGAAGAAGCCGACGAGATCGTCGAGGGAGCTGTCGGCGCGGCCGGCGGTCGGCGAGCCGATCGGGATGTCGGTGCCCGCGCCGAGCCGGGTCAGCAGGGTGGCGAGCGCGGCCTGCAGCGCCATGAACACACTCACCTGGTGCTCCCGGGCCAGCCGGGTCAGCCCCGAGTGCAACTCCGCGTCCCAGAAGAAGTCGACGTCCTCCCCGTGGTAGCCGGCCACCGCGGGCCGCGGGCGGTCGGTGGGCAGCTCCAGCCGGTCCGGAGCGCCCGCCAACTGCCGCTTCCAGTACGCCATTTGACGCCCGAACAGGCTGTCCGGGTCGCTTTCGTCGCCGAGCACATCGCGCTGCCACAGGGTGTAGTCGATGTACTGCACCGGCAGCGGCTCCCACCGTGGTGCGGCGCCATCACAGCGCGCCGCGTACGCCACCGAGAGGTCCAGCGTGAGCGGATCCATCGACCAGCCGTCGCTGACGATATGGTGCGCCAGCAGCACCAGGACGTGCTCCTCGGGCGCGGTGCGCAGCAGCCGGGCCCGCACCGGCAGCTCCCGCGTCAGATCGAAGGCGTATCGCGTGGTCTCGGCGACCTGCGCCGCCACCTCGTCGGGTGCCACCTCGGCCACCTCGACGACGGGCCGCGCGGCCGCACCCTCCAGTACCAGCTGGTACGGCGTGCCGTCCGCCTCCGGGAAGACGGTGCGCAGGCTCTCGTGGCGCTGCGCCACGTCCGCCAGCGCCGCGCGCAACGCCTCGACGTCCAGCGCACCCGACAGCGTCAGCACCATCGGCACGTTGTAGGTGGGGCTCGGGCCCTCCAGCTGGTGCAGGAACCACAGGCGGCGCTGGGCGAAGGACAGCGGGACCCGCTCGGTGCGCGGCCGCGGGGCCAGGGTCGCACGGGCCTCGCCCGCGCCGCTCAGCCGGGCCGCGATCCCGGCGACGGTGGGCGCCTCGAACAGGTCGCGGACGGCCAGTTCGGCGCCGAACGCGTCGCGGATACGGCTCAGCAGCCGCACCGCCGACAGCGAATGCCCGCCCAGGTCGAAGAAGTTGTCGTCGGTCTCCAGCGTGGTCAGCCCCAGCGTCCGGGCGAACAGACCGCACAGGATCTCCTCCTGCGGCGTGCGGGCCCGGCGCCGGGCCGGGGTCCGCGCCGCCCCGTCCTCGGCGGCGACCGGCGCCGCCGAGGCCATCGGCCGCAGCCGGCCGTCGGCCGTCCAGCGGACGACCACGCCGGTCGGGAACATCCGCGCCGGCGCCGCGGCGAACGGATCGGGTTCGCCGTCCCCCGGTGCCTGCCCGTACCACGTCACCCCGGACAGGTCGGCGGACTCGGGGACGGTGACGACGAGCCGGCCCGGCATTCCGGCCGGCACCGGCCGGCCCTCCGCGTCCAGGACGTACACGCCCGCCCCCGCCGGCAGCGTCTCGCCACCGGGCAGCTCCCGCACCCCGAACGCCTGGCTGCCGAGCAGTTCGGCGCGCTCGTCCTCGGGCAGCAGGCCCAGTTCGCCGACCGACCGGGCGGCATCCGCCACCGCGTCCCGCAGCAGCCGTTCCAGGCCCAGCGCAAGCGCCTCGGCCGTCTCCCGGTCGAAGAGGTCGGTCGCGAAGTCCAGCAGGCCCCGCATCCCGGCGGGCCGGCCGTCGGCGGTGGCCGTCTCCTCCAGCGTGAACTCCAGGTCGAACTTGGAGGTCTGCGACCCGATCAGCTCCAGCTCGCCGTCGAGTCCGGTGAAGGCCACCTCGGCGGGCGACGCCTCGAAGCTCAGCATCACCTGGAAGAGCGGGTGGTAGGCCAGCGAGCGGGTGGGGTTGGTGAGCTCCACGAGCCGTTCGAAGGGGAGGTCCTGATGGGCGTAGGCCGCCAGGTCCGTCTCCCGTACCCGGTCGAGGAGTTCGGCGAAGGTCGGGGCGCCGGAGGTGTCGGTACGCAGCACGAGCGTGTTGACGAAAAAGCCGACGAGGTCGTCGAGCGCTTCGTCGGTGCGCCCGGCGATCGGCGAGCCGATGGGGATGTCGGTGCCCGCGCCGAGCCGGGTCAGCAGGGAGGCGAGCCCGGCCTGGACGACCATGAACACACTCGCCCGGTGCTCCCGCGCCAGACGGGCGATACCGGCGTGCAGTTCCGCGTCCCAGGCGAGCGGGATGCTGTCCCCCTGGTAGCCGGCCTCGGCCGGGCGAGGCCGGTCGGTGGGCAGTTCCAGCACGTCGGGCAGGCCCGCCAGCTGCTTCCGCCAGTATCCGGCCTGGGCGGCGAGCGGGCTGTGCGGATCGCTCTCGTCGCCGAGGATCTGCCGCTGCCACAGCGAGTAGTCGGCGTACTGCACCGGCAGCGGCGTCCACGCCAGCTCTTCGCCCGCGCACCGCGCGGCGTAGGCCGCCGACAGATCGCGCACCAGCGGCCCCATCGACCATCCGTCACTGGCGATGTGATGCGCCAGCAGCAGCAGGACGTGCTCGTCCGGCGCCGTCTCGAACAGCCAGCCGCGCAGCGGCAGTTCCGCCGTCAGGTCGAAGACGTACCCGGCGGCCTGCCCGACCGCCTCGGCCAGCTCCCCGGCGCCGACCCGGACCACCTCCACCGGCGGCCGGGCCGCGGCGCCGTCCAGGACCAGCTGATAGGGCGTGCCGTCCACCTCCGGGAAGACGGTCCGCAGCGACTCGTGCCGGACCGCCAGATCGGCCACCGCCGCCCGCAGCGCCGCGATGTCCAGCGCCCCGCTCAGCCGCAGCCGCATCGGCACGTTGTAGGTCGCGCTGGGCCCCTCCAGCTTGTGCAGGAACCACAGCCCGTGCTGGGCGAACGACAGCGGCACCCGCTCGGGCCGCGCCATCGGCACCAGTGCCGTCACCCGTGCCCCGGCCCGGTCCGCCAGCCGGGCGGCGAGTTGCGTCACCGTCGGCGCCTCGAACAGGTCCCGCACGGACAACTCCACATCGAACGTGGCCCGAACCCGACTGATCAGACGCATCGCCAACAGCGAATGCCCACCGAGGTCGAAGAAGTTGTCATCGATCCCGGCACGCTCGACACCCAACACCCCGGCGAAAATCCCGCACAGGATCTCCTCACGCGCCGTACGCGGCTCCCGACCACCCACAGCCGCGCTGAACTCCGGAGCAGGCAACGCAGCAGCATCGACCTTGCCGTTGGGCGTCAGCGGCAACGCCGCGAGCACGACGAACGCCGACGGAATCATGTACTCCGGAAGCGACTCAGCCAACCCGGCCCGCAACCCAGCCACGTCCGCGTCCATGCCCGCACTCAGCACGACATGGGCGACGATCCGCCGATCACCGGGCTGATGCTCGCGAACGGTCACCACAGCCTGAGCAACGGCCGGCTGAGCCGCCAACGCATTCTCGATCTCGCCCAGCTCGATACGGAAACCCCGCACCTTGACCTGCGTATCGGCGCGCCCCACGAACTCCAACTGCCCATCAGCACGCCGAACAGCGAGGTCACCGGTGCGATACATCCGCGCACCAGGCTCCCCGAACGGGTTGGCGACAAAGCGGGTTGCGGTGACATCGGGTCGTCCCAAATAGCCGCGGGCCAACCGGGCTCCGGCGATGTACAGTTCGCCGGCCACACCCACCGGCGCCAATCGCAGTCGCTTGTCGAGGATGTATGCCTGGGTGTTCCAGCCCGGCCGGCCGATCGGCGGCGCCTCACTCCCCCGGAGCCGGTCGCTCGCCGTTACCCACACTGTCGCTTCGGTAGGGCCGTATCCGTTGTGGACAGCGTGGTCGGCCGACCACCGGCCGGTGACCGCGCCGGTGACCGCCTCACCGAGAGTGAGCAGCGTGCGCAGTGCGGGCAGCGGCCGCACCGGCATACTCGCCAGCGCCGCCGGCGTCGTTGCCGCATGGGTGATCCGCAGCTCCGCCAGCACCTCGGCCAACGCCTCCCCCGCCAACGGACCGGCAGGCGGAACCACCAGACAGCCACCGGAACCGAACGCCAACCACACCTCCAGCAAGGACACATCGAAGCTGGGCGAGGTCAGTTGCAGCACCCGACTGTCAGGCGTCGGCCGCCAGCGGTCAGCCATATCCGCGACGAAGGAAGCCATACCGGTGTGCGGGACGACGACGCCCTTGGGACGGCCCGTAGAACCCGACGTGTAGATGACATAGGCAGGGTGGTCCGGCCGAAGAGGGGAACGGCGGTCGGCGTCCGACGGGTCGTGTGCCGGGCCCTGAACCAGGCCGTCCCACATCATCACGGGCGGTCCGGAATCCGGCAGGCGCCCGGACGAAGCCCCGTCGGCCAGCACCAGCACCGGACCGGCATCCTGCAACATGTAAGCGATGCGCTCGGCAGGGTAGCCCTGGTCGACAGGCAGGTAGGCGGCGCCGGTCTTCCAGGTGGCGACGATCGCGACGACCATGGCCAAGGAGCGTGGTAGCGCGAGCGCCACGACGCGCTCGGGGCCCGCGCCCCGACGGATGAGTTCATGCGCGAGGCGGTTGGCGCGGGTGTTCAGTTCCGCGTAGGTCAGGGCCGTTTCGCCCTGCTCAAGGGCCGGCGCATCCGGCGTCCGCGCCACCTGCGCCTGGAACAGATCCGGCAGCGTCGCCGGGGCAATCGCACGGGCAGTGTCGTTCCAGCCGGTGAGCAGCTGGTCGCGCTCGGCGGGAGAGAGGATGTCGAGGTCGCCGATGGGCCGGGCGGCGTCCGTGACGACGGCGTGCAGCAGCCGCTCCAGGCGGCCGGCCAGGGCCTCGACCGTCGCCCGGTCGAAGAGGTCCGTCGCGAACTCCACCACCCCGCGCATCCCGGCCGGTTGCCCTTGCGCGCCGCGCTCCTCGGTCACTTCGAAGGACAGGTCGAACTTGGCGGACGTGACGGTCGTCGGGCACCTGCGCACGGTCACACCGGGCAGGTCGGGCGCGGTGTCCTCGTTCTGGAACGCCAGCATCACCTGGAAGAGGGGGTGGTAGGCCAGCGAGCGGGTGGGGTTGGCGAGCTCCACGAGCCGTTCGAAGGGGAGGTCCTGGTGGGCGTAGGCCGCCAGGTCCGTCTCCCGTACGCGGTCCAGGAGTTCGGCGAAGGTCGGGGCGCCGGAGGTGTCGGTACGCAACACGAGCGTGTTGACGAAAAAGCCGACGAGGTCGTCGAGCGCTTCGTCGGTGCGCCCGGCAATCGGCGAGCCGATGGGGATGTCGGTGCCCGCGCCGAGCCTGGTCAGCAGGGAGGCGAGCGCGGCCTGGACGACCATGAACACACTCGCCCGGTGCTCCCGCGCCAGACGGGCGATACCGGCGTGCAGTTCCGCGTCCCAGGACAGCTCGACCACGTCACCCCGGTGTCCGGCGACGGTGGGCCGCGGCCGGTCGGTGGGCAGCTCCAGGCGGTCCGGAAGCCCCGCCAAGGTCTTCTTCCAGTAGGCGATCTGGCCGGACAGGGCGCTGTGCGGATCGTCCTCGTCGCCGAGGATCTGCCGCTGCCACAGCGTGTAGTCGGCGTACTGCACCGGCAACGGCGTCCACGCCGGCTCCTCGCCCCGGTGCCGGGCCGTGTACGCCGTCGACAGATCACCGATCAGCGGGTCCGTCGACCAGCCGTCGCCAGCGATGTGATGCGCCAGCAACAGCAGCACCCACTCGTCGGGTGCCGTCTGGAACAGCCAGGCCCGAAGCGGGATTTCGGCCGCCAGATCGAACCGGTACCCGGCGGCCTCGGCAAGTGCCTCCGGCAGGCTCCCGGTGTCCGTCCGCACGACCTCGACAACGGGCCGGGCGGCCGCACCGTCCAGCACCCGCTGGTACGGAGTGCCGTCCTCCCGGGGGAAGACGGTCCGCAGGCTCTCATGGCGCGCCACGAGGTCGGTCAGTGCGGCCCGCAGCGCGCCGACGTCCAGGGCACCGGTCAGCCGCAGGGCCACCGGGAGGTTGTAGGCCGCCCCGGTATCGCCCAGCTGGTCCAGGAACCACATCCGGGCCTGTGCGAACGACAGCGGCACCCGTGCGGGCCGTGCCACCGGCGCCAGCGCCGCCCGCGCACCGGCCGCGCCCGCCAGCTGGCCTGCGAGCTGGGCGACCGTCGGCGCCTCGAACAGGCCCCGGATGCCCAGTTCGACGTCGAACGTGGCCCTGATGCGGCTGGTGAGCCGTGTCGCGAGCAGGGAGTGACCGCCCAGCTCGAAGAAACTGTCGTCGATACCGATCTGCTCCACGCCCAGGATCTCGGCGAAGAGCCCGCAAAGGATCTCCTCGCGGTCGTCGCGGGGCCGGCGCCCGGCGGCCACGGGCGCGGCGTCCGGTGCCGGGAGCGCCCGGCGGTCGACCTTTCCGTTCGGATTGAGCGGGAAGGAGTCCAGCTGTACGAAGGCGGACGGCACCATGTACGGGGGCAGCGCCCGGGCCGCCCGGTCACGCAGGCCGGTCACGTCCAGCCGCTCGCCGTCGCGTACCGGCACCACATAGGCGGTGATCCGCTGGTCTCCGGGGCGGTCCTCACGCACGATGACGACGGTCTGGGCCACACCGGGATCCCCGCCGAGCACGGACTCGATCTCACCCAGCTCGATGCGGTAGCCGCGTACCTTGACCTGGAAGTCGGTCCGGCCGAGGTACGCCAACTGCCCGTCCGGCCGCCATTTCACCAGGTCCCCGGTGCGGTACATCCGCTCGCCGGGCGCACCGTACGGGTGGGCGACGAACCGCCCCGCGGTCAGGTCCGGGCGGCCGAGGTAACCGCGCGCCATGCCCCGCCCGGCGATGTACAGCTCCCCCGGTACGCCCACCGGGACCGGCCGCAGCGCGTCGTCCAGGACGTGCATCCGCATATTGCCGATCGGCCGTCCGATGGGGGCCGCGCCCTCGCCGGTGACGTCGGCGAGGGTCGACCAGACCGTGGTCTCGGTCGGGCCGTAGAGGTTGGTGACGCTCGTGGCCAGCTCCGTCATCCGCCGGGACAGGGCGGGCGGTACCGCCTCCGCGCCGACGAGGATCCGCAGCCCGTGCAGCGCCTCGGGGAACTGGGCCACCAGCCCCTGCCACAGGGAGGGGGTGGCCTGCATGAACGTCGCACCGGAGGAGGCCAGCAGCGCGGCCAGACGCGGGGTGTCGCGCACCTCCTCGGAGGTGGCGAGCCGGACGGACGCCCCGCAGAGCAGCGGAAGGTAGAGGTCGAGTCCTGCGATGTCGAACGCCACCGTGGCGACGGCGAGGAAGCGGTCCGAGGGCCGGGGCGTGAACTTCTTCTGCATCGCGGCAAGGAAGTTGACCAGGTTCGCGCCGGTGATCACCACGCCCTTGGGGCGGCCGGTGGAGCCGGAGGTGAACAGGGCGTACACAGGTGTTGCCGGGGACCAGTCGGCCGGCCGCTCGTCCGCGCCGAGGTCGCCGGCCGGCAGCTCCGCGAGAGCGGCGCCGGTGTCCGCGTCGTCGATCGCGAGGAACGGGGCGTCGGTCTGCGGCAGTTGGGACGCGAGAGCCTCGGTGGTGAGCACGCACACGGGTGCGGCGTCGGCGAAGACGGAACCGATCCGGTCGGCGGGGTGCTCCGGGTCGACGGGCAGGTAGGCGGCGCCGGTCTTGACCACTGCCAGCAGGGCGGCGGGCAGGTCGACGGTGCGGGGGAGGGCGACCGCGACGTAGCGCTCGGGGGCGGCGCCGTGCCGGATCAGCAGACGCGCCAACGCGTTGGCGCGGGCGTTGAGTTCGGCATAGCTGAGCAGCTCGTCCCCGCAGCGCACCGCGTCCGCTTCGGGCGTCAGGGCCACCTGCGCCTCGAACTGCTCCCGGAGGCTCGCCGTGGGCGCCTCGCAGGCGGTCGCGTTCCACTCGGCCGGCACCGGCCGGGGCGCCGCCGTGCCGGCGTCGGGCAGCCCCTCGCCCGGAAGATCCAGACCATGCATCGATGCTTCCGACATGCCGCCGACTCCTTGTGCCGTCCGTATCGAGGCCATGGGTGTTCACGGAAATTGGGAATGGGCCCCGCGATTTTTCGCCGTTTCTTCGCCGGCAAACACGCGAAAGGAACCCGTGACGTCAGGGGTACGACGTCATGAGTTCCAGTTCACCAGCTGATCGAAAAGGTAGGAGGCTCAGCTTTCGTCTTGTTATCGCGGCCGCTTCGCATCCATGGGCCCACCTGCCAGGGTCCGCTCCCCCGCCGCACCCCGGGCCCGCCGCCCGCGGCCACGGGCGGAATTGCCGCCGGCGTCGATAGTCCAGCGATAAAGGCATTTCCTAGCCTCTTCCCTGCCGGGTGGGATGTGCCGGTGCCCTCGCGCCCCGCAGTCCGCCGGCGGCGCAGCAGGCCCCCACCGCACCCACAGCCGAGAGGACCCGACCTCCCATGACCGTGCTCGACGAGATCATCGACGGTGTACGCGAAGACCTCGACACACGACAACGTCGGGTCACCGAAGCCGAGTTGCGCGACCGGGCGGCAGCGGCGCCCGCACCGCTGGACGCCGTGACGGCGCTGGGCTCCACCGGCGTGCAGATCATCGCCGAGGTCAAGCGGGCCAGTCCGTCCAAGGGACCGCTGGCGGCCGTCACCGACCCGGCCGGCCTGGCCCGCGACTACGTGACGGGCGGCGCCGCGGCCGTCAGCGTGCTCACCGAACGGCGGCGCTTCCACGGCTCGCTCGCCGACCTCGACGCGGTCCGTGCCGCGGTCCGCGTCCCCGTCCTGCGCAAGGACTTCATCGTGACGCCCTACCAGCTGTGGGAGGCCCGGGCACACGGCGCCGACCTGGTGCTGCTGATCGTGGCCGCGCTGCCGTCCGGGCTGCTCGGTGAACTGCTCGGACAGGCCCGGGAGTTGGGCATGACGACGCTGGTGGAGGTGCACGACGAGACCGAGACCGATCGGGCGCTCTCCGTCGGCGCCGAGGTGATCGGCGTCAACGCCCGTGATCTGAAGACCCTTCAGGTCGACCGCGACACCTTCGCCCGGCTCGCGCCCGGCATCCCGCGGGGCGTGCTGCGCGTCGCGGAATCCGGCATCCGTGGCCCCGAGGACGTCGCCGCGGTGGCCGCCTGCGGCGCGGATGCCGTGCTGGTGGGAGAGGCCCTGGTCACCGCGGACGGGCCGCACGCCGCGCTGGCCGCCCTGCGGGCAGCGGTCGGGCACTGACCACTGCGCGCGGCGGCCGGACCGGGGTGGGGCGGGGCGGCGCACCGCGGGATCACGGGCGTGCACCGAGGGCGTCCGCCGTCCGCGCCGTCGCGGCTCACCGGGAGGCGGCCAGCTTCGTGGAGACGGCGGCCCAGCGCTCCAGCGCCTCCGCCGCCGCCCCCGAGTCGATCGCCCGGGCGCCCCGCTCCATCCCGGCCCCGATCCGCTCCGCCACCGGGCCCTCCGAGGTCTCCAGCGCCGCGAACCCCGCGGCCGACGACAGCAGCACGGCATCGCGCACCGGACCCCGCGCACCCGCAAGGAGCGCCCGCGCCACCGCCGCGTTGTGCGCCGCGTCACCGCCGCGCAACGCCCCGGCCGGTGCATGGTCGATGCCGACGTCGCGCGGGTCGAACGCCTCCTCGCGCACCCGCCCCTCGCGCACCGACCAGACCGTGGAGGTCGTGGTGACCGTCAGCTCGTCCATCCCGTCATCGCCGCGGAACACCAGCCCGCGCGCCCCGCGCCGGGCCAGCACCCCGGCCAGCAGCGGCGCCAGCCGGGCATCGGCCACCCCGACCGCCTGCGCCGTCGGCCGGGCCGGATTGGTCAGCGGGCCCAGCGCGTTGAAGACCGTCGGAATGCCCAACTCCCGCCGGGTCGCGGCGGCATGGCGGACCGACGGGTGGAACAGCGGCGCGAAGCAGAAGGTGATGCCGGCCTCTGTGGCCACCCTGGCGACCTCCTCGACCGGCAGGTCCAGGGCCACCCCGAGCTGTTCGAGGACATCGGCGGAGCCGGCGGCGGACGACGCGGAGCGGTTGCCGTGTTTGACCACGCGGACGCCGGCCCCGGCCGCGACGATCGCCGACATCGTGGAGATGTTGACGCTGTGCGAACGGTCACCACCGGTGCCGACGATGTCCAGCGTCGGCCCGGGGACCTCCAGCGGGACGGCGTGCGCGTACATCGCCCGCACCAGCCCCTCGACCTCGCCGACCGTCTCGCCCTTCGCCCGCAGCGCCACCAGCAGCCCGGCCAGGTGCGCGGATGCCGCCCGGCCGAGCATCACCTCGTTCATCGCCCACGCGGTGTCCTCGGCCGTCAGATGCTCGCCCGCCAGCAACGCCGTCAGCAGCATCGGCCAGGTCCGCTCTCGGCCATCGCCTGTGGTCACCGCTTGTCCCCTCTCCTGCGCACCCGGCCATTTTGTGCCGCACCGTCACACCGCGCCCAGACCAATTGCCATGAGTGATTCCAGTCCACTTGGGGGAGCCGAAGAAATGGCCTGGCACGCCTTGATCGATGTGTCCCGGGAATCCGAAGAACCGCTCACCGCCCAGATCGAGGGCACGTTGAGAGAGGAGATTTCCACCGGTGTACTGCGTCCCGGTACCCCGCTGCCGTCCAGCAGGCAACTCGCCGCGGACCTCGCCGTCTCCCGCAGCGTCGTCGTCGAGGCGTACGGCCGGCTCATCGCCGAGGGCTATCTGGAGGCCGTCCGGGGCTCCGGAACACGCGTCGCCGCGCATCTGACGCCCACGCCCGCCCTGCCGACCCTCCTCGACGACGGTCCGGTGCCCCCGGCCCGCTGGGATCTGCGCACCGGCACCGCGCATCTCGCCGGCTTCCCGCACCGTGAATGGCTCGCCTCCTACCAGCACGCCGTCCGGTCCGCCGCCCCCGGCACCATGGACTACCCTCCGCTGTCCGGGGCGGCCGCGCTGCGGGAGGAACTGGCGCGCTACCTCGGCAGGGCGCGCGGGGTGCTCACCACCCCGGGGCAGGTCATGGCCGTCTCCGGCTTTGCGCAGGCGCTCGGCCTGCTGTGCGCCGTGCTGGCCGAGCAGGGCATCGACCGGCTCGCCATGGAGGACCCCTGCCACCACCGGCAGCGGCAGTTCGTCCGGGAGGTGGGGCTGCGGCCGGTGGCCGTCCCCGTCGACGCCGAAGGCTTGGACGTCGAGGCGCTGGCCAGGACGGGCGCACGGGCCGTGCTGGTCACCCCCGCCCACCAGTTCCCCACCGGCGCCACCCTCTCCGCGGCCCGCCGGGAGGCGCTGATCCGCTGGGCCCGCGACCAGGACGCCTGGATCATCGAGGACGACTACGACGGCGACCTGTGGCTGGAGCACGGCACCCGCCCGCCGGCGCTGCAACGCCTCGCCCCCGAACGCGTCGTCTACGGCGGCACGGCCAGCAAATCCCTCGCGCCCGGCCTTCGCTTCGGCTGGCTCGCGCTGCCTGCCCGGCTGCTGGCACCCGTGGAACGGATGCGGTCCCATCGCGACCTGGGCTCGGACGTGCTCACCCAGCTCGCCTTCGCGGCGTTCCTGGGCGCGGGCCACTTCGACCGCCATCTGCGCCGCCAGCGCGCCCGCTACCGCGTCCGCCGCGAAAGCCTGGAGCAGTCCGTACGCCGCTTCCTGCCCGGTGTGCGCACCCTCGGCTCGGCCGTCGGGCTGCACGCCTATCTGCGGCTGCCGCGCCGGACGGACGAGGCCGCGCTCGTCGAGCGGGCGCTGCGCCGCTCGGTGCTGGTGCGCGGCGGCCGGCGCTACCACGCCCGGCCCGAACAGGCCGCCCCGGCCCTGGTGGTGGGCTACACCGCGGTGCCCCGTACCGGCATCGCGGAGGCCCTCCAGGAACTGGGGACGGCCTATGCGGAGCTGTTCGCAGCCGGCCGGGCCGATGGCTGCGCCTGACGTGCCGCGCCGGAACCGGCCGCGGTGATCCGCCGGTCAGCGCACCCCGGCGGCCAGGAAGTTCTCGAAGAGCTGTGGTCCGCCGTCGGTCATGATGCTTTCCGGGTGGAACTGCACGCCCTCCACCGGCAGGCTGCGGTGCCGCAGGCCCATCACATAGCCGTCGTCCTCGGCCGTCGCGGTCTCCTCCAGCGCATCGGGCAGCGGCCGGGACACGATCAGCGAGTGATAGCGGGTCGCCACCAGGCTGTTGCCCAGCCCGCGGAAGACCCCCGCGCCGTCGTGCCGCACCGGGCTGGTCCGCCCGTGCATCAGATGGCCGGCCACCTCCACCCGGCCGCCGAACGCCAACGCGATCGCCTGGTGCCCCAGACACACCCCCAGCAGCGGAACCTCACCGGCGAACCGGTGGACCAGCTCCACATGCCCGGACGCCGCGGGATGCCCGGGACCCGGCCCCAGCACCACCATGTCCGGGCGCCCCGCCGCCAGTTCGTCCGGGGTACGGGTACCCGAGCGCACCACCTCCGTCGTCATCCCCAGCGTCCGCAGATACTGGTCGATGATGTGCACGAAGCTGTCGTAGGCGTCCACGATCAGTACCTTCATGACAGTTCCTCACCGGTCAGCGCCCAGTGGGCGGCGCCCATCTTCGCCAAGGTCTCGTCCCACTCCGCCTCGGGCACCGACTCCGCGACGATCCCCGCCGAGCTCTGTGTGGAGTACGTCCGCCCGTCGTGCACGATCGTGCGGATGCACAACGCGAGCGAACTCCATCCGCCCACGTCGATCAGCCCGACCGCGCCCGCGTAGATCCCGCGCGGCTGCTGCTCGATCCCGTCGATGATCTCCATCGCGCGCAGCTTCGGCGCGCCGGTCATGGTGCCCGCGGGGAAGGTCGCGCACAGCGAACGCCACACGTCCGCGTCCGGCTCCAGCCGCCCGGCGACCGTCGAGACCATGTGGAAGACGTGCGAATACGCCTCCACCGTCATCAGTTCGTCCGCCACCAGGGAACCCGGCCGGCAGACCCGGCCGATGTCGTTGCGGCACAGATCGACCAGCATCACGTGCTCGGCCTGCTCCTTGGTGCTGGCCAGCATCTCCTTGACCCGCCGCGCGTTCTCCTCGTCCGTCGCCGCCTGCCGCGTGGTGCCGGCGATCGGCCGCATCACGATCGTGTCGCCCACGGTACGGAAGAACAGTTCGGGGCTGGCCCCGATGAGGGTGTCACCGGCGCGCGGCGCCAGGTACATGTACGGCGACGGATTGCGCGAACGCAGGCGCCGGTAGACCTCCACGGGGGTGAGCGCGGTGTCGACATCGATCCGGTGACCGATCTGGATCTGGTAGATCTCCCCGACCCGGATGTGCTCAAGACACTGCCGCGCCCAGTCCAGGAAGGTGTCCCGGGCCACGCTGTCGCGCACCGAACGGGGCGCCGGCGCCGCGGGGCACACCCCGGAGCCGTCCGCCGGCTCCCGCGCCGCCGCCGCTGCCAGCGCGGCGACGTCGGGGGCCGCCGCATACGGGTACGGGTAAGGGAAGGCGTCCGAGCGCGCCGTGCGGTGCCGCGGCCGCGCCCCGTCCCTGTCGTACCAGACCGTGTCGCGGATCAGCGTGAACGTCATGTCCGGGCCGCCACGGGAGACCTCCCGGTCCGGCAGCACGTCCATGTGCCAGGCCGCCTCGTACGCCAGCGCCGTCAGAAAGCCGAACGCGTAGGCGTCGCCGGGTACCTCACCGCTGACCTCGAACCGCCGCTGGACCCGCCGCATCAGGTCCCAGACCTGCCCGGGGCGCGTGAACCGGCGGCGTGCCACCGCCCCGTCCCCGTCCGCCCCGTCCGGCGTCATCCCCACGGCTCCGGCCGCCGCCAGGATCGCCTCGCGTAACGGTGCCGCGCCCGCACACTCGACATGGCCGGCGAACACCCGTATCTCCGCGAGCCGGCCGTAGCCGACCACCGCCGTGCCACGGTCCGCCGCCGGCCCGGCCGGGCTCTCGAAGAGGAAGACCTCCTGCTGCCCGAGTTCCCCGGCCAGAGCGGTGTACAGGGACAGCGGAGCGTGCGGCTCCAGCTCCGTCTCCGTGATCCGCACCCGCACCCGCGGGCCGGGGTCCGCGCCCGCGCCCACCGGTCCGCGGGCCTCGGCGCGTGTCGTCGTTGTCATGGTCTCCGTCCTCGACATCCGGTTCCGCGCCCCGGCCATACCGGTTGCCGGGACGATGCCGACAACCCAAACACCCGGCCGTGCAGGGCGACCAGACCAATTGGCGAGGGCCGGTGCAGTCCACTCCGCGGATTCTTGACCGCCTTCGGCGGGCGGGGTTGGAATGCACCCCGCATCCCGAGCCCCGCCCGCCGCCACACCCGCAGCGGAGCTCCCTCCCGCGTACGGACCTCCCGCACCCGGACTTCCCACGTACGACCATCCCGCCCACGAAGGTTGCGATGCCTCCCTCTCCCCGCGCGCATTCCCCCGCCACCGCCGCCGATTCCGCCACCGCCGGGCATTCCGCCGCCGCCGACTCCTGGCGCCGACTGCCCGCCGCGCAGCAGCCCGCCTGGCCCGACCCCGCGGTGCTGCGTGAGGTCACCGGCGACCTCGCCCGGCTGCCCGCTCTCGTTCTCGCCGAGGAGTGCGACCGGCTGCGCGGCCGACTGGCCGCCGTCGCCCGCGGCGAGGCGTTCCTGCTGCACGGCGGCGACTGCGCGGAGACCTTCGCCGGCGCCACCGCCGACGCCGTCAACGCCAAGCTGCGGACCCTGCTCCAGATGGCAGTGGTCCTCACCCACGGCGCCGCCCTGCCCGTCGTCAAGGTCGGCCGGATCGCCGGCCAGTACGCCAAGCCCCGCTCCCGGCCGACCGAGACCCGCGGCGGCCGCACCCTGCCCGCCTACCGCGGCGACGCCGTCAACGGCCCCGGCTTCACGGCCGCCGAACGCACCCCCGACCCGCGGCGCCTGCGCCGCATGTACGACGCCTCCGCGGCCACCTTGAACCTCATCCGGGCCTTCACCACCGGCGGCCACACCAGCCTGACCCAGGCCCACGCCTGGAACCGCGGCTTCGTCACCGACTCACCCGCCGGCCGCCGCTACGTGGCACTCGCCGACGAGATCGAGCGGTCCCTGCGCTTCATGACGGCCTGCGGGGTCAGCGCCCACGAGCTGGACACCGCCGAGTTCTACGCCGGCCACGAGGGCCTGCTGCTCGACTACGAAGCGGCCCTGACCCGCACCGCGGGGCACGACGACCGCGTCTACGCCGGCAGCGGCCACCTGCTGTGGATCGGGGAGCGCACCCGCGCCCTGGACGGCGCGCACGTCGAGTACTTCTCCCGCATCCACAACCCCATCGCCGTCAAACTCGGCCCGGACGCCACCGCGGACGACGCACTCGGCTACGTCGACAAGCTCAACCCCCACCGGGTTCCGGGCCGGTTGACGTTCGTGGTCAGGATGGGCGCGGACGCCGTCCGCCACCGGCTGCCCGACCTCGTCGAGAAGGTCACCGCCGAGGACCCGGCCGTGGCCTGGGTCTGCGACCCCATGCACGGCAACACCTTCGTCACCCCCGGCGGCCACAAGACCCGCCGCTTCGACGACATCCTCAGTGAGACCCGGACCTTCTTCGCCGTCCACCGCGCGCTCGGCACTCACGCCGGCGGCCTGCACATCGAATTCACCGGCGACGACGTCACCGAATGCCTCGGCGGCGGTGACGCCCTCCTCGCCGACGACCTCCACCGCCGCTACGAAACGGCCTGCGACCCTCGGCTCAACCACCGTCAGTCCCTGGAACTCGCCTTCCGTGTCGCCGAGATGCTGCGCACCCGGTCCACTCCGCCGACCCCTTGAAGCGGCCGGCCGTCACCCCCTCCCGGCGCTGGCCGGGAGGGGGATTTCGCCGGCTCTAACGACGCTGATAGTCCAGCGATAAGGACTCCTCCTAGCGTCACTTCCACCAGGTGGGATCACTCGGTGATTTCGCGATCCGACAGATGTCCGGTGTGGGGTGCAGACTCGTGAGGGACAGCGCAGGCGGTCAGGCCGGCGGCAGCAGGGCGGAGGACGAGCTCCCCGTACTGCCTCCGGACCTCGCGGCCGGAATCGACCGGCTCGCCGAGGAATCGGCCGTCGACGGTCCGACGATACGGCTCGCGGTACAGGCCAAGGTGGCCGCCGCGGTCACCGGCTTCCATCAATGGCAGGTCGGGGAGGGCACCTGGCGCGACCTGATCGCCTGGGCCGCCACCGAGCAGGGCCGCGAGCAGGCCCGCGCCGCATGGCAGGCTGCCCGGGCCCAGGAATACGTCGGCGCCGAACGCCTCGCCGCGTACCTGGACCGCGCGCTGCGCCGGCTGACCGCGGCCCCGGACGCCGCGCACCACCTCGACAGCCTGCTCTCTCCGTCCGAACTCGCCCAGCAGCTCGACGAGTTCGCCGGCCCGGTCAGGGAGCTTCCCGGCCTGCGTTGCCACGAGCTCTTCGAGGAGCGGGTGCGCCGCCACCCCGACGCGATCGCCGCCGTCCAGGGGGACCGCAGCTGGACCTACGAGGAGCTCAACCGCCGCGCCAACATCCTCGCCAGGTCCCTGCACCGGCGCGGCCTGCGCGCCGAGGACGTCGTGGCCGTGGTCTGCGAACGCAACCTGGAGTGGCTCGCCGCCGTCCTCGCCGTCTTCAAGGCGGGCGGCTGCTACCTGCCGCTGGAGCCCCGGTTCCCGGCCGAGCGGATCGCCACCGTCCTGGCCCGGAGCAAGGCGCGCTGGGTGCTGGCCGAACGCGGCATCCCGCACCTGGAGGAAGCGCTCGCCGGACGCGAGGACATCCGCGCCGCCTTCATCGACGAGGTGGTGGCACAGGGCGGTCCGGACCACGACCTCGGACTGCCGGTCGCCGCCGACCAGCTCGCCTACATCTACTTCACCTCCGGCTCCACCGGCGAGCCCAAGGGCGCCATGTGCGAGCACAACGGCTTCCTCAACCACGTGCTGGCCAAGATCGAGGACCTGGGCATCGAGGAGGGACATGTCGTTGCGCAGACCGCTCCCCAGTGCTTCGACATCTCCCTGTGGCAGCTGGTGTCCGCACTGCTCGTCGGCGGCCGCACCCACATCGTCGAACAAGAGGCGGTCCTCGACGTCCGCCGTTTCATCGACACCCTCGCCGCCGGCAGCATTCAGGTGGCCCAGCTCGTCCCCTCCTACCTGGAGGTGGTGCTCTCCACCCTGGAGGAGGAGCCCCGTGCGCTGCCCCGGCTGCGCTGTGTCTCCGTCACCGGCGAGGCACTGAAGAAGGAGCTGGTCCAGCGCTGGTTCGCGGCCTTCCCCGATGTGCTGCTGGTCAACGCCTACGGCCTCACCGAGACCTCCGACGACACCAACCACGAGGTCATGGACCGGGTACCCGACGCCCGTTCGGTCCCGCTGGGCAAGGCCGTGCGCAATGTGCGGGTGTACGTGGTCGACGAGCGGCTGTCCCCGGTACCGCTCGGCGTACCCGGCGAGATCGTCTTCTCCGGCGTCTGCGTCGGCCGCGGCTACATCAACGACGAGGCCCGCACCAAGGCGGCCTTCGGCCAGGACCCGCACCGGCCCGGGGAGCGGCTGTACCGCTCCGGTGACTTCGGCCGCTGGCTGCCCGGCGGCACCCTGGAGTTCCTCGGCCGCCGCGACGCCCAGGTCAAGATCAACGGCTTCCGCATCGAGATCGGCGAGATCGAGAACCGGCTGCTCCAGATACCCGGCGTCCGCGACGGGGCGGTCGTCGTCACCGGAAGCCCCGAACGGCGCGCCCTCGTCGGCTACTTCACCGCCTCCGGACCGCTGCCCACCGAGGAGGTGCGCCGGGCGCTGGCCGCCGCGCTGCCCGACTACATGGTCCCCCAGCACCTCCACCATCGCGCCGAACTGCCCCTCACCGACAACGGCAAGACCGACCGCAAGGCGCTGGCCCGCATGGCGGAGGAGGCGGTGCAGCAGGCCGGCGCGGACGCCTCCGGCGCACCGGCGACCGCCACCGAACGCCGCGTCGCGGCACTCTGGTCCGAACTGCTCAACGTCCCGCCGGCACGCATCGGCCGCGACTCGCGCTTCGCCGAACTCGGCGGCACCTCCCTGACCGCGATCCGCCTCGCCGTCGCCCTGGACCGGGTGGTGACGGTCAAGGACCTCGCCGACACCCCGACCGTCGCCGAGGTCGCCGCCCTGGTCGACCGGAAGGCCGGCGCGGCGTCCGGTACCGAGGAGGCCGAGGAGACAGCCCCCTCGCCGGCCGCGGACCGTACCGCCGACGGCCCCCGGCCCGTCCGGTCCGACGGCGGCCTGGCGGTGCTGACGGTGTCCCCCGGCGCCGGCGCCACCTGGGCCGAGCGGCACCGGCCCGCCGTACACGCCGCCGTCGCCGAACACGGTGCCGTCCTGCTGCGCGGCCTCGGTGTCACCACACCGGCCGATGTGGCCGCCGTCGCCACGGCCCTCGGCGTCGAGGCGATGACCGAACGAGAGCGGTTCGCCCCCCGCGCGGACCACGGCGGCGGCGTGTACGGATCCTCGGAGTGGCCCGCCGACGAACCGATGTGCATGCACCACGAACTGAGCTACGCCACCGAGGTCCCCGGCCTGCTCCTCTTCGGCTGCCTCACCGCACCCGAGAGCGGCGGCCGGACCGGGGTGGCCGACTCCCAGGCGGTGCTGCGCGCGCTCCCCGCCGACCTGGTCGACCGCTTCACCCGCGACGGCTGGCTGCTCACCCGTATGTACCACGACATCGGCGTCTCCTGGGCGGAGGCGTTCGGCACCGAGGACCGTGCGCAGGTCGACGCGTACTGCGCCGCCTCCGGCCTGGAGCACACCTGGCTGCCGGACGGCCGGTTGCGCACCCGGCAGCGCCGCGCCGCGGTCGTCCACCACCCGCGGACCGGTACCGCGGTGTGGTTCAACCAGGCGGCGTTCCTCAACGAGCGGACGCTCGACCCGGTCGTTCGCGACTACCTCGTCGACGTGTACGGCCCGGAGGGCCTGCCGTTCAACACCGCCTACGGCGACGGCGCCCCCCTCGACACCGGGACCGTCGAGACGCTCAACGCGGCCTACCGCGACGCCACCGTGAGTGAACCCTGGCAGGACGGCGACGTCCTGCTGGTCGACAACCTCCGCATGGCCCACAGCCGCGACCCCTACCAGGGGGCTCGCGAGGTCGTGGTGGTCCTCGGCAACCCGGTCCGGGTCGACGGCCATGTCCTTTCCTGACCCCTCACACGTGGAGTCCTTGATGTCCCCTTCCGCCACGGCGCCCAGCTTCGCCGTGATCTCCGGCGGCCAAGTGCACCGCGCCCTCGAAGGCCGGCACCGCGAGGTCGTCGGGATCGTCGAATCCGCCTACCGCACCCACGGTGCCGGCGACACCGTCAACCCGCCCTCCTACTTCCTGCGCTTCCCCGACCGCCCCTCGTCCCGGATCATCGCGCTCCCGGCGTCGGTCGGCGGCGACACCCGGGTCGACGGGATCAAGTGGATCTCCAGCTTCCCCGAGAACGTCGCCGCGGGCATTCCACGCGCCTCCGCCGTTCTCATCCTCAACGATCACGACACCGGCTACCCGCTGGCATGCCTGGAAAGCTCCATCATCAGCGCCACCCGCACGGCCGCCTCGGCCGCGCTGGCCGCCGACCGGCTCAGCCGGGGACGCGAACGCCCCCGGCGGATCGGCTTCTTCGGCGTCGGCCTGATCGCCCGATACATCCACGACTACCTGGCGGCCACCGGCTGGACCTTCGACGAGGCCGGGATCCACGACCTGTCCGCCGAACACGCCGGCGGCTTCGCCGACTACCTCAAGGGCGCCACCGGCGACGGCACCACCGTCACCGTGCACGAGCGCGCCGAGGACCTGGTCCGCGGCAGTGACCTGCTGGTCTTCGCCACCACCGCGGGCGCCCCCCACGTCAGCGATCCCGCCTGGTTCGCCCACCACCCGCTCGTTCTGCACGTCTCGCTGCGCGATCTGTCCCCCGAGGTGGTCCTCTCGTCGGCCAACGTCGTGGACGACGTGGAGCACTGCCTGAAGGCCAACACCTCGCTGCACCTGGCCGAACAGCGGGTGGGCAACCGTGACTTCGTCGACGGCACCCTCGACGACGTCCTCACCGGCCGCCTCACCCCGGCCACCGACCGGCCGGTGATCTTCTCCCCGTTCGGGCTCGGCGTGCTCGACCTCGCGGTCGGCAAACACGTCTACGACACCGTCCGCGCTGCCGGGGAACTACCCATCGTCGAGGACTTCTTCCATGAGTTGCGCCGCTACGGCTGACGCACCCGCGCCCTTGGAACACACGCCCATGCGGGAGGTGCTGTGCCGGTAATTTCGGCTCCGCAGGAATTCAACGAGGACGATCTCTACGTGGACCTGCGGGCCTCCCTCGGTCTGCCCTTGTACCTCAAATGCGAGGGGTTCAATTTCTCCGGCTCCATCAAGCAGAAGGCCGCCCTCGAAATGATCGAGGCGGCCGAGAAGGAGGGCCGGCTCACCGACAGGTCCGTGATCGTGGAGTCGTCCTCCGGCAACCTCGGGGTCGCGCTCAGCACGATCGCGGCGAACAAGGGCTACCGCTTCGTGTGCGTCACCGACACCCGCTGCAACGCGGCCACCAGACAGCTGATGGAGGCGCTCGGTGCCGAGGTGCACACGGTCGGCGAACCCGATCCGGAAGGCGGCTTCCTCGCCACCCGGCTCGCCTACGTCCGCGCACTGTGCGACAGCGATGAGCACTACGTCTGGCTCAACCAGTACGTCAACGAGGACAACTGGCGGGCGCACCACCGGCTGACCGCCCCGCAGATCGCCGAGCGGTTCCCCGCACTCGACGTGCTCTTCGTCGGCGCCGGTACCACCGGAACGCTGATGGGCTGCGCCCGCTGGTACCGGGAACACCGCCCCGCCGTCCGCGTCGTCGCCGTCGACAGCGTCGGCTCGGTCACCTTCGGCGGGCCCGCCGCGGCCCGGATGATCCCGGGCCTGGGTGCCGGTGTGCGACCGCCGTTGCTCGACGAGTCCCTCGTGGACGATGTCGTGCAGGTCCCGGAGGCCGAGACCATCCGCGCCTGCCACCGCATGGTCGGCCAGGGGTTCCTGTTCGGCGGCTCCACCGGGACCGTCGTCGCGGGCGCCACCCGCTGGCTGACCGAACACGCCGCCGACCGCGGCGACATCACCGCCGTCGCCATCTCACCCGACCTGGGCGAGCGCTACCTCGACACGGTCTACCGGGCCGATTGGGTGCGTCATGTCTACGGCCCGACGGCGCTCGACATGGGTGAGGCCGCGCTCGCCGGGCCGGCCTGACCCGCCCCGTCCGCACCACGCACCACGCACCACCGAGAACACCGGAGAGACACACCATGACCAACCCGTTCGAGAACCCCGAGGGCCGCTACCTGGTCCTGATCAACGACGAGAACCAGTACTCCCTGTGGCCCGCGTTCGCCGAGGTGCCGGCCGGCTGGAGGGTCGGCCAGCAGGAGGCGAGCCACGAGGAGAGCCTCGCCTACATCGAGGAGCACTGGACCGACATGCGTCCGCGCAGCGTCGCCGAGGCGATGGGCTGATCAGGATGACGGTGACAGCAAAGACCGGCGTGCGACCGCAGACGGTGACGGTCGACGCCGAGGACGCGCAGCTGACCGAACGCATCGCCGGGCGCCTCGTCGAGCCGGCCGGTGCCCTGATCGACAGCCCGGACTGGCTGGCGCGGGCCCGGCGGGCCTGGCCCGAACTCCCGGCCGGCCTGACCCGCGGCCTGCGCGAGTTCCGCAGGGACTCCGGCCGCACGGGCACGCTGCTGGTCCGGGGGCTTCCCCTGGGCCAGGTGCCGCCCACCCCGGTCGAGCCCGGCTCCGTCCAGCGCGACGCCACCGTCGCCGCGGCGGTCCTGGCCATGATCGCCTCCGGGCTGGGCGACCCCGTCGCCTACCGCCCGGAGAAGACCGGCGCGATCGTCCAGAACGTCGTGCCCGTACCCGGACAGGAGGACTACCAGAGCAACGCGGGCTCCGTGCTGCTGACCTTCCACACCGAGAACGCCTTCCACCCCCACCGTCCCGACTTCGTGATGCTGCTGTGCCTGCGGGCCGATCACGAGCGGGTGGCGGGGCTGCGCACCGCGTGCATCCGCGAGGTGCTGCCGCTGATCAGTGAGGAATCCCGGCAGGCCCTGTTCTCCCGGGAGTTCGTCACCGCACCGCCGCCCTCGTTCGGCCTGGACGGCGCCGGTACCGCACCGCACGCGGTGCTCACGGGAGCCCCCGACGACCCGGACATCTGCGTCGACCTGGCGGCCACCGAACCGCAGACACAGCGTGCCAAGGTGGCGATGCACGAGTTGCAGGAGCTCTTCGACCGCACCGCGCTGAACGCGTCGCTGGGCCCGGGCGAACTGGCCATCGTGGACAACCGCGTGACCGTCCACGGCCGGACCGCCTTCCGGCCGCGCTACGACGGCCAGGACCGCTGGTTGCAGCGCACCTTCGCCGTCACCGACCTGCGCCGCTCCCGCGGTATGCGGGACACCGACGGCTACGTGCTCGACTAGCGTCCGGCACACTGCGAAGCGGTGGGCGCGGCCGTCCGATGACGACCGCGCCCATCGCGTGGGTGCCGGCGTACCGGCCCGGGACGGCGAAACGGATCAGCCGCAGCGGCGGGACTCCATCGGAGCCACCAGCAACGTGGTCAGGTCCTGGCTGAGTTGGTCCATCCCCCACAAGGCGGCCTGGTCGATCACGGAGATCAGCGCGAGCCGCTCCACCGCGAACCAGTCGGCCGCCGAAGCCGTCAGTTTGTCCAGGACGGCGGGGTCCGGCATCAGCTGCCATATCGAGCCGGTTTGCTGCCCCGTGTGGTGGTCCCGCTCCCGCCACCGGGCGTGCTCGGCGATCGCCAGCCAACTGCGGAACGCCCTGCCGAGCGCCTCGCGTTGTTCCAGTGCGTTGCCCTCCCGCTGGGCGACCTCCCGTGCGTACAGCCGCGAGAGATTACGAAAGCGGTAGCGCGGCTGCCCCGTGACGTCGAAGCCCATGGTGTGCAGCAGCTGGGCGTCGACCAGCTGCTCCATCAGGCCCTCCGCGGTGTCGATGTTCTCGTCCAGCAGGGCCGCGCCGACCCAGCCCGCGAAGTTCGGCATCTCCAGCAGGGCCAGCCGCTGGTAGAGCTCCGCGGCGTTCGCGGGCAGCGCGCGGTAGCTCCGCTCGAAGCTGGAGCGGATCCGCAGGTCGCCTGCGCTGAGTTCGTCCAGCCGATGCTGCTCGTTGGCGAGCCGGGAGACCAGATGGCCCACCGACCAGTGCGGTTTGGCCGCCAGCTTGGCCGCCGCGATCCGGACCGTCAGCGGCAGCCGGTCGCACAGCTCGACGAGCCGGTCGGCGTCCGCCTTGGCGAACCGGACCCGCTCCTCCCCGATGATCCGCTCCAGCAGACCGGTGGCCTCCTGCCGGGTCAGCTCATCGAGGTCGATGCGGAGTGCGCCGTGCCGGACCACCAGCTGCTCCAACTGGCAGCGGCTGGTGACCACTACGCAGCAGCGCGGGCTGCCCGGGATCAGCGCGCAGATCTGATCGAAGGTGAGGACGTCGTCCAGGACGATCAGCACCTTCCGGTCGACCAGCAGACTGCGGTACAGCGCGACCCGCTCGTGCACGGCGGCCGGGACGTCCGCCTCCGGGACACCCAGGGACCGCAGGAACCAGCCGAGCACGGCCTCGGGAGATGCGGGCAGTCGGCTCTCGTCGTGCCCCGTCATGTCGGCGTAGAGCAGTCCGTCGGGGAAGCGGTCGGCGACGCTGTGCGACCAGTGCAGGGCCAGGCCGGTCTTGCCCACCCCCGCGCTGCCGGTGATCAGCGCCGCCGGGAGCGACCGCTCCCCGCCCTCGTGGTCGACAAGTCCGTCCAGCAGGGCCAGTTGGCTCAGACGTCCGCTGAACGCCGGGACATTCGCCGGGAGTTCGAGCGGAATCTGACGCTCCTCCGGAGTGGCCCTTACGGCCGTCACCGGCGGGGCCAGCGACGGGTCGTCACGGAGGATCGCGTCGTGCAACTGCTGGAGTTCCGGCCCCGGTTCCAGCCCGAGGTCCTCGATGAAGCGTGCCCGGCCCTCCCGGAACGTCTCCATCGCCTCGGCCCGGCGGCCGACGCGGTACTGGGCGAGCATCAGCGCGCCGCGCGACCGCTCCCGCAGTGGATGGTCACGTACGACCGTGACCAGGTCCGGGATCAGTTCCCGGTAGCAGCCGTGCTCCAGCTTGGCCGCGACATAAGCGTCGTAGGTGGCGAGCCGGAGCTCCTCCAGACGCGCCGTCTCGTCCTCGACGAGTGCCCCGGCGACGCCCGCCAGGGCCGGCCCCCGCCACAGGGCCAGTGCCTGTTCGTAAGCGTGTGCCGCGTCCGCGACGCGGTGTTCCTCCAGGGCTTTCTGTGCCGTGGCGGTGAGCTGGTCAAACTCCACCGAGTCCACGTAGTGGTTCTCCAGGGCGAGCAGGTAGCCGGGGTGCGCGGTGACGATGACATCGGCGTCGGAACCCTCGGCTTTGAAGCGTTTGCGTAATGCGGCGATGCAGATTGCCACCTGGGTACGTGCGGTGGCGGGCGGACTGCCGTTCCACACCGTCTCCATTAGCGTGTCAACGGACACAATTCTCCCGGGATTTAACAGGAGAAGCGCCAAGATCGTCCGCTGCCGAGCGCCACCGATGGCTATCCGGCGGCCACCCATCGTCACCGCGAGCGCACCCAGGATTTTGAACTCTAACCGTTCCCCCACGACTCCCCCAGAAGTATGTCGGGCCGCGTACTCACGAACGCGTGTACGCCTCGGTCATGTTACTCAAGTTCTTCATGTGGTGATGATTAACCACTGAGGATGCGGAGAGTGATCGCTTCCGTTTCTCCCCGGAGGTGACATTCACTTCTGGAAGGCATCGAAAAGGTGTCGGCGCTACGGACCGCCGGCAACTCAAGTGCGCCGCATACAGGGGCTTTTGGACGGCTGGCCGGCCGACTGCGGGAGACCTCGGGTGCAGCCTCACGGCAGCGCGAAGCCGCCTCGACTTCACCCGGGAAGGGCTACAGACCGTCAGCGCGACCAAATTCCCGACCTCGGAAGGGGAATCCCTGCGCGCCGACGTCAACCAGTTCCACGAAAAGTCGGTTGCGGACCTGGCAAATTCATGGGAGAGGGCTCAAAAAATCCGCTCGACCTGGCGGCGCCATCCTAGAGAAACCGCTTATCGTCTTCGTATTGGCTTTCATTGGCCGATCAGTCCCCGGCCCGCACAAGACCGGTCTCATACGCGAAGACCACCGCCTGTGTACGGTCCCGCAATCCCAGCTTCACCAGGATGCGGCTGACGTGGGTCTTGACCGTCTGCTCCGCGATGACCAGACGCTCGGCCAGCTCGGAGTTGGACAGACCCTGCGCGATCAGGCAGAGCACCTCGGTCTCCCGTCCGGTGAGCTTCGCCACCCGGCCGCGCCGCAGTGTGCGCGGCGATCCCCCCCTGGCGAACTCCTCGATCAGCCGCTTGGTGACGGTGGGAGCGAGCAGCGCACCTCCCATGGCCACCGTGCGCACCGCTTCGGCGAGTTGCTGCGCCGAGGAGTCCTTCAGCAGGAATCCGCTCGCGCCGGCGCGCAACGCCTCGTACACGTACTCGTCCTCATCGAACGTCGTCAGCATGACGATCTTGACGTCCGGGGAGCTCTGCGTTATTCGATGGGTCGCCGCAAGACCGTCGAGCACCGGCATCCTTATGTCCATCAGGACCACGTCCGGGCACAGCACGGCGATGCGGTCGATCGCCTCCTGGCCGTTCACCGCCTCGCCGATCACATCGATGTCCGGCTGGGCATTCAGCAGGATGCCGAAGCTCTCCCGGATCAGTTTCTGGTCGTCCGCAATCAGCACCCGGACCGTCATACGCCCTCACTCCTGCTCACTGGTGGGCAGGGAAGCCATGACCTCGAACCAGCCGTCTTCGCGTGGCCCGATCCGCACGGAGCCGCCGAGCATGGACACTCTCTCCCAGATGCCCAACACACCGTGCCCCGTCCCCTTTTGACCTGTCGCGGCGGCCGCGCTCGGACTGTTGGCCACCCGTATCCCGATACCGCTGGAACCGTAGGACAGCTCCAGTTCGGCCCGGCACCCCGGCGAGTGCCGCAGCGCATTGCTCAGCGCCTCCTGGGTGATCCGGAACGCCGACAGCTCCACCCGGTGCGGCACCGGCCGCGCCTCGCCGGAGATCACGGTGTCGATGCGCAACCCCGCCGCCCGGACATTGTCCACCAGCTCATCGATGTTCTCCAGCGTCGGCTGCGGTGCGTAACGGGCCTGCGGACTCTCGTCCGCTGTCCGCAGCATCCCCAGGATGTGCCGGAGTTCGGTGAGCGCGCCCACCGCGTTCTCCCGGATGCTCGCGAAGCTGTCGGCCAGCTCCGGCGGGGGCTCGGCCACCCGGTACGGCGCCGCCTCCGCCTGCGCCGCGACGACGGACATGTGATGGGCGACGACATCATGCAGCTCACGGGCGATGCGGGTGCGCTCCTCCAGCAGCGTCCGCCGGGCCCGTTCGAACTCCGTCAGGGCCTCCTGCTTCCGCAGCTCGCGGCGCGCCTGGCTGCGCCCCCGCACGGCAGCGACGGCCGCCAGTCCGCACGCCGAGAACAGCGCCAGCGGCGCCAGATCGCCGACGAACGACGGCGGCGAGAGGACAACGGTCAGCACCCCGCCGAGCAGCAGGGTCAGCAGCCACTGTGCGAGAGACACCCCGGTCCGCACCCGGCAGGCGACCAGCAGCGTGACCACCAGGTGCGCCATCAGCCCCGGCTCCGTCCACGGCCACGGCACCCCGGCCGGCGCCGCCGAGTCCACGACGGACACGCCGATCGCGTACGGCAGCGACGCCGCGAGGGACAGCCACCAGGCGGCCACCGGTCGGAACAGCGCAACCACCAGTGGCAGCGCCTGCGCACCGGCGACGGGCACGGCGGCCCACCACGGCAGGCCCAGCCGGTCCGCGACGATGAGCGTGCCGGCCGCGGCCAGATCCGCCGCGACGAGCGCGGTGAACACGAGCGGCAGATGCCGCACGCCCCGGCGCTTCGTGCCCTGGAAGGGGGGTGCGGTCCGGCGGGAGGTATCGCACAACTCGCGTCCCGTCGAACGGAGAACGGCCCCGAGGCGCCGCCCACGCGGGTGCGCTCCCGGCCCTGTCGGTACGTTCGGGTATTCCGGTGTCACCCGCCCCATGGTACGGACGGCCACGGACACCGCGGTCGGCCACCGACGCGATAGGCCCCGGGCGCTCCGCCGCGATACCCGCCACGCGGTAAAGGATGCGATAGTTCCCCGATAAACCTACCTCCTAGAATTTTCCTCGCCCTGAGCGAAGCCGCCCGTTCCCTCCGCGATCCAGGCGGACGGCCGGGCCGCAGGAGGCATCCCTGCGAAATTTGCAGGCATATGTTTTTCAATTCGTGGACCAATGCGGGAAGTCCTCCAATCCCATGCATTGAATCCGCCAAGCACAGGTAGGTGGAGGCGCATGACGCTTACTCAGGAAGATCCTTCCAGTGCCGCCCTGCACATCGAAGGGCAGCGAGATCTGCGGATCTTCACCGAGACTGCGGACTGGCTGCGCTCGTTCCTCACCCGTTCCCATCCGGAACTCGGCCGTAGAGGCGCGGTCTGTCCTTTCATGGAGCAGTCACTGAAGCTGGGGCGCACCGCGCTCAGTTCGGTCGATGTGAGTGGCACCCGTAGCGAACGGCGGCTCACCAACACGGTGCGCTCCGCTCTGCGGCGCCTCGGTAACGGCGACGCCGCCGACGATGTGTACAACGCTTTCGTCATGGTGCCGGTGGGCGCGGACCTTGAGATCCGTCATGAACTTGTCCGCACGGTTCAGCAGGAAGTGAAGGCCGAAGCGGTCGCCGCCGGAAAGATGGTGGGGGAGTTCTTCCCCGGCCATCCGATGCGCGGAATCCACAGCGATGCATTCCGCCCGCTGGTCAGCCCCCACCCGATACTCGCCGTCCGCATGATGGTGATCACCGACATCCTCTTTCTGACCTTCCCCGAGATACCCGCGGCGGACCGGCTCTCCTATCTGAAGGTCTGGCACGGCCTGTTCGGCGAGCAGACCGCCGGGCCCTGGGCGGACCTGTACGAGAAGGCGTTGGCCGCGGCCGAAAAGGAACTCCTGTGAGCGAGGGCACCCTTGTGGACAGGGCCGGCCCGGAAGGCAGCCTGGGCGCCGAACCGGATATCGACCGGGAACGGCAGCGCCTCACCGGCCTCTTCGACATCGCACCCAGCCGGGTGCTGTACGCCGTGTGCACCCTCGGTGTGGCCGACGGTGTGCCCCCCGAAGGCATCACCACCGACGAACTCGCCGCCCGCCTGGGTACGGACCCCGACCCGTTGAGCCGCCTGGTCCTGGCCGCCGAAACGCTCGGCGTGTTCCGGGTGGAGGCGACCGGGACGGTGCACCTCACCGTGGCCGGCACCCTGCTGCGGGCCGACGCGCCGAGCAGCCTGCACGCCGAATTCTCCGACAACGCCCTGTTCACCGCCTGGGGCCCGTTCGCCGAGACGGTCCGCACGGGCCGGCCGAGCTACGAACTCGCCACCGGCACCCCGATCTTCGACAGCATGAGCGGCGACCCCGGGGCCCTGGCGTCCTTCCACGAGCACATGTGGATGCGGGCCCGCAGGCTCTACCGCCCGCTGCTGCCCTTCCTGTTGCAGCGGTGCACCCGCCGGGTGCTGGACGTGGGCGGCGGCACCGGAGGTCTGGCCACGCTCCTGCTGGACGCCGACGACACCGTCGAGGTCGCCGTTCTGGACCTCCCGGAGGTGATCGCCCTGGTACCCCCGGAGACATCCCGCCACTACGGTGACCGCTTCTCCCTCGTGGGCGGCGACGTACGACACGGCGTCCCGGAGGGCTACGGCACCCACCTCCTGGGCAGTGTGCTGCACGACTGGCCCGACGAGCGGGCGGCCGCGATCCTGGGCCGCTGCGCCGAGGCGCTCGACGCCGACGGGGAAATCGTCCTTCTGGAAAGGGTGCTGGCCGACACCGGCCCTGACCCGCGCCGGATGGGCGACATCTGGATGATGGCCATGGCCGGCGGCCGGGAACGCACCCGTGCGCAGTGGGCCGGTCTGGCCCGCACCGCAGGTCTCGCCCTGCGTCACATCCACGACGCCGAAGGCGAGTTGTCGGCGATCGTTCTCGGACGCGGGGCCTGAGAACCACCGCGGCGACGGATCGGCGAACGGGCAGGGTCATGACCGGCCTCTTCCGAAGGACGGACCGGTATGTCATACCCCGGTCCGTCCTTCGCCGCACGTCATACCTCAGAGCTACCCGCGAAGATGGCTCCTGAGCGTGACGCCCTTCCCGGCCGCGAGATTTAGGTTCGAGTCAGCCGTGCTCAGCAGAGTCAGGCATGGAACGAGCAGGACTCATGGAGAGGAACGGCACAGTGCGAGCTGCCAGGTGGCGGAGGATCGGGCTGACGGTGGCCCTCGCCGCGGCCATCGTGGGATCGGTCACCGCCGGCACCTCGTCACCCGTCCCCGGTACCCCCGCCCCGCCCCGCCTACCCCCAGTACAGGCGCGGACGTTGGACGAGCGGTACGCGGCGAACCGCGATTACCTCGCGGCCGCCGAGCACGCAGCCCACCGCCTGGGCGACTCCTACCGGGAAGGCCATCTGCATCAACTACGCGCATCGGGACGTCAGTTGCTCTCCTTCGACGCCCGGGGCGACGGGCAGGCCGTCGAAGTGCTCGGCGACCTCGCCACCGCCGACCGGATCGTCGTGCTCGTCCCGGGCTCGGACACCACCCTCGACACCTTCGACTACCTCGGCTCGCGGCACGCCTCCCTCGCCGGCGGCGCCCACGCCCTCCACGACGAGATGCGGAGGCTCTCCCCCTCCTCCGTCGCCGTGGTCGCCTGGTACGGCTACCACGCCCCCCGCACCATGAGCCGCGACGTCGCCACCACCGCCCGCGCCGAGGAGGGCGGCCGCCGCCTGATCGCCCTGCTCGGGGGGTTGCGGACCGCCAACGCCCATGCTCCCGTCACCTTCCTGTGCCACTCCTACGGCTCGGTGGTGTGCGGCAGCGCCCTCAGCGGTATGGACACCCGGACGTCCGCCGGGCTCGCCGGCGTCGCCGTCTTCGGCAGCCCCGGCACCGGCCTGCGCTCCACCGCCGACCTGCCTGTCCGCGTCCCCCTGTGGGCAGGCCGAGGTACCCAGGACTGGATCGCCCGGGCGCCGCATGTCAGCCTGAGCGCCTTCGGCACAACCCTCGGCTTCGGCACCGACCCGACCTCCCCCTCCTTCGGCGCCCGCCCCTTCGCCGCCGGGAACAGCGGCCACAGCGGCTATCTGGAGCCCGGCAGCCTTCCACTGCGCAATCTCGCCCTGATATGCCTCGGCCGCGGCTCGGCGGTGTCCGGTGGCTGAGCTGCGACTGCCCCCCGCCGGGGAATCCCGGCAGACCCACGTCATCGATCGGGTCGAGCCCGGCCCGCGCCCGGCCGGCCGGCTGCACCGGGCCGTGCTCCGCATCGACGCGGCGACCCCGCCGAAGCGCGACCGGGCGATCGACGTCTTACGGGCCCTGTCCATCGTCGGCGTCGTCCTCGGACACTGGCTGGTCACCGCGATCGTGCTGCACACCGACAACCACCTGCTCGGCGCCAGCCCGCTCCACGACGTGCCCGCCCTGACCCCGCTGACGTGGGTGCTGCAACCGCTGGCGGTGTTCTTCTTCGTCGGCGGACGGGTCGCGGCCCAGGGATACGCCACCGCCCGCCTGCGCAAGGTCCGTTACCGGCCCTGGCTCGCCCGGCGCGTCCGCAGGCTGACCCGCCCCACGGTGCCGCTGCTCTCCCTGTGGGCGCTGGTCCTGGCGGGCATGGCGGCCACGGGCACCGCCCACGAGACGATCCACACCCTGCTCAACCTCGTCGTCTCGCCGCTGTGGTTCCTGCTGGTCTTCGGTGTGCTGACCGCCGCAACCCCGCTGCTGTACCGCCACGGCGCCAGGATCGCCGTCGGGGCCGGTGCGGTGGTGGCTCTCCTGGACATCGCGCACTTCGCGAGCGGCGGCGCGGCCTGGGCCGAGCAACTCCGCGACGTCAACACCCTCGCCGGCTGGCTGGTCCCGTACTGCCTGGGCGCCGCCTGGTCCGCCGGCGCGTTCGCCCGCCGCCGGTCCGCCGTCGCACTGCTCATCGGCGGCACCCTGGCCACCGCCGGGCTGATCCTGTGGGGCGGCTATCCCGCCTCCATGGTCGGCGTACCGGGCTCGGAGCTCTCCAATCTCAATCCGGTCTCCCTCGCCGCCGTCACCTTCGGTCTGGCGCAGTGCGGCGGCGCCCTGCTGCTGTGCCGCCCGCTGCGACGGGCGGTGGCGGCCCCCCGCCCCGGCCCCGGGGTACCGGCGGACGCTCAACTTCGGGCCCGCCCCGGCCAGTTCCTGTGGTCGGCGGTGACGTCGCTGAACTCCTCGGCGATGACGGTGTTCCTCTGGCACCAGACCGCCATGCTCGCCGTGACCACCCTCACCCTGGGGCTCGGCGAACCGCTCTTCGCTCTGCACACCAGCCCCGGCACCCTGGCATGGGCGGCTGTCCGCTCTGCCTGGATGCTGGTCTTCGCCGTCGCACTCCTCGCACTGTGCGCGGCCTTCCGGCAGGTGGAACGGGATGCCTCGCGCACCGCGCCCGACAGGCAAAACGGCACGGTAGCGTGAACGGACGCTTCAGAAGTGTGATCACCTTTGTCCGTAAGGAATATGACGACCCGTCCGACCGACGGTCCCGCCCGCTGGAGGAATAAATGGATTCCATAACCACCGACCACATCCGCACGCTCTACCAGAAGTACGAGGACGACCTGCGGGCGGTACGCGACGCCCGGCGCCAGTTCCTCCGCGACCGCGGCAAGTCGATGAAGGCGCAGCTCGACGACTACGAGGCCGAGATCACCTACCTGCTGCTGCGCGATCTGCGCCCCGATGTGGTGGTGGAGATCGGCACCTTCTACGGCTGGTCCACGATGTGGATCCTCAGCGCCTTGCGGGACAACGGAGCGGGCCACCTCTACTCGTTCGACATCGTCGACAACGTCGTGCGCAACGTTCCGGCCGAACTCTCCAAGGACCGCTGGACGTTCACCAAGGGCGATGTCCGCGAGCACCTCGGCAAGGTCCCCGCCGAGGTGGACTACCTCTTCATCGACGCCGACCACGGCGCCCGGTTCGCCCACTGGTACATCGACAACCTCTTCCCGGCCGTCCCCGCGGGCACGCCCACCAGCGTCCACGACGTCTTCCACGGCCGGCGCCCCAAGCCGTTCAGCGAGGGCTCGGTCATCGTCAAGTGGCTGGCCGAGAAGAACATCGAGTTCTTCACGGCGTCCACCGCCAAGGCGCCCGAGGTGACGCGGGAACTCGCCGAGGTCAAGAGGGAGCTGGGTCTCGACGAGCCGGTCCGGGACAGCGACCACAACCCGATGATCTACTTCACCCTGCCGTAGCAGCGGGCGGGCGGCCCCCAACGGGCCGCCCCTGCCGCCCCCTTGGCAGACGCCGGCCGCCGCAGCGGGAGTCACGTCCCGCCGCGGCAACCGGCGTCTGTCCGTACGGGGCTCGCACGACGTCCGAGGTCAGGACACGATGTCTCCGCGCCGCAGACCGGAGCCGGCCGGCACGTCCGCCGGGTCGCCGCCCACGCTCACGGCCTTGTTCTCCCCGTCCACGAAGACGACCCGCGGCTCCAGCTTGCGGGCGGCCTCGTCCTCGACCGATGCGTAGGAAATGATGATCACGAGGTCACCGGGGCTGATCAGCCGGGCCGCGGCACCGTTGATGCCGATGATCCCGGAGTCCCGCGGCCCCTCGATGACATACGTGGACAATCGCGCGCCATTGTCGATGTCCACGATGTCCACCTTCTCCCCGGGGAGCAGGTCGGCGGCCTCCATCAGATCGGCGCTCACCGTCAGCGAACCCACATAGTGCAGATCCGCCTGGGTGACGGTCGCCCGATGGATCTTCGACTTCATCATGGTCCGGTACACGTGCTTCCTCATTTCTGCGCTGGACGGCGCGAATGACAGTGCACAGCTCCCGGTGCCGGACACCGGGAGCTGAGAAGGAAAAGGGGAGGAGCGGCGGGACCGTACCGGCTCACAGCAAGGCGGCGAGCCGGTCGCTCATGTCCCGCACCACGTCCCGCTCATGCGGCACGAGAAAGAAATGGCCGCCCGAGAAGGCGCGCGTTTCACACCCAGCGGTGGTGAGGTTCGACCAGGCCCGCACATCGTCCGGCGACGGACCGGGGTCGTCGGTGGCGAAATAGGCGGTGACGGGAACGTCCACGGCCGGCGCCTTGGGGCCGGCCGCGTACGCCTCCAGCAGCTGGTAGTCCGCACGGATCGGCGGCAGGACCAGGTCCCGCAGCTCGGGATCCTGCAACAGCTCCGCCCCGGGACCGCCGAGACCGGCCACCCTCGCCAGCAGTTCGTCGTCGGCCAGCTCGCCGGCGCCCGTCCGTCGCAGCCGGTCGGGCGCGGCCCGGCCGGAGACGAAGAGCGCCCGCGGGGTGCGGGCGCCGCGTGCGGCGAGCAGCGCGGTGACCTCATGGGCCACCGAGGCCCCCATGCTGTGCCCGAAGAACACCGTCGGCACGTCCATCACCGGCACCAGCGCATCGGCCAGCCGCCCGGCGAGCTCCGCCATCGAGTCGTGGCACGGCTCGGCTATGCGCTCCTCACGGCCGGGATAGCGCACCGCGCTCATCTCCCAGTCCTCCGGCGCCCACTGGTGCCAGTTGCGGAAGAAACTTGCCGTGCCCCCCGCGTGCGGGAAGCAGATCAGCCGAATCCGGGGCGCGGCCACCGGCCGGTGCGTACGCAGCCAGGGAGTGCCCGACGACAAGGCAGAGGAAAGAGCCATGCGCGCACGGTAACGACCGCCCCTATCGGCGCCCTATCGCCTGCCCAACCCGCATGACCGGGCACCGTGCCCGCCGGTGCCCCGGGCCGCGCACCCGGACACGACGCCGTCACATGCCCGGCGAGGCTCCCGGCACTCACGTCGGCGGCGGCCATGAAGCCTCGATAACGAAAGAAAACCCGGCCCGCCTAGCTTCGCCGCAGGTACAGCGGTCCGCCGCCTGGAGGGGTGCGGCTGACACGATCCAGCTCGCCTCTTCGACCAGCTGGTTCCGGTTCTTCGACGCAGGAGTTTTCATCGTGATCAAGTCAGTTGTCATTGTCGGCGGCGGCACCGCGGGCTGGATGAGCGCCTCCTATCTGAAGGCGGCGTTCGGGGACCGCCTGGACGTAACCCTGGTGGAATCCGACCGGGTTGGCACGATCGGCGTCGGAGAGGCGACGTTCAGCACCGTCAGGCATTTCTTCGACTACCTCGGCCTGGACGAGTCGGAATGGCTCCCGGAGTGCTCGGGTTCCTACAAGCTGGGAATCCGGTTCGAGAATTGGCGCGAGCCCGGCCACCACTTCTACCACCCGTTCGAGCGGCTGCGGACCGCCGACGGCTTCACCCTCGCCGACTGGTGGCTGCGCGAGGGCGACCGCAGCGAGCCCTTCGACCGCTCCTGCTTCGTCACCCCCGCGCTGTGCGAGGCCCAGCGCTCCCCGCGGATGCTCGACGGCTCGCTCTTCGCCGGCGAACTCGACGGCTCGCTGGGCCGCTCGACGCTGGAGGAGCAGCGCGACCAGTTCCCCTACGCCTACCACTTCGACGCCGCGCTGCTGGCGAAGTTCCTGACCAAGTACGGGACCGACCGCGGTGTCCGGCATGTCGTCGACGATGTGCTCGACGTCTCGCGCGACCAGCGCGGCTGGATCAGCCATGTCACCACCCGCGAGCACGGGGACCTGTCCGGCGACCTCTTCATCGACTGCACCGGCTTCCGCGGCCTGCTGATCAACCAGACCCTGGAAGAGCCCTTCGAGTCCTTCCAGGACGTCCTGCCCAACAACCGCGCGGTGGCCCTGCGCGTCCCGAAGACGGACCAGGCCACGACCGGTATGCGGCCCTACACCACCGCCACCGCGATGGAGGCCGGCTGGATCTGGACCATTCCGCTGTTCGGCCGCAACGGCACCGGCTACGTGTACTCCGACGAGCACTGCACGCCCGAGGAGGCCGAGCGCGCCCTCCGTGCGTTCGCCGCCCCCGGCCAGGACGACCTGGAAGCCAATCACATCCGCATGCGCATCGGCCGCAACCGCCGCTCCTGGGTCAACAACTGCGTTGCCATCGGCCTGTCCAGTGCCTTCGTCGAGCCGCTGGAGTCCACCGGGATCTTCTTCATCCAGCACGGCATCGAGCAGTTGGTGAAGAACTTCCCGGACGCGCACTGGGACCAGTCCCTGATGGACGACTACAACAACCGGGTCGCCCACGTCCTGGACGGCGTCAAGGAGTTCCTGGTCCTGCACTACCGGGCGGCGCAGCGCGACGACACCCCGTACTGGAAGGAGGCCAAGGTCCGCGCCATCCCGGACGGCCTCGCCGAGCGCCTGGAGCTCGCCTCCGCCCGCCTGCTCGACGAGCGCACCATCTACCCCGCCTACCACGGCTTCGAGCAGTACTCGTGGATCACGATGCTGCTGGGCCTGGGCCACGAGCCGGCCCGGCCGCGCCCCGCGCTCGCGCACATCGACCCGGCCGGCGCACGCGCCGAGTTCGCGACCCTCAAGGCCGACACCCAGCGCCTGGTCGACAACCTCCCCAGCTGCTACGAGTACCTCGCGTCCCTCAACGCGCGTCGCTGACCCAGCAGTTCCCCACCTGCCGCCGACGCCTGTCACCGCCGTACCGGTCACAGGCGTCGGCGCGCTCCCGCTCCACCGCACACCCCACGTCAACGGCGCGGGGTCACCCCGCCGCACCCTCCCGAAGGGCGACCGAGCATGGCCAGCCGCCTGTCCGCATCCCGCGCCGCAGTACCCACCGCTTCGCACCCCCTCCCGTGGCAGTCCCGGGACACCACCGGGACACCGGTGCCGCCCGACGGCTTCCGCTCGCTGATGAGCGCCTTCCCGGCGGGCGTCGCGGTGGTCACCACCTATGGTTCCGACGGCGAGCCGCGCGGCCTGACCTGCACCTCCCTGGCCAGTGTCACGGCCGAGCCACCGATCCTCTCGATCTGCCTGACCACCCGCGGCGAGACCCTCCAAGCCCTGTGCGACCGCGGCGCGTTCGCGGTGAACCTGCTGCACGACCGCGCACGGCACACCGCCGAGGTGTTCGCGAAACCGGTCGCCGACCGGTTCGCCCACACGGAGTGGCAGCCCTCGCCCGAGGTCGGTATGCCGTGGCTGACCGACGACGCCTTCGCGACGGCCGAGTGCGAGGTGACACACCTGGCGGAGGTCGGCGACCACACGCTGGTCCTGGGCCTGGTCACCGGCGTTGTCCGGAGGGCGGGGGCACCACTGCTGTACGGGGCGCACCGGTTCGCCTCCTGGCCCGGCGGCGAACTGCCCGGACTGCACCACAGCACCGCGCTGTCCACCGTCGCCGCGGGCGCCCCGGACGCGTCGGGCTGACCGCGGTGGTGCACCACGCGCAGGGCGGTCGGGGCACTCCGGCCGCCCGCTGTGCCCCTGCTCGCAACGGAACCGATAGGGAAGGAGTGAGATTCGTGTCTGGACGCCGCCGGGAAGTCCCTCAGGGCGTGGGTGCTGGGCCTCGTCGGGGAGGTGGTGCGGGCGGGCCGGTCGAGCCGGTCCGCAGGTGCCTGGCGGCGGCCCATTCGGACCTCGCGCTGACCAACGGCGATGCGCGCGCCTTCGTACGATCCGGGTTCCTTCCGCCTCCCCCGCACGGGTGGCAGCGGCCGGCGGCCGCACCGGACCTGGCCGATCAGCGGGGAGCTGCCGGATGACGTCACTGACCATGGCGACCGGAGTCCTCGCGCCGCTGCCGCCGAACTCGCTACTGCTGTTCCTGCTTCAGGTAGGCGCTCTGCTCGGCCTGGCGCTGGCGCTGGGCCGGCTGGCCCAGCGCCTCGGCCTGCCGACCGTCGTGGGGGAGCTGGCCTCGGGTGTCCTGCTCGGCCCCTCCTTCCTGGCCCGCGCCGCGCCGGACCTGGCCGGATGGCTCTTTCCGCCGGATGCCCTCCAGATGCATCTACTGGACGCCGTGGGACAGCTCGGCGTCCTGTTGCTGGTCGGCTTCACGGGTATGCACCTGGACCTGAAACTGGCCCGAAGGCACGGCCGCACGGCCGCGACTGTCGGCGCCGCCGCCCTCCTGCTGCCGCTGGGGCTCGGCGTGTGGCTGGGCTATGTGATGTCCGGCCGGCTCAAGCCGCCGACCGTCGACACCACGGTCTTCGCCTGGTTCATCGGTGTCGCCATGTGCGTCAGCTCGATCCCGGTCATCGGCCGGGTGCTCGTCGACATGAAGCTGATACACCGCACCGTCGGCCAGATGATCCTGGTCGTCGCCACCATCGACGACGCGGTCGGGTGGCTCCTGGTGTCCGTCGTGACGGCCATGGCCACCACCGGCGTCGGATCTCATGAAATTGCCACCCTCCTGTGGCACCTGGCCGCCCTCCTCCTCGTCCTGTGCACCGTCGGCCGCTGGACGGTGCGCCGGGTGTTGCACTGGGCCGGCCGCTCCGGATCCGGCGGGGCCACCATCGCCGTGACCGTCATCCTGCTCGTGCTGTCCGGCGCGGGTGCTCAGGCCCTGGGCTTCGAGGCGGTGTTCGGCGCCTTCCTGTGCGGCATCCTCATCGGCGTCTCCGGCTCGGAGGACCAGACACGGCGGCTGGAGCCGCTCAACACCACGGTGCTGTCCTTCTTGTCACCACTGTTCTTCGCCCTCGCCGGACTCCGGATCGACCTGACGTCACTGGCCGACACCACGATCGCGCTGTGGGGTCTGGCCGCACTCGGCATCGCCGTGACCGGGAAGTTCCTCGGCGCCTTCGTCGGCAGCGCCGTCGGACGACTCGGCCGCTGGGAGTCCCTGGCGCTCGGTGCCGGCATCAACGCACGGGGGGTCGTCCAGATCGTGATCGCGGTCATCGGCCTCCGCCTCGGCCTGCTCACCCCGGCGATGTACAGCATCATCGTGCTGATCGCCATCCTCACCCCGCTCATGGCACCGCCCATCCTCCGGTTCGCCATGCGGCGGGTCGAGCAGACGGCCGAGGAGAAGCTGCGCGCGACTCCGGCCCTCCGCGGCCTCAGCGGGACCGAGGTACCCGCCAACGTGCCCGAGCGCGCGGCCGCCGACAGCGCCGGCGGAACCTAGAAGTCACCGTCCGGCCGACCGGTCCTGAGCCGCGAAATACGGAGCCCCTCGGGCGGTGGAACGGGGGCCGTCCGCCCGCCGCTCGGGGGATGGTTCGGCGGGCGGATCCGGCCGGCGGGCGCCCGACCGCCGGCTTCGGCCCCCGTGCCTAAGAGTCAACTCCTTTCCGTCCGTTGATGACAGTGTGTGAATGCGCCATCTCGGTGCGCCCGCTTCGCACCCCGTGCGAATCGCTCACGCCGCGTCACTTCGCACGGGGTGTGAACCGCTGACCCGTATCTCCCCGCCGCACACGCTCCCGCCTTCCCTCCCAGCGCAGTTGACTGGTGCGGGTAACCACCCGACCGCCACCAGGAGAAGGAAAGAGGAGCGGAACGTGACCGCCCACCGGGACCCCGATCCGATCGCCGCCGACTTAGCGGAGCTCAGACGCCTACTCGACGTACGCACCGCCACCGTCGACGGCCAGCTCAGGTTGCAGGCCCAGCGCTGCGAGCAGAACACGCGTGACGCGGACGAACTCCAGGCCCGCATCACGCGGTTGGAGAGCCGCCGCTGGCCACTCCCCTCGCTCGCCGCGCTCACAGGGCTCGCGGCGCTGGCGGCCGCCCTGTGGCAGGCGTCCGGGCGCTGACGCCGGGCCGGCCTCAGCCGAGCCGGATGTGGTGGAGCATCAGCAGCGCCGCGGACATGTTCGCGGCCGGCACCTCCCCCCTCAACACCATGTCGGGCACCAGCTTGAGGTCCACCCACTCCCGCCGGTCCGACTCGAAGTCGTCCTCCGGGGCGCCGAGGTACTCGGCACGGTCGGACCAGTAGATGTGGTGCCGCGCATCGGTGAGGCCGTTGGACGGCTCCACCGTGAGGAGGTGGTGGAGGGGCCCGGGTCGCCACCCGGTTTCCTCCTCCATCTCCCGCGCGGCCGCGGCGGCCGGTTCCTCCCCGTCCTCCACGACGCCGGCGGCCAGCTCCCAGCCCCAGCTGTCGGTGATGAACCGGTGCCGCCACAGCAGCAGCACCTCATTGGCCTCGTTGACCGTGGTGGCCACCGCGACCGGCCGCATCCGGATCAGGAAGTGATCCAGATGCCGGCCGTCGGGGAGGGCCACATCGGCCAGGTTGACCCGGAACCAGGGATTCGCGTAGACCGGCTTTTCGCTGAGATTGTTCCAACGCACGTAACTGCCACCTTCCGCTGTTGGGCCGGCAAGGTGACACGAGCCCGGTCACAGCGGAACGCGCAGCACCTCGTCGATGAGATCGGCAGCCTCGTCCGTCGCGGAGCTCCCGGTCTCCGCCAGATGCTCGCGCACCGCTCGCAGCCGGTCCCGCAGGCGTTGCGACTCCATGCCCCGGGCCTGCTCCGTCATCTCCGCGGCATTGGCCACGGCCCGGTCCGCGTCCCCTTGGCGCAGCTCGATATGGGTGAGCATGGCCAGCCGGTGCACCCGGCCGCGGTCATGTGCGGGGGTGTCCACGGCGGCGTCCGCCTGCTCCCGGGCGGCCCGCAGGTCCCCGAGGCTGAGCAGCGCCTCCGCCACTTGTACGTTCACCAGGCCCGGCTGCACGTAGCCCGTCTCGGCGGGCTCCAGCCCGGGGCGGATCCGGTCCGCCGCCGCCTCGGCCCGCCGGATGCAGTCCAGCGCGCCGGTGCCGTCGCCCAGTCGCGCGTACGCCTTGGCCTGCATGGCGTGGAGGTCGGCGGAGAGCGCCGGGGTGAGCTGTCCGCCCGCGGTGCGCAGCGCCGCCTCCGCGAAGGCGACCGCCTGGCGGTATTCCCGTACGAAGAGGGACTGGTTGACCAGCAGCGCGATGATGTACGCGCCGAGTCCGCGGTCCCCGCTGGCCTTTGCCAGCCGCAGCGCCTGATGGAAGTAGCGCTGGGCCAGCCCGAGAGCGTCCGAGTCGTACGCGCAGATGCCCGCGACGGCCACCAGCCCACCGGTCGCCCGGTGCAGCTGACGCCCCGTCGCATCGCTGTAGCTGCCCCGCAGCAGCGGCGCCGCCTCGGTGTTGAGGAATCCGACGATGCGTCCTCTGGTAGCGATACCACCCGCCTTCCGGTACATCTGCTCGTAGTGGGTCCGCGCGGCCCGCAGCATCTCGATGTCGGCCATCCCGACCCGGGTCACCCCGTCGCGCGAGACGTCGAAGTCCTCCGGCGGGTTCTCCCACTCCCACACGGGGATGATCGCCGACGTCCCGGTGAGCGCGGGCGCCGCGACCACGTGCGGCCGCTGCTGCTCGTCGGACCGCCACAGCGCGGTGGCCCGCTCGACGAACCCCGACAGCGGGGTACCCGGATCCTGGCGCGTGCCCGGCCCGCTGAGCCCGATGTCGGCCAGGCCCACCGGCCGGCGCAGCCGTTCGCCGAGGATCTCGCAGATCAGGTCCGGGACCTGCCCGCGCGGCCGCTGCCCCTTGAGCCACCGCGCCACCGCGGTGTGCTCGTAGCGCAGCGCGAGCCCGCGCCGCCGCCCGAGGTGGTTGATCCGCGCCGCGAGCCCGGCGTGTGAGATACCGGCCTCGTCCAGGATCGCGTCGAGCAGCGTGTTGGGCTCCATGCCTCGCCCCCCAGGGACGTACGGACTCCGTAAGTCCAGCGTAATCAGGGGGAGTTCACACGGGGTGCGAACCGGACGCGGCGAACGGGCCCGCCCGCCCGCGGGAAACAGGACGGGCCCCCGCCCACCACCGTGGACAGGGGCCCGCACCAGGCACGAGGCCGGCGGTCAGGGGCGTCAGCCGCGCAGGGCCGCGCCGACCCGCTCGACCGCGACGGCGACCGCCGCGTCCCGGGCCGCGGTGGCCTCCTCGGCCGTCAGCGTCCGGTCGTCCGCCCGGAACCGCAGCGCGTAGGCCAGCGACTTCTTGCCGGCACCCACCTGCTCACCGGTGAAGACGTCGAACAGCCGCACCGACTCCAGCAGTTCGCCGGCGCCGTCCCGGAGGGCGGTCTCGACGTCCGCCGCGGCCACCGAGTCGTCGACGATCAGCGCGACGTCCTGCGTGGCGACCGGGAACGTGGAGATCCGCGGCGCCTGCAACGCACCGGACGCGGCCCGCTCCAGCCGGTCCAGGTCGATCTCCATCGCGCTGGTGCGCTCCGGCAGACCCAGGGCCTTGACGACCCGCGGGTGCAGCTCACCGGCGTTGCCGACGAGCACCTCCTCGCCGTCGACCAGGGCGAGCAGCGCCGCACACCGGCCGGGGTGCCACGGGGCGTGCTGGTCCTGGCGGACGATCAGCTCGACGCCCGCCTCCCGGGCGACGGTGCGGCCCGCCTCGACGGCATCGGCCCACCCGGTCGGGTAACCGGAACCCCACCAGCCGGCCTGCTCGCGGGCGCCGGCCAGGACCACCGCGGCCCGGCGCGGCTGCTGCGGCAGCGAGGCGTCCAGCGAGGCGATCTCGTCGTCGGTCGGCCGGCGGTCCACCACCAGGCGGCGGGCCGGCTGCTCCTGTCCGGTCGCCCGGAACACCGGACCGGTCTCGAAGAGCGCCAGGTCGTGGTTGCCCCGCCCGTAGTTGCGGCGCAGCGAGCCCAGCAGCCCGGGGATCAGGGTCGTGCGGAGGTCCGGCTCCTCGTCCGACAGCGGGTTCACCAGGGTGACCGCGTCGCGCCGCGGGTCGTCCGGCTCGATGCCGAGCTGGTCGAGGACGGCGGAGCCGGTGAACGGGTAGTTCAGCGCCTCGACGTACCCGGCGCCGGCCAGCACGCGGCCGACCCGGCGGTGCAGTCGCTGACGCTCCGTCAGCCCACGGCCGGCGGGCGGCAGCGGCAGCGTGGAGGGCAGGTTCTCGTAGCCCTCCAGCCGGATGACCTCCTCGGCCAGGTCGTTCGGGTCGCTGAGGTCCGGGCGCCAGGACGGCACGGTGACCACCAGCTCGTCCTGCCCGTAGACGTCACAACCCACCTGCTGGAGGCGGCGGACGACGGACTCCCGCCCGTAGGTCACACCCGCGACCTTGTCCGGGTGGTTGGCCGGGATGGTGATCGTCCGCGGCCCGCGCGGCGAGACGACCCCCGTGACGCCCTCTTCGGCGGTGCCACCGGCGAGCAGCACCAGCAGGTCCACGGTCCGCTGCGCCGCCGCGGCCGCCGCCTCCGGGTCCACCCCGCGCTCGAAGCGCTTGGCGGCCTCCGACGACAGCTTGTGGCGGCGGGCGGTCCGGGCGATGGTGATCGCGTCGAAGTGCGCGGCCTCGATCACCACGTCGGTGGTGCCGCGCAGCCGCCCGGTCTCCGGGTCGGTGACCGGCGCGGCGATCTCGGTGTTGGCGCCGCCCATCACACCGGCCAGCCCGATGGGGCCGCGGTTGTCGGTGATGACCAGGTCCTCGCCGGTCAGCACCCGCTTGGTGCCGTCCAGGGTGACCAGTTCCTCGCCCGGGGTGGCGCGGCGGACGCCGATCGGACCGTCGACGGTCGTCCGGTCGTAGGCGTGCAGCGGCTGGCCCAGCTCCAACATCACGTAGTTGGTGATGTCCACGGCGAGCGAGATCGGCCGCATCCCGGCCTTCTGCAACCGGCGCTGCATCCAGATCGGGGTACGGGCCTCCGGCTCCAGGCCGGTCACCGTGCGCGCGGTGAAGCGGTCGCAGCCGATGGGGTCGGCGACCTGGACCGGGTAGCCGCCGGCGTTCGGCGGCGGCACGTCCAGCAGCGCCGGGTCGCGCAGCGGCAGCCCGAAGGCGATGGCCGCCTCACGGGCCACCCCGCGCATCGACAGGCAGTAGCCGCGGTCCGGCGTGACGGCGATGTCCAGCACCTCGTCAACGAGCTCCAGCAGCTCGATCGCGTCGGTGCCCACCTCGGTCTCGGGCGGCAGCACGATGATGCCGCCGCTGCCGTCGTCGCCCATGCCCAGCTCGTCGCCGGAGCAGATCATGCCGTGCGACTTCCGGCCGTACGTCTTGCGCGCGGCGATCTTGAAGTCACCGGGCAGCACGGCGCCGGGGAGGACGACCACGACCTTGTCGCCGATCGCGAAGTTCCGCGCACCGCAGACGATCTCCTGCGGCTCACCAGTACTGTTGGCCCGGCCGACGTCCACCGTGCAGAAGCGGATCGGCTTCTTGAAGCCCTCCAGCTCCTCGATGGTCAGCACCTGGCCGACGACCAGCGGACCCGTCAGGCCCTCGCCGAGCCGCTCCACGGTCTCGACCTCCAGGCCGACCGTGATGAGCTTCTCCTGTACCTCGCGGCCGGTCGTCGTCGCCGGCAGGTCGACGTACTCCCGCAGCCAAGAAAGCGGGACCCGCATCAGATCTCCATCCCGAACGGCCGGGTGAACCGGACGTCGCCCTCGAACATGTCGCGCATGTCTTCCACGTTGTGCCGGAACATCAGCATCCGGTCGATTCCGAACCCGAAGGCGAAGCCGCTGTACTTCTCGGGGTCGACACCGCAGGCGACCAGCACCTTGGGGTTGACCATGCCGCAGCCGCCCAGCTCGATCCAGCCCTCGCTGGAGCAGGTACGGCAGGGCCGGTCGGGGTTGCCCACGGACTCGCCACGGCACACGTAGCAGACCATGTCCATCTCGGCGGACGGCTCGGTGAACGGGAAGTAGTTGGGCCGCAGCCGGGTCTTCATGTCCGGGCCGAACAGCGCCCGGACCATGTGGTCCAGGGTGCCCTTGAGGTCCGCCATGGTCAGGCCCTCGTCGACGGCGAGCAGCTCGATCTGGTGGAAGACCGGGGAGTGCGTGGCGTCCAGCTCGTCGGTGCGGTAGACCCGCCCCGGGCAGACGACGTACACCGGCGGCTCGCGGTCGACGAGCGTACGGGCCTGCACCGGCGAGGTGTGGGTGCGCAGCACCACGCCCGACTCATCGCCTTCGGTGCCGTTGCCCCGGACGAAGAAGGTGTCCTGCATCTGGCGCGCCGGGTGGTCCGGCACGAAGTTCAGGGCGTCGAAGTTGAACCACTCCGCCTCGACCTCGGGGCCCTCGGCGACCTCGTAGCCCATGGCCACGAAGACGTCGGCGACCCGCTCCATGAAGGTGGTCAGCGGGTGCCGGGCGCCGGCCGGGACCCGGTCGTACGGCAGCGTGACGTCCACCGCCTCCTCGACCAGGACACGGGCGTCGCGTTCCGCCTCCAGCTCTTCCTGGCGGGCCTTGAGCGCCTGGTTGACCCGGCCGCGGGCCTGACCGACGCGCTTGCCGGCGTCCGCCTTGGCGTGCGGGGGAAGGGCGCCGATCTCGCGGTTGGCCAGGGCCAGCGGCGAGCGGTCGCCGGCGTGCGCGATCCTCGCCTCGCGCAGCGCCTCCAGGTCGTCCGCGGCGGCGATGGCGGCCAGCGCCTCGTCGACCCGTCGGGCGATCTCTTCCGGTTTCAGGGCTTCGACCTCGACAGGGTCGTACGACTTATTGGGTGCGGACATCTCTTCCCGTGCTTCCGGTGGTGTGGCTTGGCGCGGCTCGCTTCGCCTCGGCTCTGCGCCCGCGTGTCCGCGATGCCTGTGCGCCAAAGGTGCCAAAGGTCAAGTCTAAGGGGCGGGCCGCCGGCGGCCCGTCCGCCCCTGGGTGCGGGGCGCCCGCCGCTTCCCCTCTGTCCCTCCTGTCGCCCGCCGCCACTCTTGCATGACGCTTCGCGACAGCACTATTTCAAGAAGGCCGGGGCCGCGACGGGCAGGCTAAATCGGAACTGGGCGCCGCCGGCCGGGGCCCGGCCGACCGTGATCGTGCCGCCGTGGGCCTCGACGATGCCCTTGACGATGTAGAGGCCCAGCCCGGTGCCACCGCGCTTGCTGCCCCGCCAGAAACGGGTGAACACGCGGCTCATCGACTCCTCGGGGATACCGGGGCCCTCGTCGCTCACGGTGACGCACGTCCCCTCTCCGCCGCTGGTGTCCTTCGCCAGTCCGACCTCGATGGTGACCGTTCCCTCACCGTGGCGCACCGCATTTTCCAGGAGGTTGCCCAGCACCTGGTCCACCTTGTCCGGGTCTGCCCACAGATCGGGCAACGGTTCCCTCATCCGGATCAGGAAGCGGTCCGGCCGCTGGCCCGCGGTGGCCTGCGCCTGTACGTGCCGCCGGACCGCGGCGATCATGTCGACCCGCTGCCGGCGGACCTCCAGCCGCCCGGAGTCGATCCGGGAGATGTCCAGCAGCTCGGCGATCAACCGGGTGACGCGGTTGGCGTCGGCGTCCACCGTCTCCAGCATCAGCCGCTTCTGGTCGTCGGTGAAGCGTTCCCACTTCTGGAGGAGGGTCGCCGTGAACCCCTTGACGGAGGTCAGCGGCGAGCGCAGCTCGTGGGCGACGGTGGCGATCAGCTCGGCGTGGCTCAGCTCGGTGCGCCGCCGGGCCTCGGTGCCGCGCAGCGCGATCACCAGCCGCCGCACCGGTCCGGTGGGCGCGCTGCGGACGTAGCGGGCGGAGACCAGCACCTCGCGGCCGCCCAGCAGCAGGTTCCGCTCCGGCTGGCCCCGGCGGATGGCGAGTCCCCCGTACGGGTCGGTCAGCTGCCACCAGCGACGGCCTTCGAGGTCCTGCAACGGCAGGGCGTCCCCGACCGGGCGGCCCAGCGCGGCCGGCGGTTCGATACCGGTGATCCGGGCGGCGGCGGCGTTGAAACAGATCACCCGGCCGCGCTCGTCGGCGACGACCAGACCGTCGGGGAGGTCGTCGGGGGTCAGCCCGAGCAGCTCCGCGTCCGCGCCGGAACCCTCGGGCGGGCAGCCGTCAGCGGCGGCAGTCCTGGCCGAAGTCCTCGCCGTCATCGCCGTGTTACCCCCTTCCGGGCCGGAGCTGGCAAGACTACTAGCTCGGCCCGGCCCGGCCGGCGGGATCGCGACTACGCCCCTCCGGCGGGTGACGTCGCGCGACAACCTCCGGTGGTGCGCTGGGCGCGTGCGGAGGCGTACAGGCACACCGCGGCGGCGGTCGCGAGGTTGAGGCTCTCGGCCTTGCCGTGGATGGGCACCCGCACGACGGCATCGGCCAGCGCCCGGGTCTCCTCGGGCAGCCCCCATGCCTCGTTGCCGAAGACCCAGGCGGTCGGCCCGCCCATGACGCCGGCGTCCAGCTCCGCGTCCAGGTCGCGGTCGCCGGCCCCGTCGGCCGCCAGGATCCGCACCCCGACGCCCTGCAACCCGGTCACCACCTGCTCCACCGGCACGCCCACCGCGACCGGCAGGTGGAACAGCGAACCCACCGACGCCCGCACCGACTTGGGGTTGTAGAGGTCCACGGAGGCGTCGGTCAGCACCACCGCGTCGGCGCCCGCGGCGTCCGCGCAGCGCAGCACCGTACCGGCGTTGCCGGGGTCACGGACGTTGGCCAACACCGCGACCAGCTGCGGGCGGGCGGCCAGGATCTCCTCGAACGGCGAGTCCAGGAACCGGCAGACGCCCACCAGCCCCTGCGGCGTGACGGTCTGGGAGACGTCCGCGACGGTCCTGTCGTCGGCGAAGTGCACCGGCACCCCCGCCGCCCGGGCGGCCTCGACGATCTCGGCGTGCCGCTCGGCGGCCTCGACGGTGGCGAACAGCTCGATGAGGGTGGGCGCTCCGCCGGCGCGATGCGCGACGGCCTCCCGGACGGCCTGCGGCCCCTCGGCGATAAACCGGCGTTCCTTGCCCCGGAAGTGGCGCCGGGCCAGCCGCCGGGCGGCGGCGACTCGCGGGGAACGCGGGGAGATCAGCTCGGGAGTGCCCATGGACGGCGGCTCGCTTCTTTCGTTCGGTGCGGGGGCCCGGTGCGGGCGAATGGGGTCTCCCCTGCTCAGGGGCCCCTGCCCGAACGAAGTCGAGAACTCGGGGGAGGAGCTGAGCGCTTGGGGAAGGGCCCGGAAACGCGGCGGACCCGCAGGCCGGGGCCCGCGGGTCCGCAATCACAACGTCGTCACGACGTCACAACGCTGTCAGGCTGGGATTCAGGCAGCAGCCTTCGGGGCGTTGACATCGCTCGGCAGCGCCTTCTGCGCAGCCTCGATCAGCGCGGCGAACGCACCGGCGTCGGTGACCGCGAGGTCGGCGAGGATCTTGCGGTCCACCTCGATGTTGGCGGCCTTCAGACCCTGGATGAAGCGGTTGTAGGTCATGCCGTTGGCGCGGGCAGCGGCGTTGATGCGCTGGATCCACAGCTGACGGAAGTCGCCCTTGCGCTTCTTGCGGTCGTTGTAGTTGTAGACGAAGGAGTGGGTCACCTGCTCCTTGGCCTTGCGGTACAGGCGGGAGCGCTGACCGCGGTAGCCGCTGGCCTGCTCCAGGATCGCCCGGCGCTTCTTGTGAGCGTTGACTGCCCGCTTGACGCGTGCCACTTGTTAACTCCTTGTAGCGGGGCCGTGGTTGTTCGTCACACGGCCCGAATCGACGTGGGGTCCCGGTCGGGTCGGTGCGCTCCACCTGTGCGGCGGAGCGCCCCGGCTCACTTGCCGAGAAGCTTCTTGATCTTCGCGGCGTCGCCCGGGGCCATCTCGGCGTTGCCGGTGAGGCGACGCGTCACGCGGGACGACTTGTGCTCGAGCAGGTGGCGCTTGCCGGCGCGCTCGCGCAGCACCTTGCCGGAGCCGGTGACCTTGAAGCGCTTGCTGGCACCGCTGTGCGTCTTGTTCTTCGGCATGCGCCGTTCTCTCCTCGTCAGTGGCGCTCCCACCGGCGAAGACCGGCATACGGGAGCGTCAGATGTATCGGTTGTTCCGGGGCTGGCGCCCCGGCCTGAATCCGGGGCAGCTCACCCAAGAGCTCACGCCTCGGCGTGCTCCTCGGTGGGCTCCACAGCGGGCTCCTCAGCGGACTCCGCGGGAACCCCACCCTGACGCTCCGCCTTGCGGGCGGCCTGCGCCTCACGGGCCTCGGCCATCGCCTCGGTCTTCTTCTTGTGCGGACCGAGGACCATGATCATGTTCCGGCCGTCCTGCTTCGGGTTCGACTCGATGAAGCCGAGGTCCTGGACGTCCTCCGCGAGCCGCTGGAGCAGTCGGAAGCCCAGCTCGGGGCGGGACTGCTCGCGACCACGGAACATGATCGTGATCTTGACCTTGTCACCCTGCTTGAGGAACCGAACGACGTGACCCTTTTTGGTGTCGTAGTCGTGCGGGTCGATCTTCGGCCGGAGCTTCATCTCCTTGATGACCGTGTGCGCCTGGTTCTTGCGCGCCTCACGGGCCTTCATAGCCGACTCGTACTTGAACTTTCCGTAGTCCATGAGCTTGCAGACCGGCGGACGGGCGTTCGCCGCCACCTCGACGAGGTCGAGGTCGTACTCCTGCGCAAGCTCCAGGGCCTTGGCAAGCGGCACAATGCCGACCTGCTCGCCACTGGGACCGACGAGTCGCACCTCGGGGACGCGAATCCGGTCGTTGATGCGGGGCTCGGCGCTGATGGATCCTCCTCGGTAGCACCACGCGACGGCCTGGCGGACTGCCGCGTAACGTCTGTTCGGTGTGACCAACCGCGCCGGTACATCAAAAAATGCCCCGACGGGACACAGGCGGGGCTCCACGTGGATCAGGAGCACCGCCGCGAAATCTCCGCGGGGCGCAGCCGGACCGTTGACCCGCCAACCTGAGATCGGTCGGGTGGGAGATCGGAGCCTCCACTTGTGGGCCGGTCACTGAGGTGTCCGGCCGGTCGCAGCAACCAGAATACACGAGTCAAGGGGTGACCCCACACTTTTGTGCTGACGCATGGAGGTCTCCCGTCCGCACTCCATCGCCCGACGCGCCCCGGGGCCACACCACCTCGGCCCCGAGGCACCTCCGGGGCACGGGGCCACCGGACGGGGTCATAGGCTGGAGGGCGACCCCTCCAGCAGGAAGTGAAGCCCCAGCACATGAGCGAGCAGACCCACCAGCAGCCGGCCACGCCGGAGACCGCCGGCCCGGCGCAGCCCGACTTCGAGACCATGACCCGGGACATCGCGGAGGTGCCGGCGGTTGAGGTGATCACCACGGTCGCGGTGCACCTGATGAGCTCGGCGGCGGTCAACCTCGGACTCGCCGAGGACGGCGCGGACCACAAGGACCTGGACGAGGCCCGCAAGCTCATCCACGCGCTGGCCGGGCTGGTCACCGCCAGCGCCACCGAGATCGGCTCCTACCACGCGGCGCCGCTGCGGGACGGTCTGAAGTCGCTCCAGCTCGCGTTCCGCGAGGCGTCGGTGGTGCCCGACGAGCCGGGCGAGGGCCCGGGCGAGAAGTACACCGGGCCGGTCTACGGCTGAGCCCGGCGGGCGGCCCCGCGCATCGACGACGAGCCCCGGCCCGGTGTGGCCGGGGCTCGTCGTCGTACGCGGGCCAGGACCAGCGCCTCAGACGCGGTCGCCGGGGGCCGGTTCGTCCGGCTTGGTCGGCTCGCCGCGGGCGGTCCGGTCGGCGATCACGACGGGCTCCTGCGGCGGGTGGGTGATCTGGTGCACTACCGCCGCCAGCGCGCCGCCGATCAGGGGCGCGAGGATGAACAGCCACACCTGGGTGATGGCCGCACCGCCCGCGAAGAGGGCCGGGCCGAGGCTCCGCGCCGGGTTCACCGAGGTGCCGTCCAGCGGGATGCCGATGAGGTGGACGGTGGCCAGGGCCAGACCGATCGCCAGACCGCCGAAGCCCAGCACCGCCACTTTGTGGGTGACGCCGAGCACCACGAAGACGAACAGGAACGTCATCACGATCTCGGCCACGAACGCGCCGCCGAGGTTGATGTGCACCGCCGAGCGGTCGCCCCAGCCGTTCGTACCGAAGGCCGCGTGGGTCTGGAGTCCCGGTACCTGCTTGGCGACCAGGAAGAGCAGGGCGGCGCCGACGATGCCGCCGAGGATCTGCGCGATCCAGTACTCGACGGCCGTACGGACCGTGATGCGCTTGGCCAGCAGCATGCCGAGCGTCACCGCGGGGTTGATGTGGCAGCCCGAGATCGGGCCGAGGGCGTAGGCAAGCGCCAGCATGACGAAACCGAAGGCCAGGGCGATGCCGAAGGTACCGATGTATTCGCCGGCCAGCACTGCCGCGCCGACGGCGAAGAACACCAGGAGCAGCGTGCCGAGGAATTCGGATACGACCGTGCGGGTCTCCGTGGTCTCCATGGGCTCTCCTCGCGTGGATCTTGAGCTCTCCTCGCATTGTGCGGCCCGGAGGACGAAGCCGCCCGTTGGGCGCGGGCGCCGCCAGGCCCCGGGAGAGTCCCGCGAAGGCCGGCCCCGCGGCCCGGCTCCCGGCGGATCAGCGCTGGTACAGCAGCTCCCCGGAGGCTTCGGCGCCGGGCGGCAGGAGGGCCAGGTCGAGGCCGCGGACCAGCCGGGCGCGGAGGGTCTCGTCGGTGGCCAGCGCCTGCGCCAACCGCTGGGCGGCCTCGGCGGGGACGGCACCGGTGGCGAGGCCGAGGGCGAGGGTGCCGTCGGTGTCCGCGGACGGCGTCAGCCGCGCGAGGACGACCGCGGGCTCGGCGGCGAGGAGGGCTCGCAGCGCCTCGGTGACGGCCGGGTCGGCGAGCGGGTCGGCGGTGGTGCGGCCCTCCGCGAGGGCCCGTAGGGCGGAGCCGGTGAGCTGGTAGGTGACCGGTCCGGCCAGGTCGATGACAACGGTGTCGGCCTGTTCGTGCGCGGCGGCCAGCAGGGCCTGCCGGAGCGGCACGGCAACCGGGCGGGCGTCCGGGCGCCAGCGCTGGAGGGTCTCCATGGAGGTGAAGGCGGGGAGCGCGCGGCGACCGTCGGGGGCGGTGAGGGTGGGCACCGCCATGTCGCTGGTCTTCTCCCGGCGCAGCCCGTCGGGGCCGGTCTCGACCTCACCGAGGACCGCCACGACCGGGACCAGGAGGCGGGCGTCGGCCAGAACGGCCAGCAGGGCGGGCTCGGTGCCGGGGTCCGTCGCGTACGCCGCGAGCGCCGCGGCGAGCGCGGGGGCGGCCGACCCGTCGTCGTCGGCGAAGCCGGGGTTGGGGATGTTCTTTTGCACCCCGCGAGACTATCCACGCCCAGTACCCCGAACCACGCCCGCCCCCATGCCCTCCCCTCTCATCCCCCTCACCCACCACAACGGGAGGTGTCGGGGCTGTGGGGCTGGGGGGTTACGGTCGGTAAGGGAAGAAGTGCGGGCCCCGCAAACCCCACAGAACCGGGAACAGCCCCAACCCGCCCGCGCGGCCGGCCCGCCCCCCGCA
>NZ_JBHVQS010000027.1:0-111480 GCF_042886435.1 Streptomyces sp. NPDC058000
GAGGGCCTCCGGTGTCACGCCCTGGGCGGTGAGGGCCCGGACGGCGAGCGCCTCCGGTTCGCGCAGCAGGGCGGGGGCCGGTGCCCGTGGGACGGCAGGACGGGTGCACGAGAAGTGGCGGGAGCCGGGGACGCCTGACAACCCTTGAACGTGGCAAGAGATATCGACGGGACACCTCGGCGGACGAGGGGACAGGCGCGGCGACAGGGAGCCCGTATGGACATACCGCTCGGCCACCGGACGCGCTGGTCCGACTCGCTCTGGACGCGCGGCCCGGCCGCCGCGCTCGCCGGTGCGCTGCCCGCCCTCACCTTCCCCGCGCCGTCCTGGTGGTGGCTGGCGTACGTGGCACTGGTGCCGTGGCTGCTGCTGGTCCGGTCGGCGCGGACCACCCGGCGGGCGGCGCTGTACGGCTGGCTGGGCGGCGCCGGGTTCATGCTGGCGGTGCACCACTGGCTGCTGCCGAGCCTGCACGTCTTCATCCTGGTCCTGGCACTGCTCCTGGGTGCGCTGTGGGCGCCTTGGGGGGTGTTGGTGCGGGCGCTGCTGGGCGGGGCGCCGGGTCCGGGGCGGGCCGCCGCCGCGCTGGTGCTGGTGCCGTCCGGCTGGCTGATGGTCGAACTGGTGCGGTCCTGGGAGTACTTGGGCGGGCCGTGGGGGCTGCTGGGCGCCAGCCAGTGGCAGGTGCCGCCCGCGCTGCGGCTGGCGTCGCTCGGCGGGGTGTGGCTGCTGAGCCTGCTGATCGTTGCGGTGAACACCGCGCTGGCCGGGCTGATCGCCGTCCCGCCGGCCCGGCTGCCCGCCGTGGCCGGGCTGCTGGTGTGCGTGCTGGGCGGCACCGCGGCCTGGCTGTGGGCGCCGGTCCCCCGGCCCGCGGGGACGGTACGGATCGCGGTCGTCCAGCCGGGCCCGGGCGGCACACCCACCCAGCGGCTGGCCCGCAGTGCGGCGCTCACCGGTGCGTTGGCCGGCCGCGGGGTGCGGCTGGTCGTCTGGGGCGAGAGCAGCCTCTACCAGGACCCGGCGGACCATCCGGCGCTCGCCGCCCGACTGGCCGCACTGTCCCGCCGCACCGGCGCCGACCTCCTGGTGAACGCCGACGCACCGGACTCCGGCCGGAGGGGCATCTCCAAGAGCGCGGTGCTCATCGGCCCGCAGGGCCCGACCGGGGACCGCTACGCCAAGATGCGGTTGGTGCCGTTCGGCGAGTACATACCGGCCCGGTCCGTGCTGGGCTGGGCGACGAAGGTGGGCAAGGCCGCCACCAGCGACCGGCGGCGCGGCACTCATCAGGTGGTGATGGCGATCCCCGCCGCGGCCGGTCTGCGGGTCGGTCCGCTGGTGTGCTTCGAGACGGCGTTCCCGGACATGAGCCGTCATCTGGCCGCCGACGGGGCACAGCTGCTGGTCGCCCAGTCCTCGACCGCGACGTTCCAGGACAGCTGGGCGCCCGCCCAACACGCCTCCCTGGGCGCACTGCGCGCCGCGGAGACCTGGCGCCCCATGGTGCACGCCACGCTCACCGGAGTCAGCGCGGTGTACGGCCCGCGGGGCGAGCGGATCGGCGAACGGCTGGGCACCGACCGCAGCGCGGCCGCCGTCTACGAGGTGCCGCTGGCCCGCGGCACCAGCCCGTACACCCGGTGGGGCGACTGGACGCTCTACGGGGCGATCGCCGCGCTGCTCGCCTACGGGCTGGCCGGAGCGGGGCGGGCCGGCAGGAGGCGCGGTGTCGGCCGCTCCGGTGGAGCCGGTGCCGGCACCGGACGGCGGCCTGCGCGAGGGCGTCGGTGACCAGCGGTCCCGGCTTCCGGTGCGTGCCGTCCGAGCGGGCGCGTTCCACACCACCACACCCCAACGCGGGGGCCCCACGCCTCGCTCATCGGACAGGCCCTGATGGTGGCCGGGGCACGAGGTGTGCCCGGTCGAGCTCGGCTCACCGCCCCGGCCGCCGCTCTCGCCGTCGCAGCGGCCCGCGCCCGGCGCGATCATGCCTGGCGTGAGAGGTTGGGATCGGTGTGAGACTGGGCACGGAAGGGGTGATCCCCGTGTCGGACCTACCGCAGGCGTCCGCTGGTCCCGACACGGCCGTCGACGAGAATCGGCTGGAAGCGCTGATCATCGAGGCGCAGACGGCCCTGCCGTTCGAACTGCCCGCCCTGGCGAATCGCTGCGCCTCGGCCCTCGGCCTGGACACTGCGCTGATCTACCTCGTCGACCTGCAACAACGGCTGCTCATCCCGCTCGACGAATCCTCGGAACCGCTGCCGGTGGACCGCTCGCCGGCCGGCTGGGCGTACCGCACGGTCTCCTCGCGGGTGGCCGAGGCCGACGACGGCGTGATCGTCTGGCTGCCTCTGGTCGACGGTGCGGAGCGGCTGGGCGTGCTGGCGCTGCGGACCGCCTCGCTCGACGGGGCGCGGATGCGCCGCAGCCGGATGCTGGCCCATCTGTTCGCCATGCTGATCACCTCCAAGCGCGCCTACAGCGACTGGCTCGCCGGCCTCGCCCGCACCGCCACCATGCGGTTGCCCACCGAGATGCTGCGGGCCTTCCTGCCACCCCACACCGTCGGCAGCAGCAGATGCGTCTCCACCGCGGTCCTGGAACCGGCGTACGACGTCGCCGGCGACGCCTACGACCACTCGGTGGTCAAGAACGTGCTGCACACCATGATCCTCGACTCCATGGGACACGATCTGGTCTCCGGCCTGACCACCTCGGTCGCCATGGCGGCGGCCCGGAACGCCCGCCGCGGCGGCGGCGACCTGGCCGACGTCGTCGGCTCCGTCGACCAGGCGCTCGCCCAGTGGCTGCCCGACCACTTCTGCACCGGCGTGCTGTGCCGGCTCGACGCCGTCACCGGGGTGCTGCAATGGGTCAACTGCGGTCACCCGCCGCCGCTGCTGATCCGTGCCAAGCGGGTGCTCGACGGCGTGCTGGACAGCCCCCCGCAGCCGCCGATCGGCCTGGTCGGCCACCTCGCCCCGGCAGCCCGGCAGGTCCACGAGACAACACTGGAACCGGGCGACTGCGTCCTGCTCTACACCGACGGTGTCGTGGAGGCTCGCGACGCGGACGGTGCGGAGTTCGGCCTCGACCGGTTCACCGAATTCATCATCCGCTCCTCCGCCGCCGGCCAACTCCCGGCCGAGGTGCTGCGGCTGCTCACCCACGCCATCCTCGACTACCAGCGCAACCAGCTGCGGGACGACGCGACCATCCTGCTCTTCGAATGGCGCCCGCAGTACCGGTGACGCGGTATTGCACCGAGCCTCACTGTGCCCGTACGCCGTCTTCGTCCGGGTCGGGTGCTCGGCCAGCGCTTCCCAAGACGGGCGGGGGCACCGGCACTCAGCCGTCCTGCGTCACCTCGCGCACGATGTGCTCGCAGAGTTCATGGGTCTCCAGGGCGTCAACAGCGCTCACCACCTGGCCGGCCCGCACCGATTCGAGGAACGCGAGCACGATTTGCTCGATGCCGCGCTGCCGGGCGACCGGCTCCCAGTCGCCGCGGCGTCGGATGGTGGGCTGTCCCTTGTGGTCGATGACCTCTGCGAGGTTCAGGACCTCGCGCTTGGTGTCCTGTCCGGACACTTCGAGGCGTTCTTCGGCCGACCCGCTCCGGCGGTTCATGATCCCGATCGCCGTGAACCCGTTGCGTGCTTGAGAGCAACCGTCGCCGGACAGCTGAAGCACCACCTGGTCCATCAGCCCGTCCCGGATCCGGGCCCGGACGTCGATGTGCTCGATCTCGCCCGGCGCGAGGAACCGCAGGGTGTCGACGACGTGGATGAAGTCGTCCAGGACCAGCGTGCGCGGGTCCTCGGGCATCCCGGTGCGGTTCTTCTGCAGCAGGATCAGCTCGCGGGGGTGCTCGCGGCACTGCGCGTAGCCGGGGGCGAAGCGGCGGTTGAAGCCGACGGCCAGGCCCACCCCGCGCTGCTCGGCGAGGGCGATGATCCGCCGGGTGTCGGCGATCTCGTAGGCGATCGGCTTGTCCACGTAGGTCGGCACCCCGGCCTCGATCAGCCGGGTCACGATCTCCGGGTGGGCGACCGTCGCGGCGTGCACGAAGACGGCGTCCGGGGCGGCGGCGAGCAACGAGTCCAGGTCGGCGTGGAGCTGCGGTGCGGTCAGCCGGTAGGTGTCGCCGGCCTGTTGCAGGGCGACCGGGTTGCGGGTCGCCAGGTGCAGCTCGATCCCGGGCTGCGTGCCCAGCACGGGGAGGTACGCCTTCCGTGCGATGTCTCCGAGTCCGATACAGCCGACCTTCACTCAACTTCTCCCTTGGTTCCGCGGTCCCGGTGCCCGGGCCCTCAGGGGCGTCCGGGCCCCCGGTCACCGCAGCTTACGGCGCGACCGGCGGGCGCCAGTCGGCGATCCCGTCCAGACCGCGCAGGGCCAGATCGGGGGCCAGCCGGGCGGTGGCCGCGACCAGGGCGCCGCGCAGGGCGCAGGCGGGGCGGGACCGCCAGGTGGTGAGCCGACCGATCCGCCCCGACCGGCGGACCACGGCCATCGTGCGGGGCAGCCGCTGCCGGGTGTACGCGGCGAGCGCGGTGGCCAGGGCGGCGTCCGGCGCGGCCTCGTGGGCGAGGACCACCGCGTCCTCGACGGCTTGGCAGCCGCCCTGCCCGAGGTTGGGGGTCATCGGGTGCACCGCGTCGCCGAGCAGCGCGACCCGGCCGCGGTGGAAGGCGGGCGGCGGAGCGGCCGCGGCGTGCACGTCGTTGCGGAGGACGGCGGCCGGGTCGACGGCGGCCAGCAGCTCCGGAACGGGCCGGTGCCAGCTGCCGAACCGGCGCCGCAGCTCAGCACGCTGGTCGGCGCCGTCCCGCCCACCGCCGGGCGGAACGGCCGCGGTGGCGTACGCGTAGATCCGCCCGTCGTGCAGCGGCAGGGTGCCCCACAGCCCACCGGGTCCCCAGGTCTCGTGCGCGGTACCGGGGTCGGCGAGTCCGGCGGCATCGGCGGCGGACACCACGAAGCGCCAGGTGGTGAAGCCGGCGTAGCGGGGCGCCGGGTGGGCGGGGAAGAGTGTCCGGCGGACGGCGGAGTGGATGCCGTCGGCGGCGACCACGAGGTCCGCGGTCAGCTCCGTCGGCGCGCCGTCCGGGGCAGTGGTCCGTACCCGGGCGGGCCGGTCGGCGCGCAGCGGATCGCCGGGGTCCACGAGGGCGGCCGGGGCGCCGGTGCGGACCGCGGTGTCCGGCAGCCGGTCGGCGAGCAGGGCGATCAGATCGGCGCGGTGGGCGATCACCACCGGTCCGCCGAACCGCCGGACGGCCGCCGCGTTGTCGGAACGGGCCAGCAGCCGCCCGTCGGGCCGGCGGATCTCGCCGGCCAGTTGCCAGGAGGCCATGGCGCGGGCCGCGTCGCCCACGCCGATGGTGTCCAGTGCGCGCTGGGCGTTGGGGGCCAGCCCGATGCCCGCGCCCACCGGTTCCAGGGCGGCGGCCCGTTCCAGGACGGTGACCTGCCAGCCCCGTCGGTCCAGGGCCACGGCGGCGGTGAGCCCGCCGATCCCGCCGCCGATCACGATCGCGGTGCGCTGCTGCATGTCGCCGCCCTCCTGTCACCGCCGGGTGCCGGTGCACCCAAGACGTGACTACACCTGTAGTTCCCGATGACCCGACCTGAGACTACACCTGTAGTTGCACGGCCGTGCACGGCACTACGGCCGTAGTCACCAGTGCCCGGTCCCGCTACGCTCACCTGCATGAACGCCCGAAAGGCCGCCGCGTCCCCCGCCCCTCTCCCCCGGCACCGGCTGATCGCCGACACCGCGCTGGAGCTACTCGCCGAGCGCGGGATGCGCGGGCTGACGCACCGGGCCGTCGACGAGGCGGCCGGGCTGCCGCAGGGCTCGACGTCGAACCTCGCGCGGACCCGGGCGGCGCTCCTGGAGGCCGCGGTGCGGCGGCTGGCCGAACGCGAGGCGGCGGTGCTCGCCCCGCGTGAGATGCCGGGCGTCACGGACCCGGCGGCCGCCGCCCCGGCGGCGCTGGCGGCCGCCCTCGCGCTCGCCCTGCACCGCTACCTCTCGCACCACCGCGCACTGCTGATCGCCCGCTACGAGCTGGCGCTGGAGGCCACCCGCCGGCCGGAGTTGCGAGAGGTGTACGACCGGGCCGGCCGGGCCTTCCTGGAGCCGGTGGTGGCGCTGTTGACGGCGGCCGGCTCCGCCGCGCCGGAACGCCATGCGTTGAGCCTGGTGGCCTGGTGCGACGGGGTGCTGTTCTCCTGCGTCGCGGGGCAGTTCCACGCCACGCCGCCCACCCGCGACGCGCTACGGGCCTCCTGCGCGGAACTGCTCGACGGGATGCTGCCGAGGAGCTAGCACTGTCAGCCGCTGTCAGCCTCTGATCGGCCGGAGAGGCCCGGACCAGCCGCGGGGCGGCGGCCGTGCGGCACCGCCCCTACCGGGAGGAGCCCGCGGCGCCCTCGATCCGCAGTTCCAGGCGGACGATCGCGTCCGTGAGCCGCCGGCGGTATTCGCCGTCGGCGAGGGCACGCACCGAGGCGCGGGCCCGCCGCAGCTGGGCGCGGGCGTCGGCCGGGCGGTCGAGTCCGGCGTAGTCGGCCGCGAGGTTGACGTGGAGTGCGGGGAAGAACGCCCGGAGCGCGGCGAGCGGGTGCCGGTGGCCGGCGCCACCGGCCGGTCCGGTGCCGGTGGACTGGGCGCGTACGGGCCGCTCCGTGACGAAGCCCTCCGCCGCCTCCAGGGCGCGCAGGTCCCAGTCCAGTTCGTCCCGGGGGTCGTCCTGGGTGTCGGCCATGTAGTGCGCGAGGGCGCAGCGGTGGAAGGCGTCGCCGCGCGGGCCGATCTCCTGCCAGAGCGCGGCGAGGCGGTTGCGGGCCTCTTCGCGGTCGCCGGCGCGGTGCAGCATGATCGCCTGGCCGAGTCGGGTCGGCACGCCGTCCTCGGGCTCCGCCGCCCGCCGCTGCTCCGCCACCGCGCACTTCCCGTCCTCGCTCGCCACCACCGGCTCCCCCCGACGCTAACCGCCGGGGGGACGCTCCGCGCGGTGTGCGCGACCCGCCGGGCGTCCGGTCAGCCCAGGTCGGGGACGCGCCAGTCGATCGGGGCGTGGCCCTGGGCGGCGATCGCTTCGTTGATCTGGGTGAAGGGGTGGGAGCCGAAGAACTTCTTCGCGGAGAGCGGGGAGGGGTGCGCGCCCTGGACCACCGCGTGCCGCTCCTCGTCGATCAGCGGGAGCTTCTTCTTGGCGTAGTTGCCCCAGAGGACGAAGACGGCCGGGTCCGGGCGGGAGGCGACCGCGCGGATCACCGCGTCGGTGACCTTCTCCCAGCCCTTGCCCTTGTGCGAGTTGGCCTCGCCCCCGCGGACCGTGAGCACGGCGTTCAGCAGGAGGACGCCCTGCTGGGCCCAGGGCATCAGATAGCCGTTGTCCGGAATCGGGTGGCCGAGCTCCTCCTTCATCTCCTTGTAGATGTTCCGCAGCGACGGCGGGGTCTTGACGCCGGGCTGCACCGAGAAGCACAGCCCGTGGCCCTGGCCGGCGCCGTGGTACGGGTCCTGGCCGAGGATGAGCACCTTGACCTGGTCGTAGGGCGTGGCGTCCAGCGCCGCGAAGACCTGCTCGCGGGGCGGGTAGACGGGTCCGGCGGCCCGCTCCTGCTCGACGAAGTCGATCAGCTCCTTGAAGTAGGGCTTCTCCAACTCCTCGCCCAGGACCTCGCGCCAGGACTCGGGCAGCATGTCGGTGACCACGTCAACAACCTCCGGTGTGCGTTCCGTTCTCATCGCAAGAACCTACCGGCGACCACTGACAGTCCCCGCCACGGGCCGCCCGCCGGGGCGCACGGCAGGATCCCCCGGCGCCTCAGGCGGTGTCCAGCCGGGCCCGCTGGTACGGGTCCAGGGTGAGGTCCAGCGCGGCCAGACACTCGTCCAGCTGTGCCACCGAGCTGACCCCGAGCACCGGCACCACCGGCACCGGGCCGCCCATCAACCACGCCAGCACCACCTGGTTCGCGGTGGCCCCGCACTCCGCCGCCACCTCCGCCAGCACCCGCATCCGGACCACCGTCCCGTGGTGGTCGTAGCGCTCCGGGAGCGGCTTGTCGGCGCGGGTGTAGGCGCCCTCCATCAGGGGCGAGTAGCCGAGCAGGGTCAGATCGGGGTGCGCGGCCGCGTAGTCGAGGAGTTCCTCGTCGGTCTCCCGCTGGAGGCCGGCCGACGGCTCGGGACGCGGCCGCAGGTAGGTGTGCCGCTGCTGTACGGCGCGGAAGCCGGGCAGCCCGTGCGCGGCGGCGTGCTGCCGGGCCTCGGCGAGCCGCCAGGTCGCGTGGTTGCTGGCCCCCAGGGTGCCGACCCGGCCGTCCCGGACGAGCCCGGCCAGCGCCTCGACGGTCTCGGCGAGCGGGACGGTGCGGTCCTCGACGTGTACGTAGTAGAGGTCCACCCGGTCGGTGCCCAGGCGGCGCAGGCTGCCGTCGAGGGCGGTGCGCAGCGCGCCGGCGGCCAGGCCCTCGGCGTTGGCGGGCCACTGGGGGCCGCGGGCCGGGTCGGGCCGGGCGCCGGCCTTGGTGGCGAGCACCGTGCGGCCGCCCGCGCGGCGGCTGCGCAGCCAGCGTCCGAGCACGGTCTCGCTCTCGTCGCCGGTCGCGCCGGGCACCCAGCAGGCGTAGTTGTTCGCGGTGTCGACGAACGTCCCGCCGGCCTCGGCGAAGCGGTCCAGGATGGCGAACGAGGTGCGCTCGTCCACAGTGGTGCCGAACGGCATCGCGCCCAGGCAGACGGCGCTGATCCGCGGCCCGTCGCCGCCGAGCGTGCGGTAGTGCATGGCATGTCTCCCTGGCAGGTCCGCCGATACGAGTGGTGCCGGCTCCTTGAAGGGACCGGCACCACGGACTCTGCCTCTTGGAGCGCACACGAAGGCAAGCCCGGTCAGGGGCCGCCCGACCCGGCGGCCCCGCGGGCGGTCAGACCCCGGCGTTCAGGAACAGCCCGCCGTCCACGACGAGCGTCTGCCCGGTGACCCAGCCGGCCGTGTCGGACAGCAGGAAGGCCGCGGCCCCGCCGATGTCCTCCGGGACGCCCAGCCGCCCCATCGGGTAGCCGGCCGCCGCCTCCTCCTCGCGGTCCTCGTAGAGGGCCGCGGCGAACTTGGTCTTGATCACCGCGGGGGCGATGGAGTTGACGCGTACCACCGGGGCGAATTCGTGGGCCAGTTGGAGCGACAGGTTCACCATCGCCGCCTTGCTGATCCCGTAGGCGCCGATGAACGGCGAGGGGCTGACGCCGGCGATCGACGCGATGTTGACGATCGCGCCGCCGTGGTCCTTCTGCCAGGCGTGCCAGGTGCGCTGCGCGAAGCCCAGCGCCGAGACGACGTTGGTCTCGAAGACCTTGCGCGCCACGTTGAGGTCGAGGTCGGCGATCGGGCCGAACACCGGGTTCGTCCCGGCGTTGTTGACCAGGTAGTCGATCCGGCCGAAGGTCTCCATGGCCTGCTCGACGGCGACGGCCTGGTGCGCCTCGTCGTGTGCCTTGCCGGCGACGGTGAGCACCCGGTCGGCGCCCAGCTTCCCGGCGGCCTCCTTGAGGGCGTCCTCGTTGCGTCCGGTGATCACGACCCGGTCGCCGCGGGCGATGAGGGCCTCGGCGATGCCGTACCCGATGCCGCGGCTGGCCCCGGTGATCAGGGCCACCTTGCCGGAGGGCTCGGGGAGCCCGCTGTCCTGCACTGTCATATCGAGTTCTCCTGCTCCTGTGCTCCTACGGTCGGTCCGGCGGTCAGCAGAGCGGGCCGCCGGCGACGTACAGGACCTGGCCGGAGACGAACCCGGCCGCCTCTCCGGTGAAGAAGGCGACGGCGTTGGCGATGTCGTCGGGGTTGCCGACGCGCTGCACCGGGATCTGGGAGGCGGCCGCGGTCTTGAAGTCCTCGAACTCCATCCCGACCCGCTCGGCGGTGGCGGCGGTCATGTCGGTGGCGATGAAGCCGGGGGCGACGGCGTTCGCGGTGACGCCGAACTTGCCGAGCTCGATGGCGAGGGTCTTGGTGAAGCCCTGGAGACCGGCCTTGGCCGCCGAGTAGTTGACCTGGCCGCGGTTGCCGAGCGCCGAGCTGGAGGAGAGGTTGACGATCCGCCCGAACGTGGCGTCCACCATGTGCTTCTGACAGGCCCGCGACATCAGGAACGCGCCGCGCAGGTGCACGTTCATGACGGTGTCCCAGTCGCTGTCGCTCATCTTGAACAGCAGGTTGTCGCGGAGCACGCCCGCGTTGTTGACGAGGACGGTGGGTGCGCCGAGCTCCGCCGCGACCCGCTCGACCGCGGCCGCCACCTGGTCGCTGTCCGAGACGTCACAGCCGACCGCGAGGGCCTTGCCGCCGGCCGCGGTGATCTTTTCGACGGTGTCCTTGCAGGCCGCCTCGTCGAGGTCGAGTACGGCAACGGCACGGCCCTCGGTGGCCAGGCGGACGGCGGTGGCCGCGCCGATGCCACGGGCCGCGCCCGTCACGATGGCAACACGCTGCTCGGTGGTGGACATGGGGGTTCTCCTCACCCTCGATCGTCGAAACCTCGAACGCCTGGACCGGCGGTCGGCCCCCGATCCGGGTGAGCAACCGCTTAGTAGCCTCAGCAGAGCTGACGCTAGAAGCCCGGCCACCCCCTGTCAACGCCCCACCACCGCACACCGGCCGCAAACAGCGCGCGGGGCGGGCCCCCTCAGGAAACCCGCCCCGCGCACCGCGTGCTCATCCCACGCTCACCGCACCAGCAACTCCAGCAGCCGCTCCGCCTCCACCGTGGGATCGGCGGTAAGCCCGGTGTGCACCGGGCCCGGCTGCACGATGGTGCTGCGCGGCGCGATCAGCCAGCGGAAGCGCTGTCCCGGGTCCTCCCCCGCCGCCTGCCCGGCCCGCGCGCCGCCCTCGCAGATGCCCTCCACGGCGCACAGCGCGGCCCGTACACCGGCCACGTCCACCGTGGGGTCCAGCGCCAGCAGCCGGGCCTCGTCCAGGTGCGTACGGGCCTCGACGAACCGCCGCGCACGGCAGTACACCACCACTCCCGCGTTGATCATCTCCCCGCGCTCGACCCGCGGGACGACCTTCAGCAGCGCGTACTCGAAGACGTCGCGCCCGTTGTGCAGTCCGCTCACTTCACAGCCCTCCGCGGCAACTTTCCCGCCAGCCACTTCGGTGCCTGCGACGGCTTGTCCTTTGTCGGTTCCCCGACGGTGATGTGGTCGCTGATGGTCCGCGCCCGGGCCAGCAGCGTGCGCACGTACGCCCGGCGGAGTTCGTCCGGCGAGTCGAAACCGGGCTCACCGTCCAACCACTCATCGGGAACGGCCGCGGCGATCTCGGTCAGCAGCTCCTCGGTGATCCGCGGGGCGAACTCCTCGGCCGCCGCCGCGACATCCGGACCGAACGTCGCCAACGCGTGATCGGAAGCGTCGTACGGCCGGGCCGAAGACCTTTCCGCGGTCGGCCAGTTGTGGTGCCAGATCATCGCCGCACCGTGGTCGATCAGCCACAACTCACCGTGCCACACCAGCAGATTGGGATTGCGCCAGGACCGGTCCACGTTATTGATCAGCGCGTCGAACCACACCACCCGGCCCGCCTCGCGCGCACCCACCTCGAAGGCGAGCGGATCGAACCCCAGCGACCCCGGGAGGTAGTCCATGCCCAGGTTCAGCCCCCCGCTGCCCTTCAGCAGCGCCTGGACCTCCTGGTCCGGCTCGCTCAGCCCGATGACCGGATCGAGCTGCATCTGCACCAGCTCCGGCACCCGCAGCCCGAGCCGTCGCCCCAGCTCCCCGCAGACGACCTCCGCAACCAGCGTCTTACGCCCCTGCCCGGCGCCGGTGAACTTCATGATGTAGGTACCGAGATCGTCCCCCTCGACGATCCCCGGGAGCGACCCACCCTCACGCAAGGGCGTGACATAGCGGGTCGCAACGACCTCCCTCAACACTTTCGCAGGCCCCACGGGTCTTCTTCCTTAGATTTCACGGCCAGCCTCAAAGAGGTGCATGCCCGGGAATCGCCCGCGATCAGCCCTGGGGAGAATCCGGGGAGAATCGACCGGCATACAGATCCCCCCTCGCGCCCGAGCAGTCCGTCAACGGCGGTTCGCCCTTTGCTTCCGGCCTCCGGCATGAAGTGAGCATAGTAACCGAGCGTGATGACCGGAGATGAGTGCCCGAGCCACCGCACGACAGTCACCACGGACTCCCCCTGACGCGGGCCGCGCACCAGGCCGAGTACGACGGCGCAACGCCGCCAAGGCATTCCTCGCGTCCGCGCTCGAACAGAACCGTGACGTCTTTTTCACAGCCGCCGGACGCGCAGCACGCCGGTCAGCATCGGGAGGGTGAACTCGCCTCGGGCGGTCTCCGGTCTGCTCGTGAGGAAAGCGCGGATCCGGCCGAGCACGGCCTGTTGTTCCTGCTCCGGCATGACCAGCATGCCCGCACGCGTCGCAAGTGTCGCGACGAGGGAGTCGGCCGTGCGGCGCTGCCCGTGCGGGAACTCGTCCTGCTCCGGCGAGCCGAACCGGGCGACGCCGATGTTCGGAAGGTGCATATCCGCTGTCGCGGCGCGCCAGCTGCTGAGCGTGTCGCGCGGGCCGATGGCCGCGCTCCCGCCGACCCGCTCCAGTCCGGCGACCCAGTCGACCCGGTCGTCGACGACGTTCCACAGGCCCGCCAGGACGCCGCCGGGTGCGAGGACCCTGGCCATCTCGGGTCCCGCCACGGCCATGTCGAACCAGTGCATGGCGTTACCGGCCAGCACGGCATCGACGGACCCGTCCGGCAGCGGTACCGCCTCGGCACTACCCGGCAGGGCACGGACAGCCGGCAGCGCGCGGCGCAGCTCGGTCAGCATCTCCGGGTCGGGCTCGACAGCGATGACTTCGGCGCCCGACGCGACCAGCGTGGCGGTCAGCTTGCCGGTTCCGGCGCCGAGGTCGAGCACCCGCAGGCCGGGCACGGGCCCGAGCGCCCAGCCCACCGCGGCCTGCGCGTAGTCCGGGCGGTGCTCGGCATATGCGGCCGCCGCCACGCCGAACGACAAACTGTGGAGAAGCCGTTCGTCCTGTTCCATGCGGTCACCTTATGCCGCGCGGTAAGTGGGCGATCGTGATTACCCAAACCCAGCGCAGTTCCGCGCAGAAGCCGACCCGCCGCCCGCGCACTTCGTGAGGAAGGCCGGCTACGCGGACGGCTTCCGGTCGGCCGCCAACTCCAGGAATCCAGTAACCCCCGGGACGTGGCCGACCCCCAGCAGTCGGTACGCGCCCACTCCCTCACCCCGATCAATTCCGGCCGTAATCGTGGAGGTGGCCGGGGAGAATCCGGGGAGTATCCGATCCGCCAGGGAGCGCGTGGGAAGAATCCGCTGCACAACCCGGCACGATCCTCAAAGACAGCCGTCCACGCAGCGGGAAGCGCTATTTGGGTTTGTTGGGGATGATCACCTTGTTCACGAGAGCCCCGGTCTTGTGGTGGGTGAACTGGAATCCGTTGTTCCCGCGGGCGGTCAGGCCCAATCCCGTCGGGACGGGGTTATTGCCCTTGTATATGGGTGTCACCTTGTATTCGATCTTTTCTCCGGCGTCGACAGCCTTGCGTATCGCGTTTTCGTAGTGCACATGGACCGGCGCGTTCGCATTACGGTGCAGGGTGACGAAGTTCAGCACGCTCTTGTTCGAGCCGCCGATCTGGGCGCCGAGCAGATGGCCACGATTGAGATTCTTTCCGGACTGCCAGCCCGGCGGTTCGGACGCGGGCCTGGGCCTGGTCTTGCCGCCCGTCATGCCCTGGTCGATTTTGGCAATTACTCCCCTCGGGCGCTTCTGCGTGTCGAGTTTTGCGTAATTGACCTTCCCGTTCCAGGTGATGTCCGCTTCATTGCAGGGGGCCAGCCCCAGCGGGTCGCTCCAACCCTGCGGATTGTCGACGTACGTCACAGGGTTGGGGGCGGGCGCCAGACCCAGGGGATCGCGTGCCGTGTACCGGCCGCTCTCCGGGTCGTAGTGACGGAAGTAGTTGTAATGGAGGCCGGTTTCGCGGTCTTCGTACTGCCCTGGGAAACGGAAGGGTGTCAGGGCGGTGGCGTCGCGGTGATGTGCGGTGGTGCCCCACATGGTGGTGCGGGAGCGCCAGGCGATGTCGCCGTGTTCGTCGACGAGTTCGGTGGGGGTGCCGACGAGGTCCGTGACGATGGCGAAGAAACGGGAGTCGGCTTCGCCCTGGCCCTTCGGCTTGCGTTCGAGCTGGGTGAGGGGGCGGTGACCGTCGTGGTCCCAGGTGAGGGTGACGCCGGTGGTGGTGTCGGTCTGTTCGGCGAGGGCGGTACCGTCCCAGGTGAAGTGGACGGCCTCGACGGTGGTCCGGCCGTCCTCGGCCATGCGGTACTTCGCGGTGCGACGCCCCATCGGGTCGTACGTGTAGTGCCAGCGGTTGCCGTCGGGGGACGTGCAGGCGGTGAGGCGGTCCTCCGCGTCCCATTCGTAGCGCCAGGTGTCGGGCTTCTTCGACAGGCGGCGCTTCTGGCGCAGCACCATGCGGCCCGCGTCGTCGTGCTCGTAGCGCACCTCCCCCGCTGCCTGGATGCGCGTGCCGGTGTAGGTGCGGGAGCCGCGGGCCTCGGCCCGGCGTGCCTTGTCGGGCCAGGTGGCCTCGGTCTGGTTGCCGGCCTGGTCGTAGGCGTAGGACTCGGTCCAGCCGTCGCTTGTGACCGACAGCGGGCGGCCGACCGGATCGAGTTCCATGTCCTGGCGCCTGCCCGTCGCACGGTCCGCGACGGCGATCAGGTGGTTGTCGGCCCGGTAGGTGTAGGACCGTTCGCGCAGGGTGCGCCCCGGAGTGACGAGAGCGTGGGCGACCGAACGGCCGGCCATGTCCCAAGCGGTCGTCGCGCTCACGCGGGAGGTCGCTGTGCCCCATACGCGGGCCAGTTCGCGCCCGAGGACGTCGTGGGTGAAGTCCAGCCGGTGTCCGTCGGCGGTGAGGGCGTCGCGGTTGCCGTTCCCGTCGTAGGTGAGTTCGGTGACAGCGCCGGTAGGGGTGGTGCGGGAGGTGCGGCGGCCGAGGATGTCGTACGTGAAGCGGGTGGTGCGTCCGTCGACGGTCTCGGCCACGATCCGCCCCATGAGGTCCCGTTCGAGCTCCACCGTCGAGGTGGGGGAGGCGGCTCGGACGAGTGCTCCGGCCGAGTCGTAGGTGTACGACGTCCTCGCCCCGGCCGTGTTCTTCTCCACCAGCTCGCCGACGGAGTTGTACCGGAAGGTGATCTCCTGGCCCAGCGCAGTGGTGTGGGAGGCGATCCGGCCCAACCCGTCCAGCTCGTAGGTGATTTCGCGCCCGTCGAAGTCGGACTCCGCTATGACGTTGCCTGCGCCGTCATAGGTGTAGTCCCAGGTCAGACCTTGCGGGTTGGTGACCTGGGTGCGGCGGAGCTCGGCGTCGTAGGCGAAGGCGTGGCGGACACCGTCGGGCGTGGTCTGAGCCGCCGTCTGATCGAAGTGGGTGTACTCGAAGCTGGTGGTGGCACCTGTGGCGTCGGTGCTGGTCAGGCAGTTGCCCTCGCCGTCCCAGGTCAGCTGCTCGCGCCGGCCGTCGGGCGCGGCCTCGGGCCGCTCCGTGACCGGTTGCGTCATGACGCCTTTCCCTTCCGCGCGACGTCTCCTGTCACGCGTCCTTCTTCGATTTCTCCAGCGCGTTGACGCTGTCCTCGTCCGTCTTCGTGAAGTTCTCGGAGATCGTGTCCACGTTCTCCGAGAACGTCTTCACGTTGTCGCGAACCCGCTCGTGACCCTCCCCCCACGCCCTGTCGAACTCGTCGAGGGCGTGCGCGAGTTTGCTGTCGCCGGCGAAGCTCTTGAAGTCCTTCCGGCCGCCCGCGGCGTGGAAGAGCGTCGCGGAGTCCCCGAGCAGATCCCCGATGTTCTGGAGCTCCTTGACCGTGTCCTTCAGATCCTGCACGGGAACACTGATGCGCCCCATCGATGTCTCCTCTCCTGCTCCGGCGTCCGGCCCCGCCCTCACAGGGAGAGCGGGGCCGGACGGTGCGGGGCGCTTCAGCCGATGGAGCCGGCCGTCTGGTCGTCGGTGTCGACGAACGCGTCGGCGACCTGCTTGATGAACTCGCTGACGCCCTGAAGGCCCTCGATCGCCTTCTCGGTGCCGTTCTTGTACTCCTCCCAGAACGGACGGAACTTGGTCTCGGAGCCGGGGTGGCGTAGGCGGCCTCGACCATCTCGTCCATCTTGGTGTTGGCCTCGTGGAGGCTCTGCTGCATCAGTTCCTTCTGGTTCTGCAGCCAGGTCGACGCCTCCCGCATCTCGTCCGGGCTGATCTTGATGTTGCCGCCGGCCATGTCGATTCCTTCTCTCGTCTCGGATCGCCGCGGCCGCTCGGCCGCACATACCCGGCTGTACGGGGCACCTGCCAGGGCAGTTCATGCGGTTCATGCCTGTTGCGGAACGGTGACGAAACCAACCGGAAGTCAACGGTTCCGGACCACCCCATGCCGCCCACCTGGAGGAACGGACCCCGCGGCCTGCACCAACTCGACCCGACGCTGCGCTGTTGTGTCGCACCTAGCGGTGGTTGGCCAGGTACATGTGCCGGTGGCCTGTCCGTTTGATCGGGTGTGTCGTTGACCGGGCGTGCCGTTGACCGGGCGTGATGGGTGGGGAGTTGGCCGCGGTCCGGTGTGATCTGGAGGACTTCGCGGCGGAGATGTTCGAGCCGTTTGCGCGGGCGGATCAGCGCCGGTGGGGCGGGGTCTCGGCGCCGCCTGCCACGGCCACTGCCACGACTTCCCTACTTGGGACTCGGCGGAATGACGTCGGCCTTGGCCAACCGGCTTCCATGCGTAGGTGTTCCCCGTATTGACGGCCACCGCGTTGGCAAAGCACGTGGCGAGGAGAAAGGAAACCTGAATCTCGCTCGGGCAAAGGACCGTTTATGCGAGGGCCCTGTCATTGGCGAGGGCTCTGTCATTGGTGAGCGCCACGGTCAGTGCGGTTCGCGGAGTCCTGCGACGAGGAGCGCGACCAGCCGGCGTGCATCGTAGCGGGGGTCGCTGTCGGCGCCGATGCAGAGGTTTCCGATGCCGCGCATGAGTTGGTAGGCGTCGAGGTCGGAGCGGATCTCGCCGGAGGCGGCGGCAGCGTCGAGGAGTTGGGCGCACACCGGCAGGAGGCGGTCGAGGAAGTAGGCGTGCAGCGTCTCGAAGCCGGTGCCGTCCCCCTGCATCGCGGCGGCCAGGCCGTGCTTGGTGACCAGGAAGTCGACGAAGTGGTCGGCCCACCGCGCTCGGAGGGATCCCCGGATACGAGGTCGCCGAGACGACGGATGAGAGTCCCGCCCGCGTCGCCCTGCTCCAGCGACTCACCACGGCCTTCCTGCGCAGCGCCCTCTACCCCGAGGACACCAGTTGGAAGGCGGCGGCCACCGCACTGGAGGAAAACCCCGACCCGCTGGGGAAACTACAGAGCAAGTAGGCGACCCTCACCAGGACCCGTCGCGTGCGGTCGAAGTCACCCCGTCATCGACTGAATGGGTGTTCTCACGTGCGGCTGGCGCCATACAGACACAGGCCGGACGGGTCAGGGTGCGGAGTCGGTCATCGTGGTCCTACCGGCATGGGTGGTCAGGCCGCCTGGCCGTAGCCGTCCGCGCCGGGCGGGCCGTCGCCGCTGGACTTCTGACGGATCCCGCACCTCGGATTCCCTGTCATGGACCCACCTCTGGTGACCCACGAAGAACCGGACTGCTACGCCGATCGCATCCCCCTAACGTGATCGACCACCTCTACCGCTCGTTCCTCGACTTCCCGGGACAGGTGGTCGTCGTCGAGAACGCGGCTCCGCCGCCCGACGTCATCGAGCGCGCACGGGTCATCACCTTCAGCGGCACCGGAGACCGCCCCGGGTTCTTCCCCGGCCACGCCAACGGCCGCTCCGGGGACGGACAACACGAGCCGACCTGGTGAGGCGGGGAACCACGGGGAGTCACTCACTTTGTACCTGCCATCGGCCGAACCATCCCGGCCCCCGCACGAGGCGGGTGCCGGGAAGGAACAGCAGCGAGAACCTCACAGGCCGCCGACGCCGACGCCTTCGTTTCCGTTGGAGCCGACGCCGCCGACACCGACGGTGGCACGGGCATCGACGCCGCCGACACCGACGCCGACGTCACGGCCGCCGTCGCCAACGCCGCCGACGCCGTCGCCTCCGTGGCCGCCTTGCGCTTGCGGGGTGACGGCCGCACGGGCCTGGGACTGGTCGGGCGCGGCACTGGCTATGCCGGTACTCAGTAGACCGGTGAGGGCGGTAGCGGCCAGCACCGTAGAAATCGAACGGAACATGATCAGACCCTTTCGCTTCCCCCCTCTTGTCCCGCTCATCCTCACCACGGATCGGACGGTTCCGCCGGTCGGCGCGGGCCATCACAGTGAAGTCGCCCGGTGTCAGTCCCAGCCCGAAGCCTCTCCGCACTGCCTTGCGTGGGGCATGCTCAGCCAACGCTCCGTTGCCCGGGTCGCCCGCAGGCAGGTCCTGCGTCGCGCCCAGGGCGAACGGCCGGCCCAGGTCCGGGCTGCCGTCCGCATGCCAGCCGATCGGCTGGGCCCGGGACGTGCGGAGGTCGTAGGTGTAACCCGCGGTCGACTTGGCGTGGTGGACGATCCAGTCCTGCGTACCGTCGGGCGACCGGAAGAAGGCGTGGTGGCCGGGGCCGTAGACCCCCTTGGCGTCGTCGCGGCCGAAGACCGGGCCCGGGTGCTGCTGCCAGTCGCCGGGCGTCAGGGGGTCGGCGTTGTCCGGCAGGGACAGCATCCACAGCTGGTAGTCCGGCTTACCGGTGTCGCAGGTCGAGTACGTCAGCCACGTACGGCCGTTGCGGTTGAGGAACTCGGGGCCCTCACGGACCTCCGGGCAGCCCCCGGCGGCCTTGAGGGCCACCGCGTCTGCGGCCCGGCGAACTTGGGCAAGGGCGGCAAGGACGCCGCTTCCTGGCTCCCAGCCAACAAAGGCTTCGATCGCACCTACGTGGCCCGGCAGTTCGCCGTGAAACGGCAGTACCACCTGCGGGTTACTCCAGCCAAAGGCAACGCGATGGAGAAGACACTGGAGGCGTGCCCGCGCAGAAGCTCCCGACCGGGGCCGGAGGCGAAGAAGCCCCGGACGGGGGCTTCTTGCGTTCTGCGCGCCAGGACTCCATCCGGGGTCGGCGGGCGTCACCCTGCTACCGGTCGAGCTGCCTACTCCACCGCATACAGCAGCCTGTACTCAGCACCATCCGCCCTGAAGCGCAGACTGCGCTCACCAGGCGTATCCGTAATCCACTGCTCCCCGAGCCTGCCGTCCCCATCCGAGACGCCGGACTCCCCGAGAGAGACAGCGATCGTCCCCGTGAAGTCGCAGTCGTACTTGACGGTGAACATCCGATCTCCCCGCACCGTGCCATTCCACACGGTGCCGCGATCCTGGACAACAAGCCTCGGCTCATCGAAGCCGCTCCAGCCCTCAGTCGTGACGCACTTGAGCTTCTCCAGATACAGCTTGGCCATACCGTCCCCTGTGAAGGATCCTTCTCGACACTTCACATCCTGCCGAGCCCCGATAAACGATCACTAAATGATCCGGCGCGGCATGCGTCGCACACGCGACGTTCCACCCGAAGCAGGTGTGAGTGGTGGGCCGCGTGACTTCTGAGTGTCCTGCCCGTTCGGGTCGCCGTGGGGCGGGACACCTGCGGCTATGAGCGAGCCGTCGACGTGGACCAGGCCCGGCTGCGCCGGGTGGCCTTCAGCCCCGTCGGACACACCCTGGCCAGCGGCGGCGGCGACAGCACGGTCCGATTGTGGGACGTTACCAACTCGGCCCGCGCGCAGGCCGTGGGCCAACCCGTCCTGGCCGCGCACCTCCGCTCGACCGCACACCCCCGGCCCGGAGCAACTGGCCCCGTCCGCATGCTGCGAACGGTGCCGCCGAAGACCTCATCCTCAATGCCGCCGAAGACCTCCTCCCAGCCATAAACCAGTTGTCCACGACCGTCACCCGCGTGCAGATTGGCATTGGCACCTAACGCACCACCGACCTCTGGGCCGTCATCGACCAGTCGATCCGCACCTATCTCACTGCCCACGTACGACTTCGCGCCGTCAGCGGCCCCACCGTCTGCTCCCACTGACACATCACCCGCCTCGTCGGCCTCACCCACCTCATTGGCCTCATCGGCAGCTTCTCCCACAGCGCCGACGCCCGCACGATCCGGGCCGCGTGGGATGCCCCGCCTCCGTCGCAGGGTGGGCCACCGCCCCACCCCGGGCCCGCCGCACCTCCGAAGTAAGCCCAACCGCCACAGCACTGGCCTCCCCCTCGCTCCCGACAAACCGCACCAGCCAATTCCGAGGGCAGGACAGGCTGCCCAGCCAACCCACCACCAACCGACAGGAGATGACTTTGGCGAAACAGACCCCGACCGTCCTGGGCGTGCTCACACAGCCCGCTCGACCCACCGGCTGGAAGGCCAACCGGCACAAGGTCCTGCTCGTTCTCGGCCTGCTGGTCGGCTACTGGATCGGCACCCACGTCCACGGGACCGCGCCGCAGCAACAAGCCCCTCAACCGGTCTCCACAGCACCCGCGCCGGCAGCACCCGACCCGCACCGCACACCCACGGGTCTCGGCCTCGCGCCCTGAGTCCCCGTCGATGCCATGCCGGCACCGGCGGGGACATCGTGCTTCTCCCGCAACCAAGCACCTCGGCACCATGCAAGGTTCGGCGCCCGCGGCGTCGCCGGCCGCTCTCGACTCAGCTCCCGCACCCGCCAGTGTCCGGCTCGCGAAGTCAACATCGGCGCGCGAAGTCAACATCGTCCCAGATCAGCGTGACGGGAGCAGCTACACCGGACCCACCGTCCAGGCGCCTGGCGAACGCGTTCCGTTCCCGACCGAAGCAGCCTCCCCAACTCATCGGCCGGTGTCCCAGACACCCTGCGGCGACGCACCGGTGCGGTGAAGAGGTCAGGCTCCTGCCGCCTCACATGCAGCCGAGGACGAGCTCGCTCAGGGCCTTTCCTCCCCCTTGACGCACAGAGAGCTGCGCACGCCCCGCCGGCGCCCACTCAAGGATGGCCGCCCTGCCCAGCAACGACAGTCGGTGTCCGTTCGTGGAGAAGGCCAACGAAGGCCCGGGCAGCCGGTGAGGCCCCGGAGGTCTTCCACAGTGCCTGAATCACGCGGGGAGGCACGCCAGTCAGGCGCACGCTGCGCACGGTGGGCATGCGCGCGGCGGAGGCGGCGGAAACCAGCGCGGTGCCCAGGCCGCGGGCCACGAGGGGTTCCAGCAGTGTCATGGCGTCGGCCTCGAAGGCGACCTTGCGGGTGACGCCGGCCGCGGCGAACGCGGCGTCGTTGTGGCGGCGGATTCCCGAACCCGCCGGCATGTCGACCATGTTGCCGTCGGCCAGTTGGGTCGGGGCGACCTCGGCGGCCCCGGCCAAGGGATGGTCGGCCGCAACGATGGCGACCAGGTCCTCGTGCGCGAGGGGACGTGCGGCCAGTCCGCGCGGGGGTTCCGGCGCGTCGACGTCGACGAACACGAGGTCGCAGGTGTGGTCACGAACCTGTTCCAGCAGGTCGCTGACCAGTCGGGTGCGCAAGGTGACACGTACCGCCGGATGCCGCTCCTGGTAGGTGGCCAGCAGGTCGGGCAGGTCCACTGCGGTGAGTGGAGTGATGGTGCCGATGTTCAGCGTGCCGCGGAGTTGGCTCCCGAGCGCGACCACTTCGCTGTGGGCCCGTTCCACCGCGGCCAAGGCTTCGCGGGCCGGTTCCAGGAACACCTCACCGGCCGCCGTGACCTGGACCCCACGACTGCTGCGCTCAAACAGACGGGTGCCCAACTCCTCCTCAAGCCGGGCGATTTGGTGACTGAGCGCGGACTGCACGACGAAACAGCGGTGCGCGGCGCGCGTGAAGCTGCCGGTGTCGGCGACCGCAACGGCGTAGGTGAGCTGGCGGAGTTCCATCCAGGCATCTTGATTCGAGATGTCCCGCATGACAACTATCTGTTGGACTCATTCCGCCAGGGTGGACAGCATGAACGGGCACAGAACCCACTCCCCGACCCACTCCCCGACCCACTCACCAACCCACATGCCAACCCACATGCCAACCCACATGCCAACCCACCTTTCAACCCACCTGCCAACTCGCCTGCCAACTTGCCTGCCGCCTCAGCTGCGATCAGCGGCTCGATCGGGACTGCATCAAGGCCCGCGGGCGAGACTGCTGGAAGGGAGAGCCCCGCCCGTGGCATCCTCGTCCTCCGCAAGCCCGCACCACTCCTCCCCCGCTCCCCCACCTGATGGAACTACCGCGTCCAATAAGGAGGTTGGCGCCAGCAGCGGGAGTACTCCAGGGCGCCGCACCCTCCTGGTGATGTCCGTGGCCGTCGGACTGTGCGTCGCCAGCAACTACTACGCCCAGCCGCTGCTGGACACCATCGCCCACGATCTGCACCTGTCGTCGGCATCCGCATCGCTCGTGGTCACCGCCGCCCAGGTGGGATACGTCCTCGGATTGGTCCTCGTGCTGCCGCTGGGCGATCTACTCGAACGACGCCGGTTGGTGTGCGCGCTGACCCTGACCACGGCGTTCTCCCTCGCGCTGACGGCGAGCGCACCCAACACGGCACTCCTGCTGGCCGGCACCACCTTGACCGGCCTCCTGTCGGTCACCGCTCAGATCCTGGTGCCGTTCGCCGCGGACCTGGCCCTGCCGGAACAACGCGGCCGGACCGTGGGCACGGTAATGAGCGGACTGGTCCTCGGCATGCTGCTGGCCCGCACCGCCTCGGGAGCACTCGCCTCCTTCGGCGGATGGCGCACCGTGTACTGGGTCGCCGCGTCCGTGATGCTCGTCCTGACCGCAACGCTGCACCGGGTACTCCCGCAATACCGGGGCGGCGCCGGCCTGCGCTACGGGCAACTACTCCGCTCCACCGGCCGCTTGCTGATCGAGGAACCGGTACTCCGCACCCGCTCGGCCATCGGCATGCTGGCATTCGCCTGCTTCAGCGTGCTGTGGACCTCCCTGGCCTTTCTCCTGTCCGGGCCCGGCTATCGCTGGTCGGACAGCGAGATCGGCCTGCTGGGACTGGCCGGCGCGGCAGGCGCGATCGCCGCCCAGGCAGCCGGACGTCTGGCCGACCGCGGCCGCACCACACTGACCACGGTCACCAGCGCGCTGCTCCTGCTCGGCTCATGGTTGGCCCTCGTCCTCGGCGCACATCTCCTCGCCGCGCTGATCATCGGGATCGTGGTGCTGGACCTCGCCCACCAAGGGGTGCACATCACCAACCAGTCACTGATCTACGCGCTGCGCCCTGACGCACGCGGCCGCATCACCTCCGCCTACATGACGTGCTACTTCATCGGAGGCGCAGTCGGTTCCGCGCTGGCCGGAGCGGCCCATGCCTACGCCGGCTGGAACGGGGTGTGCACGGTGGGTGCCGCCCTGGCCCTCCTGCTCTGCCTCGTCTGGGCGGCCAGCACACGAGCGGCTGGAAGAGCCCTGAATCTTCCAACCACCCCCTGACAGCCGACGAGGTGATGGTCACCGGGCGCCGGTTCCGAACAGCACATCGAGACTTTCCGGCCGGTGGTCGACTGCCGGAGGCGGTGCGATACGGGCGTCTGCCTGCCGTGACTGCCCGGCATGGTGGGCCGGCAGCCGCCGGATCACCACCTCCTCACGACGCGTTCGGTAAAGCTGTGTCGTGGTCAACTGCACGTGACCGAGCATGAGTTGGACATCGGGTGGATCTGGCAGTCGAGCAACTGTCCCTGCGTTGAGACGCGGAGGTACCCGACGAGAGCGCCCCGTACGGCAGGGAACCGCAATAGCCACGGAACAACCTCGGTCGGTGGCCTGGTGACCTCTCGCTGTGAAGGTCGAGCGTTCGTCATCGAAGGCCGGTGGTGGGGGGCTGGGTGGTGGGGTCCGGGTTGCTGTGTCGAGTGAACGCCCACAGTACGAGCCCCAGGCAGCTGAACGCGGCGCCCAGTGCACATACGGCGCCCCAGCCGGCCACCGTGTAGAGGGAGGTCGCGGCGATGGCGCCGGTGGCGCTGCCGATCGAGTAGAAGACCATGTATCCGCCGATCAGTCGGCTGCCCGCGTCCGGGTGCAGCGCGTAGATCAGGGTCTGGTTGGTGACGTGGACCGCCTGCACGGCGAGGTCGAGGAGGATCACCCCGACGACCAGGGCCCAGAGCGAGCTGCGGGTGAAGGCCAAGGGCAACCACGAGACGGCGAGCAGCGCCAGGGCGATGCCGGTGGTCCGCCGGGAGAGTCCGCGGTCGTTCAGGCGGCCCGCCAAGGTCGCGGCCAGGGCGCCGGCGACACCGATCAGCCCCAGCGCCCCGATCGCGCTGTGGGGCAGGAAGTACGGGGCCTCGCTGAGCGGTAGCGCGATGCTGCTCCACAGGGTGCTGAAGGCGGCGAAGATCAGCAGACCGAACAGGGCCCTGAGCCGCAGCAGTCGTTCCCGTGCGAACAGGGTGATCGTGGAGCGCAGGAGCTGTCCGTAGCGCAGGGTTGTCGGCGCAGCGTGACTGTGGCGCGGCAGCACTCGGTACAGGACCAGGGCGAGCAGAGCGGTGAGCGACGCCGAGGCGAGGTAGACGGAGCGCCAGCCCGCGAGGTCGGCCATGAGGCCGGACGCGGTGCGGGCGAGCAGGATTCCGATGACCACGCCGCTGGTGACCAGGCCGACGACCCGTCCGCGCCCGGCGGGCGGGGCCAGTGACGCGGCGAAGGCCACCAGCGTCTGCGTGACGACCGCGAGCAGCCCCGTCGCGGCCATGCTCGCGAGCAGGATCGCCGCGGTGTGGGCGGCGGCCACCGCGACCAGCGCCACCACCAGGAGCAGTAACTGGGCCACGATGAGCCGTCGGCGGTCCACCACGTCGCCCAGCGGCACGAGGAAGAAGAGCCCCAGTCCGTATCCGACGTGCGTGAGGGTGACCACGCTGCCGACCAGGGCCGGGCTCATGGCGAGGTCGTGCCCCATGGTCACCAGGAGCGGCTGGGAGAAGTAGACGTTGGCCACCGCGGCTCCGCAGGCGACGGCGAACAGGATGACGACGCCGCGGGACAGGGCGAACGCGGAACCTTCCCTGCTTCGGGCCCCGGTCCGTCGTGTTGTCGCAGCCTCACCGTTGCTGGGCATCAGCACTCCTCCGTATATCTGGTTTCATCTTGCTACCAGCAGCGACGCTAACTTTTTTGGTAGCATGTTGCAACCGTTGTGAGAGTGAGGGACGCCATGGTGACCAGGACGCGCTTCGACGACAGCGAATGCCCCGTCGCCCGGTCGGTGGACGCGATCGGCGACTGGTGGTCCCTGCTGATCGTGCGGGACGCCTTCGACGGAAGCCGGCGCTTCGGGGAGTTCCAGCGCAGCCTCGGCGTGGCGAAGAACATCCTCACTGCGCGCCTGCGCACCCTGGTCGCCGGCGGTGTCCTCGAATCCGTCCCCGCCTCGGACGGCAGCGCCTACCGCGAGTACGTACTGACTCCGAAGGGCAAGGCGCTCTTCCCCGTCATCGTGGCGCTGCGGCAGTGGGGCGAACAGAACTTCTTCGCCCCCGGCGAACCGCACTCACAGTTGGTCGACCGCCGACAAGGCCATCGCCTCCGCGCACTGGAAGTGCTGTCCGCGGACGGGCGACCGCTGACCCCCGACGACACCACCGTCCACAAGCTCTCCACCCAGTGATCCGAGCCGGCGCCCCGGTGCCGCTATGCCGCTATGCCGCTATGCCGATGATTCCGAGGCCGGGTGGGATGGACGGCGTCGCGGCGCCGGAGGCCGGAACGGATACCCGCCCGGCCAGCGGAGATCGACGTCGACCGGGCACCCGTCAGGGCGGTGGTCAGCTGCGGCGCAAAGTGGCGAGCGTCATGGCGAGGTCGGCCGGGCGGGGACGGTTGTGCGGCAGCTTGGCCAGCATGACGGCCATACCGCAGGTGTCGGTGAGCGCGGAGAAGACGAGGCCGCCCGCGATGGCTGCGGAGAGGATCTGGAAGGCCGGGTGCACGAGCAGCCCCAGGAGCAGTCCCAGGAGTACGAGCGTGCCTGCGGCGAAACGCACCTGACGCTCCATGCTCCAGCCGGCGCGGGTGTCGCACGCGACGGGCTCGTGCAGGTCGTGCCCTTCGGCCGCCCACGCGTGGGTGCCGCCGCCGAGGGTGGCGGTCGGGATGCCCTGCTCCGCGAGGAGCTTGCAGACCTTCTCCGAGCGGGCGCCGGAGGCGCACACCACGAGGACGTCGCCACGGTCGGCCGCGTGCCGCATTTCGGGCAACGCCTGGTGGATCTGGCCCAGGGGGATGTTGAGGGCGCCGGGCAGATGGCCGGAGGCGTATTCGCCGGGAGTGCGTACGTCGATGATGGTGAGGTCGTGCAGCCGGGCGTGGGCCTGGTCGATGTCGAAGGTGAGGGGAGTGGTCATGGCAGATGTGATCCTTGTTTGTCGCCGCCGTCCCGAACCGGGACGTACAGTACCCCTAGGGGTATTTTCGAGGAGTGATCGTGGAACTGGATCTTGAAGGCGCGTCCCTGAAGGCCGTGCTGAACCGGCTGCGGCGCGCGCAGGGGCAGATCTCCGGCGTGATCCGGATGATCGAGGAAGGACGGGACTGCGAGGACGTCGTCACACAGCTGGCCGCCGCCTCGCGGGCACTCGACCGGGCCGGTTTCGCGATCATCGCCACCGGTCTACAGCAGTGCGTGGCCGACATCGAATCGGGCCGTAAGAACGGTGAGGACAGCGAGGCGATGCGCGCGCGGTTGGAGAAACTGTTCCTGTCGCTGGCGTAAGGCATTCCCAGCGTGTGGTCATCACACCACCGCGTCCAGCAACATGCCCCCGGCCACCGCCAACAAGACCAGGGCGAACACCCGTTGAAGGGTGTGCCCGGACAGTTTCGCCGCCAGGCGTTTGCCGTCCCAGGCACCCAGGATCGCCGCCCCGGCGAACGGCCCTATGACGGCCCAGTCCAGGCTGTCGGCCGCACCGGTACGCATCGCCAGCGCTGCCAGCGAGTTGACGGTGATCACCAGCAGGCTGGTGCCCACGGCCGCCCGCATCCGCATGCCGAGGACGTTGACCAGCGCGGGAACGGCGAGGAAGCCCCCGCCGACGCCGAGGACGCCGGTGACCGCGCCCAGTCCGACGCCGGCCGCCGCCGCGCGGCCCGGCCGTACCCGAACGGTGCCCGCCGAGGAGTTGCGGGGCTTGAGCATGCGGATCGCGGCAGCGGCCGCGACCGCGGCGAAGGCCACGGTCAGCACGGCTGGCGGGAGGCGCCCGGCGAGTGCGCCGCCCAGCATCGCCGGAACGATTCCGGTGGCCGCGAACAGCAGCCCCGTACGCCAGACGACGTGCCCGTCGCGGGCGTGCGCGAACAGGGCGGTGGCGGACGTGACGGTGACGATGACCAGGCTGGCGGTGGCGGCGGCGACGGGCGGGAAGCCGAGCAGGTAGATCAGGGCGGGGACGGCCAGCACGCTCCCACCGCCCCCGAGCGCTCCGAGCGCCAGACCGATGACGGCGCCGGTGATCAGGGCGAGTATCGCTGCGCTCACGCGACGGCCCCGTTCCCGCCCCGCCAGTCCACGACCGGCAACCCCGCCCAGGCCCTCGGCCACCTGCCGCCCAACACGTCAGCCCGGTAGGGCTCGCGCACATCGAGCAGCTCAGCGGACACGGTGTTGTCGGCGGCGTGCGTGGGCCCGGTGCGGGCGGCGGCCTCCTGCGCGGTCACCCGCGCCGCGCCGCCTCGGCTACGTCCGGACAGGCTCATGGTGATTCTCGTTCCTGTTCGCTTTCCCGGTCGGTGATCTGCGGCGGCTGCCATCAGTGCCTGCGGATGGGAAGCCCGGCCTTCTCGGCCGAGTCGAAACCGTCGTCGACGGCGACGACGTCGCGCCCCGCCGCATCCAGCAGGGAGGCGGCGATGGCGGCCCGCATGCCGCCGGCGCAGTGCACCCACACCTGTCCTCGGGGAACCTCGTGGAGGCGGCGGTGCAGCAGGTGGACGGGGAGGTGAACCGAGCCCTCCACGTGGCCCGACGCCGCCCGTTCGGCGTCCCGACGCACATCGAGGACGACCACGCCGTCCTTGTGGTGCTTCGCGAGATCGGCGAACGTGGCGCGCGGGAAGGAGGCGAGGGCCTCGCCCCTGCGTGCCCAGTCCGACGGCTCCCCGGTGGCCGCGGCGGCCGGACGGTCGATGCCGACCCGTACCAACTCCCGCTGGGCTGCGGCGAGTTGCTCAGGCGACTCGGCGAGCAGGGTCACCGGCTTGCCCCACGGGATCAGCCAGGCCAGGTAGGTGGCGAGCTGCCCCTCGGCCTCGAAGTTGAACGAACCCGCCACGTGCCCTTCGGCGAAGGCGACCCGGTTGCGCAGGTCCACCACCCATTCCCCGGCGGCCAGCCGGGCGGCGATCTCCTCGGCGTCCGCGACGGTGGGCGGGCTCAGGTCGACCGGCGCGGGTCCCGCCGCGTTGGCGGGACTCATGTGCGCGTAGTACGCGGGAACGTCGTCCAGGACGGCCAGCAGGGCGGCGACGAAGCCGTCGACGTCACGGGTGAGCGCCTCGTTGGAGGTCTTCTCCTTGCCGATCGTGGTGGACTCGCCCTGCGCCTGGCCGGACGAGCAGAAGCTGCCGAATCCGTGCGTGGGCAGCACCGCCGTATCGTCCGGCAGTTCGTCGGCCAGACGGTGTGCGGAGGCGTGCTGGGCCCGGGCCAGTTCTTCCGTCAGCCGTGGTTCGACCAGGTCGGGCCGGCCTACGGTGCCGATCAGCAGCGAGCCGCCGGTGAACACCGCGACGGCCGTGCCGTTCTCCTCCAGTGCGTAGGAGGTGTGGTGCGGGGTGTGGCCGGGTGTCGCCAGTGCACGCAGGGTCAGGCCGGCCGTGGTGTCGACCTCGCGGCGGTCGCCGTCGTGCACGGGCACGCGCTCGTAGGAGACCCGGGCCGCGGCGGGGACGAGGTAGGCGGCGCCCGTGATGCGGGCCAGCGCCAGGCCGCCCGTGACGTAGTCGTTGTGGACGTGCGTCTCGACCACGTGGGATATCCGCACCCCGCGCCGTGCCGCCGCCGCTATCACCCGGTCGATGTCACGGGGCGGGTCGACCGCCACCGCGGTCCGCTGGCCCCCGGCCAGATAGCTGCGGTTGCCGAGCCCGGCCACCTCGATCGTGTCGACGAAGAACATGCGCTGCTCCCATTCGTGGAAAATTACCCCCCGGGGTATGTTTCGAAGGTAGCACGAGTACCCGGGGGGGTATTTTTCGAGGCAGGGAAGCCGCACGAGAGACACGAGAGGACTGGACGAGAGTGGACTAGCTGGAGGAGTACCTGGTGTCAGGCGCCCACGTACTCCGCGAGGTGCTCGCCGGTGAGGGTCGAGCGGGCGGTGACGAGGTCCGTGGGCGTGCCCTCGAAAACGACCGTGCCGCCGTCGTGGCCTGGGCCGGGGCCGAGGTCGATGATCCAGTCGGCGTGTGCCATGACCGCCTGGTGGTGCTCGACCACGATCACCGACTTGCCGGCGTCGACGAGCCGGTCGAGCAGGCCGAGCAGGTGCTCGACGTCGGCGAGGTGCAGGCCGGCGGTCGGCTCGTCGAGGACGTATACGCCGCCCTTCTCGGCCATGTGTGTGGCCAGCTTCAGGCGCTGCCGCTCGCCGCCGGACAGTGTGGTGAGCGGCTGACCGAGCTTGAGGTAGCCGAGCCCGACGTCGGCGAGCCGCTCGACGATCCTGTGCGCGGCCGGGGTGCGCGCCGCACCGTCGCCGAAGAACTCCTCGGCCTCGGCCACCGACATCTCCAACACCTCGCTGATGTCGCGGCCGCCAAGGTGGTATTCGAGGACCGACGCGTCGAACCGCTTGCCCTCGCAGTCCTCGCAGGTGGTGGCGACCCCGGCCATCATCGCCAGGTCGGTGTAGATGACCCCGGCGCCGTTGCACGTCGGGCAGGCACCCTCGGAGTTGGCGCTGAACAGGGCCGGCTTCACGTCGTTCGCCTTGGCGAACGCCTTGCGGATCGGGTCGAGCAGTCCGGTGTACGTCGCCGGGTTGCTGCGCCGGGAGCCGCGGATGGGGCTCTGGTCGACCGAGACGACCCCCTCGCCGGCCGGGATCGAACCGTGCACGAGCGAGCTCTTGCCGGAGCCGGCGACGCCCGTGACGACGGCGAGCACCCCGAGCGGGATATCGACGTCGACGTTGCGCAGGTTGTGCGCCGAGGCACCGCGGATCTCCAACGTGCCGGTGGGCGTGCGCACCGTCTCCTTGAGGGTGGCGCGGTCGTCGAAGTGGCGGCCGGTGACGGTGTCGCTCTTCCGCAGCGCCTCGACGGTGCCCTCGAAGCAGACGCTGCCGCCGCCCGAACCGGCGCCGGGGCCGAGGTCGACGACGTGGTCGGCGATCGTGATGGTCTCCGGCTTGTGCTCCACGACGAGCACGGTGTTGCCCTTGTCGCGCAGCCGCAGCAGCAGGTCGTTCATCCGCTGGATGTCGTGCGGGTGCAGGCCGGTGGTCGGCTCGTCGAAGACGTACGTGGTGTCGGTGAGCGAGGAGCCGAGGTGGCGGATCATCTTGACGCGCTGCGCCTCGCCACCGGACAGCGTGCCCGCGGGCCGGTCGAGCGAGAGATAGCCGAGGCCGATCTCCACGAACGACTCCAGGGTGTGCTGGAGCGCCGTGAGCAGCGACGCCGCCGACGGCTCCTTGAGGCCGCGGACCCAGGCGGCCAGGTCCCTGATCTCCATCGCGCAGGCGTCCGCGATGCTGATCCGCTTGATCTTCGAGGCCCGGGCGCCCTCGCTGAGCCGGGTGCCTTCGCACTCGGGGCAGGTGGTGAAGGCGACCGCCCGCTCCACGAACACCCGGATGTGCGGCTGCATCGCCTCCTTGTCCTTGGCGAGCATCGACTTCTGGATCCGCGGGACCAGACCCTCGTAGGTCATGTTGATGCCCGCGATCTTCATCCTGGTCGGCTCGCGGTGGAGGAAGTCGTGCAGTTCCTTCTTGGTGTACTTGCGGATCGGCTTGTCCGGGTCGAAGAAGCCCGATTCGCTGTAGAGCCGGTAGTTCCAGCCGCCCGCCTTGTAGCCGGGGATGGTGAGCGCGCCCTCGGCGAGCGACTTGGCGTCGTCGTAGAGCTGAGTGAGGTCGAGATCGGTGACCGAGCCGCGGCCCTCGCAGCGCGGGCACATGCCGCCGGTGCGGTTGAAGGTCGCCTTGACCGCCTTCTTGTTTCCGCGCTCGACGGTGATCGCGCCGGCCGCCCGGACCGAGGGGACGTTGAAGGCGTACGCGCTGGGCGGGCCGATGTGCGGCTTCCCGAGCCGGCTGAAGAGGATGCGCAGCATGGCGTTGGCATCGGTGGCGGTGCCGACCGTCGAGCGGGGGTCGGCACCCATCCGCTGCTGGTCGACGCTGATCACGGTGGTCAGTCCTTCGAGGACGTCGACCTCGGGCCGCGCCAGGGTCGGCATGAAGCCCTGCACGAAGGCGCTGTAGGTCTCGTTGATCAGCCGCTGCGACTCCGCGGCGATCGTGTCGAACACCAGCGAGCTCTTGCCCGAGCCGGAGACTCCGGTGAACACCGACAGCCGGCGCTTGGGGAGCTCGATGCTGACGTCCTTGAGGTTGTTCTCGCGCGCACCGTGCACGCGGATCAGATCGTGGCTGTCAGCAGCGTGCCGCGCGGGCGTCCGCGGGTCCGTCCTCTTGGCCATGCTCTTCGTCTCTCCATCTGTGCGTTGCGCGGGGCCGCCCGCGCGGTCTCCGGGGGCGTGGCAGGGACCGGTCGGGCGGCTGGTTCACCTCGCGCCGGGCCTGGCGGCGGTGCGAGGTGACTACGGAACCAGCGGGTCGGCGTGGCCGGCGCATCCGGGCCTCGGCCGGTGTGCGCGGCGGAGGGTCAGGTCATCGCCGTGATCGCGGGACGGCTCAGCTCAGTTCCTGGATCCGGATCAGATTGCCGGCCGGGTCACGGAAGGCGCAGTCGCGGACGCCGTACGGCTGCTCGGTCGGCTCCTGGACGACCTCGGCGTCGCTGGCCTGCACCTTCTCGAAGGTGTCGTCGAGGTTCCGGGTGGCCAGCAGGATCCAGCCGTAGGTGCCCTTGGCCATCATCTCGGCGATGGTGCGGCGCTCGTCGTCGGTGATGCCGGGGTCGGCGGCCGGCGGCGCCAGGAGGATGGAGGTGTCGGGCTGGCCGGCGGGGCCGACGGTGATCCAGCGCATCTTGCCCTGGCCGACATCGTTGCGGACCTCGAAGCCGAGGATGTCGCGGTAGAAGGCCAGGGAGGCGTCCGGGTCGTCGTGCGGGAGGGAGCTGAGGTGAATGGTGATGTCCATGGCCGAAACGCTAGCCGCGGCCCGGGGGCGGCGCTTCTCGATTCCTGATCGGTCTGGTCACCTGCTTCGCCACGCAGGACGGGATGCCCGCGGTCGCCTGCGCCGCCAGTCGCCGGTAGGCGCTGGGCGGCATGCCGACCAGTTCGGTGAAGCGGGTGCTGAAGGTGCCCAGGGACGCGCAGCCGACCGCGAAGCAGACCTCGGTGACGCTGAGGTCGCCGCGGCGCAGCAGCGCCATGGCGCGCTCGATGCGTCGGGTCATCAGGTAGCTGTACGGCGACTCGCCGTAGGCCAGCCGGAACTGTCGGCTGAGGTGCCCGGCCGACATGTGCACGCCACGGGCGAGCGCCTCGACGTCCAGCGGCTGCGCGTAATCCCGGTCGATCCGGTCGCGGACGCGTCGCAGCAGTGCGAGGTCGCGCAGGTGCTGCGCCGAGGGCGGGTTGCCGGTCACCTGGAAAATCGTGCCACACGCCCCGGAACGGCGGTCGAACGCCCGGGTCAGTGCCCGAGCGCCGCCACCAGTGCGCCACCGGCGAATGCCGCGCCGAGCCCCGCGACGATGCTGCCGACGACGTTGGCGGTGGCGTAGCGCCCCGCCCCGGACTCGACCAGGCGCATCGTCTCGTAGGAGAACGTGGAGTACGTGGTCAGCGCCCCGCACAGGCCGGTGCCCAGGAGCAGTTGGAAGGAGTGCGGGGCGGCGCCGCGGGTGACGGCGCCGGTCAGGACGCCCAGCACGAAGCAGCCGACGACGTTGACGGTGAAGGTCCCCCAGGGGAACACGGTGTCGTGCCGTTTCTGGACGGCGCGGTCGGTCAGGTAGCGCAGGGGCGCGCCGACGGCGGCGCCGGCTATGACGAGCAGCCAGTTCACTTCGTGGGTTCCTTGTCGCGGTTCATGGGTTCCTTGGTGCAACTCGTGGGTTGCTTGGTCCGGCACGGGCCCGGCCGCCGGTCGGTAGGCGCTCGACGTCGACGGAGTAGGTCGAGAACGTGGTGAAGCCCCCCAGTAGCGGGCGGACGCGCCCAGCATTCCGCCGCACGCGACCACCGCCATGACGGGCAGGTGCGAGTGCCGGGGAGCCGGGTGCCGGGCGGACAGGGGGAGTTCGACATCCGGATCGGTGGGTTCCACCACGGCCGGCGCCTTCGGGGTCTTCAATCGGTACACGTCTCCTACTCGCCGGACGCCCGCCCGGAGGCGGGTACGCCACATCGCAAGTAGGGACCGTTGGCGGCACGGACTGCCGCGGTTCGGGTACGGCGGGCCCCACCGCCGCGCGACCGTCCGGGTGTCCGGAACCAGATGTCCGAAAGCGACGGCCGCTGTCGCGACAGCGTACACGGCCTCCCTGTTGATGTGGACCCGTCACCGCCACTGACGGGTCCAGCGCCTCAGGGGTAGGATTTTCAGGGCTGAGGGACCTGCGCATCGCCGGCTGACCTGCGACGGCGCGGTCCTGCGGGTCTGACGAGGGGACGGGGATGGCGGAGCGCAGGGCGACGGCGGAGCGGGACGCGGTGGCGATGGTCATCGAGGACTGGGCGCGGGAGCGGCCCGAGCTGGACACCACTCCGCTGGAGGTCCTGGCCCGACTGCACCGCTCGTTCCTGCGTTACAGCACCCGCCTGACGGCGTCCATCGAGCGCCACGGCCTCTCGGTGGCCGGTTTCGACGTGCTGACCGCACTGCGGCGGTCCGGTCGGCCGTACCGACTGACCGCAGGGCAGCTCGCCGACTCGGGGCTGGTCTCGTCCGCCGGGGTCACCCTGCGGATCGACCGGTTGGAGAAGGACGGGCTGATCGTGCGGGAGCGGGACGCCGAGGACCGCCGGGTGGTGTACTCGCGGCTCACCGACGAGGGGCTGGCCAAGGTGGACGAGGTGTTCGCCGAGCACCTCGACAACGAGCGTCGGATGCTCGGCGGGATGTCCCCGGCCGAGTGCCGCCAGCTCGCACGGCTGTTGGGCAAGCTGGAGCACTCGATCCTCGCGTCGGACGAGGAGCCCGCCGGCTGAGGTCGCGGGGTCCGATCACCCCACGGGGGTGGTCGCCGTGGTCTGCTGCTCGGCCTGGGAGCGGAGCAGGCGGCGGAGCCGCACCACGCCCAGGTCGTGCTGGTAGAGGTTCTCGCGCTGGTCGGCGTCGGCCGGCATGGCCTCCAGCATGACGCGGTCCTGTTCCAGTACCTCCCAGTGCCGCTCCTCGATGAGGGTCTTGTAGAGGAACCGCCAGGTGTCGCGCTGCCAGCCCTGTACGCGGCGGTAGCGCCAGAAGAAGACGCCGGTGCGTCCGGTGTCCACCGGGCAGGCCATGCCGACGATCCCGAAGGCGCCGCCGGGGCCCGCGGAGGGCGGGTAGGGAATGGACAGGTCCACCCAGTCGACACCGGTGCGGCACAGCTCGACCCAGTCGAAGTTGACGCCCCGCTGGTCGGTCTTCTCGAAGAAGTAGCCCCGATCGGTTTCGCGGATGCGGAACTTGGCCGTGGTGTCCCCGTCGTACATGGTGTGCGACTCGCGGTGCAGGAACGCGCCGTGCATCGGGTCGAGGAGGTTCTCCATGGCGTACCGCCAGGGGACCTCCCACTCGGCGTAGCAGAGGATCGGCTCGACGTCGGGGTCGTCGAGGGGGTCGGGGAGGGTCAGTTCGGCCGGTTCGGGGTGCCGGTCGTCCCCGAAGTAGGCGAGGACCGCGCCGGCGACCTCGCGGACCGGCAGCGAGGTGACGAGCTTCTTCCCTTCGAGGGCGCACCCGGGCAGGCCGGGTACGGACACGACGGTGCCGTCCGGCGCGACCTCGACGCCGTGGTACCAGCAGGCGACCCGGTCCCCGAGGTGCTTGCCCAGGGACAGCGGGGCGCCGCGGTGCGGGCAGCGGTCGGCGAGCAGGGCGAGAGTGCCGTCGGAGCGGCGGAACAGCAGCCATTGTTCGCCGAGTGCGGTCACCTTGCGCATCGCGCCGGGGGCGACGAACGACGACGGGACGACGGGGTGCCACTGGTTGCGCAGGCCGTTGGCGTAGATGTGCTCGGCGGTGTCGGTGGTCGACAGGGTCATGGTCAGGCTCCCAAGCGGTGCATCTCGGCGCGGAAGGACTCCTCGGTCCAGGGGGTGCCGTCCGGGGCGTGGATCTGACGGGCATTCAGTCCACGGATGACGTCGGCGAGTTCGTGGCCGTCCTTGGTGAAGACCTCTTCGAGGGTGGCGGCCAGTTTGTACTCGTAGGGGGTGGGTTCGCGTGTACGGGACTGGTGGGGGTCCAGGTACGGCCGGGGGGTGGTGGTCATCGGGGCCTCCAACGGTCTGGGCACGGGTCGTCGGGTCACAGTTGTCGTCGGGTCACAGATCGAGGACGAGGCGGTCGGTCGCGCAGCGCGAGACGCAGATCATCATGGTCGCGTTCGCGGTGTGCTCGGCCTCGCTCAGCAGGGAGTCGCGGTGGTCGGGGGTGCCTGCGAGCACCCGGGTCTCGCAGGAGCCGCAAATGCCGTCCCGGCAGGAGCTGTTGACGAGGATGCCCGCGTCCTCCACGGCCTGCAAGACAGAGGTGTCGGCGCCGACGGTGAGGGTGCGGCCGGAGGCGCGGCACTCGACTTCGAACGCCTGGTCCGCGCCGGTGCGCTGCACCACGGGTGCCGCGAAGCGTTCCACCCGCAGGCGGTCGGCGGGGCACAGCCGCTCGATCGCGGCCAGCAGCGGTTCCGGTCCGCAGCAGTAGACGAGGGTGCCGGCGGGCAGGTCGGTGAGCGCGGCCGCCAGGTCGAGGTGTCCGTGTTCGTCCTGCGGGACGATCGCCACCTCGCCGCCCAGTGCGGCCAGTTCGTCGGTGAAGGCCATCGAGGCGCGGCTGCGGCCGCCGTAGACCATCCGCCAGGCGGTGCCGCGCCGGGCGGCCTCGCGGGCCATGGCCAGCAGCGGGGTGATGCCGATGCCGCCGGCGACGAACACGTAGCCGGGGGCGTCCTCCAGGGCGAAGTGGTTGCGGGGCGGGGAGACCGGGACGGTCTGGCCGGGGCGCAGCCGGGTGTGGACGTGGCGCGAACCGCCGCGGGAGGCGGGTTCGTCGAGCACGCCGATCCGGTACGTCGTGGCGGAGCGCGGGTCGCCGCACAGGCTGTACTGGCGGATCCGGCCGCCGACCTCGACGTCGATGTGGGCGCCGGGGGTCCAGGCGGGGAGGGGTTTGCCGTCGGGGTGTGCCAGTTCGACGGAGAGGACCCCGTCGGCCTCCCAGGTCATCCGGCGCACGATCAGGTGCACGGGCGTCTCGCTCATCTCGGCTGGCTCCTCACTGACCCGGGATCTTCACGGGCGGGGTGAACGGGTTCTTCATCGGGCCCAGCGCCGTCAGGTCGACCTCGACGAGCACCGGCCCGTCCGACCCGACGGCCTCGGCCAGCACGGGCGCGGCGTGCTCCTCGGCGGCGATCCGCAGGTACGGCAGCCCGCAGGCGCCGGCCAGCCGTTCGAAGTCGGGGGTGGTGAGGTCCACCCCGCAGCGGCGTTCGCGGTGCGCGTCCTGCATGTTCCGCAGGACACCGTAGCCACCGTCGTTGAAGACCAGCAGGGTGAGCCGGGGGCGTTCCTGGGCGAGGGTGAGGAGTTCGCCGAGGTGGACGGCGAGGCCGCCGTCGCCGGCGAGGACGACGGTGGGGGTCTCCGGTCGGGCGAGGGCGGCGCCGATGCCCATGCCGAGGCCCTGGCCGATGCCGCCGCCGCGCGGGAAGACGTTGTCGCGCGGGTCGTAGAGCTCCAGCAGTCGGTTGCCCCAGCTGCTGGACGGGATGGTGACGTCGCGGGCGACGACGGCCGCGCGGGGCAGTGCGGCGCGGAGCGCGTCGCAGAGCGCCGCTTGCGGGCCGATGGCGTCGTGGAGGGTGGCTCGCACCTGTGCGCGGACCGCGGTGATCCGGTCCGTCCAGGCCGGCTCGGCCGGTGCCGCGTGCGGCAGCAGCGCCGCGAGGACGTCGGCCGCGTCGCCGTTCAGCGGGTGCCGGGTCGGGTACGCCCGGCCCAGCGCGGCGGCATCGAGGTCGATCTGGACGTGGGCGGCGGGGAGTTCGAGTGCGTAGTCGGCGGTCTCGTTGGAGCGGAAGTGGGTGCCGATGGTCAGCAGCAGATCGGCGTCGGCGAGCAGGGCGCGCACCGGCGGGGTGGTGGCGAAGTTGCCGATGACCTGGGGGTGGTCCTCGGGCACCGTGCCGCGTCCGGAGTTCGAGGTGAGCAGTCCCGCGCCGGTCGCGGCCAGCAGGTCGGCGAGTGCGGTCCTGGCCCGGGTCGCTCCGCCGCCGGCCCAGATCAGGGGTCGGCGCGCCGAGGCCAACAGGGCGCTGGCGGCAGCCAGTTGGTCCGGTGCGGGAGTCCGCACGGCGGGTGCGGTCCGCTCCACCGCGGCGTCGGTCTGGGCCGCGTACTGGAGGTCGATCGGCCACTCGACGCTCGCGGGTCCGCCGGGTGCGGTGCGTGCGGTGTGCGCCGCCCGGCGCAGGATCCGGCCCGCGTCGGCGGCGGACGGCACGGTGGCGGCGTACGCGGAGACCGCCGTCAGCATGCCCAGTTGGTCCTTGGTCTCGTGGATGTAGCCGCGGCCGCCGCCCAGGTACCGGCTCTCCACCTGTCCGGTGACGTGCAGCACGGCGGTGCCCGCGCTGAGCGCCTCGATCAGCGATCCGGCGGCGTTGCCCGCGCCGGTGCCGGTGGAGGTGAGGGCGCAGCCGATGCCGCCGCGGGCCCGCCCGTAGGCGTCGGCGGCGTTCACCGCGGTCGCCTCGTGGCGCACCGGGACGAACCGCAGTTCCCGGTCGACGGCTTCGACCAGCGGCAGGTTGTGCACGCTGACGATGCCGAAGACGGTGTCGATGTCGAGTTCCCGTAGGACGGCGACGAGGAGATCGCCTCCGTTGTCGTAACGCATGGGGTCTCCTCAGAGGATGGAGCGGCCGACGCCGCCGCAGACGTCGATGCTGGTGCCGGTGATGTACGAGGCGCGGGGCGACAGCAGCGTGACGATCGCGTAGGCGACCTCCTCGGCGCGGCCGAGCCGGCCGAGCGCGATCCCGCGGTCGGCGGCGAGTTGCGCCTGCCAGTCCGAGTAGCTCCGGCCCGAGTCCGCCGCGGCGTGGCGGCGGGTCCACTGGCCGGTGTCGATCAGGCCCAGGCACACGGAGTTGACCCGGATGCCGTCGGCGGCGAGTTCGACGGACAGGGACTTGGAGAGGTTGAGGATGCCGGCCCGGGCGGCGCTGGTGGTGATCAGACCGGGCTCGGGCTGTTTGGCGAGGACGGCGTTGACGTTGACGACGCTCGGTGCGGGCGCCGCCGTCAGGTGCGGGCGGGCCGCGTGCAGCGGGTTGAGGACGCCGAAGAACTTCAGCTCCAGTTCGTCGCGCCAGTCGTCGGCGGTGGACTCGTCCAGGCCCGTCATCCGGGACTGGCCGGCGTTGTTGACGAGGCCGTCGATGCCGCCGAACGCACCGGCGGCGTGCTCGGTGAACTCGCGTACCGCGTCCGGGTCCCGGACGTCGCAGACGGCCGTCAGCAGTCGGTCGCCGTCGAGGTCGGCCGCCGCCCGGGCGAGGCGGTCGGCGTCGCGCCCGCAGGTGGCGACCCGCGCGCCTTCGTCGAGGAGGGCGCGGACCGTGGCCAGGCCGACGCCCGAGCTGCCGCCGGTGACCACGATGGTGCGGTCGGCGAGGCCCAGATCCATGTCAGTTGTCTCCTGTTGCTCGGTGCACCGTGGTCAGTGCATGGTGAAGCCGCCGTTGACGGCGATCACCTGTCCGGTCAGATAGCGGGACTCCTCGCCCAGGAGGAAGGCGACCGTGCCGATGAGGTCGTCGGGCCGCTGGGGGCGGGAGATCGCCCGGTTGGCGCGGTAGAGGTCGTGCCGTTCGGTGGGCACGGTCTCGGTGGCCTCGCACTCGGTCAGGCCGGGGGCGACCGCGTTGACGGTGATGCCCTTGTCGCCGAGTTCGCGGGCCATGGCCCGGGTCAGTGCGATCACGGCGCCCTTGGAGGCGATGTAGTGGGCCAGGCGCGGGGAGCCGTACAGGGCCGCGTCGGAGGCGAGGTTGACGATCCGGCCCGGTCCGCCGTGGGCGAGGAGCTGCGGCAGCAGGGCCTTGGCCACCAACCAGGGGCCGCGTGCGTTGACCGTCATCAGCCGGTCCCAGTCCGCGACGTCGATGTCCCAGAACTCCTTGCCGCCCACGCCGTTGGCGAGCGCCGCATTGTTGACCAGTCCGTACAGCGGCCCCAACCGGCCGGTGAATGCGGCGAGTTGCCGCACCGAGTCCGGGTCCGCGACGTCGCAGTGCGTGAAGTGGGCATCGATGCCCTCGTCGCGCAGCGACGCCTGCGCGGCCCGGCCCCGCTCCTCGTCCACCTCGGCGAGGGCGACCCGGAAGCCGTCCTGCCCGGCCCGGCGGGCCATGGCCAGTCCCAGGCCGCGGCCCGCCCCCGTGACGACGACGGTCCGGCCGCCGGTCGCGCGCCGCTCAGTCACGGGTGACGCCGTGCATCGGCGAGTGCTCGGGGTAGGTCGGCACCTGCGGCTTCCGGGTGCCGATGACGACGCAGAACAGCGCGTCGGTATCGCCCTCGTTCTTCAGGGAACGGGCCACCCCCGCCGGGACGACGATCATGTCGCGGTAGCCGAGGGTGCGGTACTCCACCTCGTCCGTGCCGCGGTGGATGCCGACCCGCACCCGGCCCTCCAGGACGAAGAAGGCTTCCTCGACGTCGTGGTGGGTGTGCTCGGGGCCCTCGGCCCCGGGCGGCAGCAGCATGTTGGAGAAGGTGAACCCGCCGGACGGGAGGATCCGGTTGTCGCCCTCGTGGTTGCCGGTGGCGCCGGAGCCGACGTAGCGGATCTGGGCGCGGCGGTACTGGTCCCCGGCCTTGGCCTGGAAGGCGAGGGTGTTCCAGTCGGGGTCGCGGGAGTCCTTGGTCGCGATGAGCGAGTCGGTGTACGCGGCGAGGTCTCCGCCGTTGTCGTAGTCGGTGCTGGTCAGCGGCATGGTGCGCTCCTAATCGGGGATGCGGGCGGTGATGCGGAGGTGGGAGAGCACCCAGGCGTTGAAGCGCGCGGGTTGCTCCTGGTTGGCCAGGTGACCGGCGTCCTTGACGATCACGTAGGCGGTCTTGTGGACGGCACCGGCGATCGCCTGGGAGGCGTCGGGGCCGGTGACGCGGTCCTGGTCGCCGCAGAGGACGAGGGTGGGCGCGGTGATCCGGGCGAGTTCGCCGCGCAGGTCGGCGGCGGCCATCGACGCGGCGGCGGACCTGTAGCCGGGCAGGCGGACGGCTTCCGCCATGGTGTCGGTCACCCGCCGGACTAGTGCGGCGGGTGCCTGGGCGGAGATCAGGCGGGGTGCGCGTCGTTCGGCGAACGCCCGGGGCCCTACCTCGGCCAGCTCCGTGGCCCGGGCCCGCATGGCGGCGGCCTTCGCCGGGTCCGTCCCGGAGCCTGGGCTGGAGTCGGCGACGATGAGGGACGCGACGAGTTCGGGATGGCGGACGGCGAGCCGCAGTGCGATCACCCCGCCCCAGGACACCCCCAGGACGTGGGCGTTCCCGCCCCGCGCACGGATCAGGCCGGCTGCCGTGTCGGCGTAGTCGTCGAGGGTCAACGGGCCTTCGGGGTCGGGCGACTTGCCGTATCCGGGGGCGTCCCAGGCGACGACCCGGGCGTACCGTCCCAGTTCGGCGAGCTGTGGGGCGAACGCGGCCGACGAGGAGCCGATGCCGTGCAGGCACAGCAGCAGCGGTCCCCGGTCGCCGGCCTCGTCGAGGTGGACGGCGGCGGTCACAGGATCTGTCCCGTCCGTCCGGCCAGGGCGGCGAGGCTGCGCAGCACGGCATGGGGCACGACCTGGCTGGTCGCCGGGTTGCCCGGGTCGGGCAGGTGCGCGACGTCGAAGCGGTACGTCCCGTGCGGCCCGGACGCCTCGATGACGTGCCGGGTGTGGTGGGCGCCGGGGTCGGCGACGACCCGGACTCGCACGGTGTCCAGGTCACCGACGGCCAGGGCGACCGAGGCGGCGACGTTCGTCGACTTGGGGAACTTCACCGGGATGTCGCGGGCGGTGCCCGTCATGACCTCGACCGGCCCGGTCGCGGTGCGCAGTCGGGTCAGCAACTCCTGGTCCATCCACGGCTGTTCGAGGGTGGTGGGCAGTTTGGTGGTGGTGAGCCGCACCTCGTGCAGCGGGCCGAGGGCGCGTACGGCCTGGAGGAGGTCGAGGCCGCCGACGGCGCCGCCGGTGAAGTACACCCGGCCCGGTCCGGCCGCGAGCAGCCGCTCGGCCAGGTCCTCGTCGGTCAGTGCGCCGGTGGAGGCGATCAGCAGGTCGGTGCCGGAGGTGAGGACCTGCTCGCCCCAGGCACGGACGACGCCCTGTCCGGCCGCTTCCACGATCAGGTCGCAGCGTTGCAGGGCCTCCTCGAAGGTGACTTGCGGCGCGGGTGCGCTGTCGCCGAGGGGGCGGTTGTCGACCAGGCACGCCAACGCGGCGCCGGGGATGCGGTGTGCGGCGAGGGCCGTGCCGACGACGCGGCCGATGGCGCCCCAGCCGACCAGGCCGACCTGGCGGGTCCGAGGGGTGCGGGGGGTCATGCGGTTGTCTCCTCGGCGGATGCGGCGAGCGGGCCGGGGTCGAGGGTGCCCGCCATGTGGCAGCGGATCTCCGGGGAGGGTGGGCCTGCCGTGCCCCACAGGTCGGAGAGTTCGGGGGTGCGCCGCCACACCTTGGCGATCCAGCGGTCCTCCACCACCTGCGCGACCTCGGAGGTGTACTCGCAGACCAGGCCGGTCGGGTCGGTGAAGTAGGAGAAGGTGTTGTCGCCGGGGCCGTGCCGGCCGGGCCCCCACTGGGGGGTGATGCCGTGGTGGCGCAGGCGGCCCAGGCCCCGCATGAAGTGGTCGACCGACCGCATCTCGTAGGCGACGTGGTTGAGCGAGGCCCACTCGGCCTGGTTGAAGGCGATGCAGTGGTGGTCCGCGTTGCAGCGCAGGAAGGCCATCTGGTGTTCGGACCAGTCGGAGACGCGCAGGCCGAGGACGTCGCAGTAGAAGGCGACGGACGCGTCGATGTCGGTGGTGTTCAACACGGCGTGGGTGACCCCGACCGGGACCGCCTCGTCCCGGCCGCCGGGCCGGACGGCCCAGGTCTCGGCGGACAGTTCGACCAGGCGTCCCTCGTGGTCGGTGAAGCGCAGGCCGTAGCCGCCGCCGACCTGGTCGAGGCGGCCGGGCCCGGCGACCGGTGTGATGCCGCGGGCGAGCAGGCGGCGGGCCGCCTCGTCCACCTCGGCGGGGGTGCCGACCGCGAAGGAGATCCGGCCGAGGCCGAGGCGGTGGGAGCGGGTCAGGTGGAGCGCGTGGTGCTCCTCGCCGGTGCCGCGCAGCCACACGGCGTCGCGCTCGGACTCGACGACCGCGAGCCCCCACGCCTCGGCGTAGAAGTCGGCGGCCTCGCCGAGGGTGGGGGTGAGCAGTTCGACCGAGCGCAGGGCGCGCAGTCGGGCAACGGGGGGTTGGGGCATTGGCTTCTCCGGCAACTGGCGTCAGGGGCTGGGGAGTTGGGGACGAGCAGAGGGCCGCGGTGAGGGTCAGCCGGCCCAGGGCAGGGGCGCGTCGGAGGTGCCCCAGTACAGGGACTTCTGCCGCTGGTAGGCGCGGATCGCGTCGCGGCCCTTCTCGGTGCCCAGGCCGCTGTCCTTCATTCCGCTGAAGGGGGTGGAGATGCTGAACTGCTTGTAGGTGTTGATCCAGACGGTGCCGGCGTCGATGCGGCGCGCCAGGCGCCAGGCGGCCCGGTGATCACGGGTCCAGATGCCGCACGCCAGTCCGTACACCGAGTCGTTGGCCTGGCGGACCAGGTCGTCCTCATCCTCGTAGGGCAGGGCGATCAGCACCGGGCCGAAGATCTCCTCCTGGCACGCCCGGGCGGAGTTGGGGAGTCGGTCGATGACCGTCGGCAGGTAGTAGGCACCGTCCCGGTACGCGTCGCCCTCGGGCACGGCGCCGCCGCACCGCACCCGGCCGCCCTCCGCACGCGCGAGATCCACGTACCGGGCGACGGCGTCCCGGTGCCGGTGGTGGACGAGCGGACCGACCTGGGTGCCGGGGTCGGTACCGGGCCCGACGCGCAACTTCCGTACCCGCTCCACGAGTTCGTCGACGAACGCGTCGTAGACGTCCCGCGCCACGAACAGTCGCGACCCGGCGATGCACGACTGGCCACTGGATGAGAAGATCCCGAACATCACCCCGGCCAGGGCCTGTTCGAGGTCCGCGTCGGCCCGGACGACGGTGGGTGACTTGCCGCCCAGTTCGAGCGAGGCGGGGATCAGCTTGGCGGCCGCGACCGCCGCGATGGCCCGGCCGGTGTCCGTCCCGCCGGTGAAGCCGATCCGGCCGACCAGGGGGTGCCTGACGAGCGCCTCGCCGACCACCCGGCCGCTGCCCGGCAGTACCGACAACAGCGCTGCCGGCAGCCCCAGTTCGTCCAGTGCGCGGGTGATCAGGCGGCCGAGGGCGAGGGAGACCAGCGGCGTCCAGGCGGCGGGCTTGAGGAGGACCGCGTTGCCGGCGGCGAGCGCGGGGGCGATCTTCTGTGCGTCGCTGGCGACCGGCGAGTTCCACGGGTTGATCGCCGCGACCACGCCGATCGGCTCGTACACGCTCATCGTGAGGTACGCGCCGCGCGACGGGGTGAGTGCGTCCTGTGCCGTCTCCAGCGCGGCCGCGGTGTAGCGGAAGGTGGCGGCGGCACTCAGGGCGAGGGCCCGGGTCTCGGTGCGGGTCTTGCCGGTGTCGGCGGTCTGGACCTCGGACAGTTCGTCCGCCGCCTCCTCGATCAACTCGGCGATGCGGTGCAGCAGTCGGGCGCGCCGGTGGGGCAGGAGGGCGCGCCAGGCCGGGTCGGCGGCGGCGCTCGCACCGGCCCGGGCGGCTTCGTCCACCTCCTCCACCGAGGCCGCGCGGAGGACGGCGAGGACCTGGCCGGTGGCCGGGTCCACGGTCGTCAGCGGGGCGCCCGCACCGGGGCGCCACTGCCCTCCGATCAGGATGTCGGTGGAGAAACGCGGCACGACGGACCTCCCGGACCGGTCGGCGGATGGGTGTCGCTCCGAGCGCTGGCGACTCCGAGCGCTAGAAACCTAAGGGCTTAAATATCTCGCGGGCAAGACCCACGGCACCGGAAAATAACTTTGCGCTTAACCATTGACCGCTTAGGCAACTGTTCCTACTGTCTCCGCAACTTCTCTGTTCGCGGAAGGAACCCCTCCATGACGACTGTGGCCGGCCGGCCCGCCGCGGGACCAGCGGGATCAATCGCCGCACGGCTCGAACGACTGCCCCACTCCCGCTGGCACGTCAAGGTCCGCTGCCTGATCGGCGCCGTCACCTTCTTCGAGGCGTTCGACCAGCTGATGGCCGCCTCCGCACTCCCCGTCCTGGTACGGGACTGGCACCTGACCACCGGCCAGGCCACCTTCGCCGTGACCGCCGGCTCGATCGGCATGCTCCTGGGCGCCCTGGCGGCCGGCTCGCTGGGCGACCGGATCGGCCGGGTGCGGACCGTCGCACTGGGCGTCGCCGTCACCGCACTCGCCAGCCTCGCCGTCGCCCTCGCCCACGGCATCGGGACGTTCGCGCTCTTCCGGTTCGTCCAGGGCCTGGGCATCGGCGGCGTCGTCCCCGTCGCCGCCACCTACATCAACGAGATCGCACGCTCGGACCGGCGCGGCCGCTTCGTCCTGCTCTACGAGATGATCTTCCCGGCCGGCCTGGCCGCCGCATCCCTGGTCGCCGTGTGGGTGGTGCCGCACCTCGGCTGGCGGGCGATGTTCGTGATCGGCGCACTGCCGGCACTGCTCGCCGGCGTCCTCCCCCGGCAGGTCGCCGAATCCCCGCGCTGGCTCCTGGCGCGCGGGCGGACGGCAGAGGCCGAAGAGGTCCTCGTCCGGATCGAGGCGGAGGTGGCACGGGCCACCGCCGCACCCCTGCCGGAACCGGCCACCGCCACCCCGGCGGCCGCGGCCACCACCGGCGAGGTCGGCCAGGGGCGCCTACGCGAACTGTTCCAGGGGCGCTACCTGCGCCGCACCGTAGTCGTCTCGGGCCTCTGGTTCGCCGCCTACTACGTCAATCACGGTATCTCCACCTGGCTGCCGTCCCTCTACACCAAGAACTTCGGCCTGGACCTGACCACCGCGCTGGTCTACACGCTGCTCAGCAATGTCACCGGCCTGCTCGGCACGCTGGTGGTCGCGCTCGTGATCGACCGCATCGGCCGGCGCCCGGCCCTGGTCGCCGCGTTCGGCGGCACCGCACTGGCACTGGCGACCCTCGCACTGGCCGGAGCCGTCTCCGGCGCTCAGGTCGCGGTGTTCGCGTCCGGCACGACGTTCTTCGTCTACGCGATCAACGCCGGCCTCTACCTCTACTCCCCCGAGCTGTACCCGACGCGCAACCGCGCCAAGGGCGCCGCCTTCGGCGGACTCTGGAACCGGGCCGGCGTCATCCTCGGACCGATCGTCGTCGGCACGATCCTGGGGGCCGGCGGCAGCCTGACGCTGGTCTTCGCCCAGCTGGCGTGCCTGGCCGCGGTGGGCGCGGTGATCGCCCTGTTCGCCGTCGAAACGAAGGGCAGAACCCTGGAAGAACTCAACGCCTGAACCTCAACGGCTGAACCTCAACGCCTGGATCTCAACGCCTGAACCACGCCGGTCGACAGGGCGACGAACCGGTCGCGGAGTGCTGTGCTCACACGCTCCTCCAGAAGCCGCGCAGGGCGGTGGGCAGGTGGGCGGCGTGCGCCAACTTCCGTACGCCGCCGTCGGATACGTCCTCGCGGTACAGCAGCAGGCGCTTGAGCGAACCGGTGAACGGGGCAGCGAGCAGGGCCCCGGCTCCGTCCGCGCCGATCCGGTTGTACCGGAGGTCGAGTGTGGCGAGCTGCTCGAAGCCCACCAGGGCGCGGAGGCCCCTTCGATCCATTCGACGCCGACCGTGGTTTCGACGCCGACCGTAGTGGCGAAGCCGTACCGGCGCCCCAGGGCCTGCACCCCCTGCGGCACCTCCGCGTCCCAGTCCTTGTGGTGCCTGGCCACCAACTGGTCGATCCGACGGCGGAGTTCGTCGCGATCGGCCGGTCTGGCGTGCGCGTGGCGTCGTTCCGGCAAGCAGGCGAACAGGCCGCGCGCCGGGCCGATGGGTTGGCTGGTGGTCAGGTGCGCGGGCGGAATGCAGGATGATCCACTGGAGGGAGTGCCAGGCATGGAGGGGCGGCGGTGACTGTGGCGGGGACGGATGTGCGAAGCGGTGAGGGCCGGAAGGTGCGGGGTGGCCTGTGGTGGCCGGCCCTGGTGAATCTGCTCCTCGGAGTGCCTGTGATGGTCCCGCTCTTCCTGGCGCGGTGGCTGGTGATCGAGTACCTGCCGATGGACTGCCGGACGGTGGCCGAGGCAGCCCGGCCCGGGCTCGCCAACTGCAACTACAGCACCATCGATCACGCGGATGTGGTGATGTTCCTGCTGGCGGTGTCGGGGCTGCTCCTGCTGGTGCTGGTGGCGGTCGTGGATGTGCTGTTGCCGCTGCGGCGGGGCGGGCGGTTGGGGTGGTGGCTCGGCGCGGCCGGATTGCTTCCGGTGCCGTTCGTGACCGCGCTGGCACTGGTGTGACACCGGGCACGGGAACCGCGCGACGTCCGGGGGTCAGGGCGCGGGACGGCGGGTGCGGCTGGGATCGCCGTCCCGGTGGGCCGCGGTGAAGCGGGACGGCGGCAGGCCGAACGCGCGGGTGAAGGCGGCGGTGAACGCGGCCGGAGAGGCGTAGCCGAGGCGGCCGGCGACCTCGCTGACGGACGCGGTGCGCAGCAGCGGAACGGCCGCGAGCAGGCGGGCGCGGCCACGCCAGACGGCGGGACTCTCGCCGGTCTCCGCACGGAAGCGACGGGTGAAGGCCCGTTCGCTCATGGCCACCCGGCCGGCCCACACCGCGTTGGTGACGCCGACGTCCGGGGCGGCCAGGTAGCCGCGGCAGAGCGCCGCCAGATCGGCGGAGGAAGGGATCGCGACGTGGAACGGGAGGGGGGTACGCGCGGCGATCTCGTGCAGGAGGAGCGTGGCGATGCACCCCTCCCGCCCGGACAGGGCGTAGTCGACCTCGAACTCGACGGCGCTCAGGAGCAGTTCCCGCAGCAGTGCCGGCACGTCCACGACCGTGCAGGTGGCGGGCCACCAGGGGACGGCGTCCGGCTCGATGTACAGGCTCCGGGTGCTCACCCCCAACATGCGGACCCGGTGCTGAGTGGCGGCCGGAATCAGCACGGCACGCTCGGGCGGAACGGTCCAGGTGCCCTCCGCGGTGTCGACGACCATGACACCGGTGGCGCCGTACAGGAACTGCGCGCGTCGGTGCTCGTGCCAGTCCAGTACGTGGCCGGATGGGTAGTCGGTGCCGATCGGGAGGACCGCCCGGTCGACGTGGTCGACGGCGTCCAAGGAGACGTTCTTCACCCGGCCACGGTAATGGCCGGATGCACAGTGGCCGAGACTCGAAGGTTTGGTGCCGACCTTCGCATGCGAGAAGGCCGGTGGAGCTGGTGGGGTGGTCCCGTGGACGTTATGGCATTGATCGGAATCGGACTCCTCACCGGGGTGACCACCGTGTTGTTCGGGTTCGGCGGCGGATTCGTCGCGGTCCCGGTGGTGGTGTGGGCGGACGCCGCGCTCGGCACGGACGCGATGCGGGTGGCGACGGCCACCTCGGCCCTGGTGATGGTGGTGAACGCGGGGTTCGCCACGGCCGTCACACCGCGGCGGGTGCTCGCCGCCCTCCGCGGCAGCGGCCGGCTGCTCCTCCTCCTGGCGGCCGGCGCCGCGGCCGGCGCGCTCGCCACCCGCCTCGCCCCGGCCGCCCTGGTCCGCTGGGCGTTCATCGGGTACGTGGCACTCACCGTCGTCGACCTGCTCGTACGCCCCGGTTTCCTGCGCCCGCGCGCACAGGCCGAGGCAGCCCCCGCCGTACCGCGGCCGCTACCGGCCCTGCTCGGCGCACCCATCGGGGCGGTCGCGGCCTTCCTCGGCGTCGGCGGCAGCGTCATGACCGTGCCCGCGGTACGGCGGGCCGGGCACCCGATGCAGGTGGCAACCGCGCTGGCCAACCCCCTCACCCTGGCCATCGCGCTCCCGGCCACCGTGGTCTCCCTGGGCGGCGCCGCGCTCCCGACCGCCGGCGACGCGCACGTGCACCTGATGGGTCTCATCGACCTCGGCGCCGCCGCGGCCCTGCTCGTGGGGGCCTTGCCGGTGATCGCGGTACTACGACGGCGCCCACCACGAATCCCCGACCGGATCTACGCCCGCACCTACGTCGGACTGCTCGCCTTGGTGGGGGTGGCAATGCTGCTGTCGGGCTAGATGGATTGACCCGCAGGGTTGTTTACGCGCCCAAGCACGACCTGTCCGATCCGATAGGCCGCCTGGGAGCGGCCCGCCGACACCGCTCGGGAGGCGGACCAACCAGCGGCACGGCCAACGTGGTCGGCCTGCTCACCCACTCACCCGCTCAGGTACGGGGAGCAGGCTGACCAGCTTGTACAACTCGATGGCCCGCTCTTCGAGCATCTGCGTCCTAAGACCACGCCCTATGTGGTGAGGGGTTGGCTTTCCTATGTGGTGCGGGTTCGCTGCTGTGGTGAGGGTTCGCCGCGATGGGGACGGCACCGTCGGGCTATCGAACGCACCCTCTCCCGGCTGACTCGACGAATCGGTATTCCCTACTCCACGGAAGAACCGCAAGGCGAGGCCGACACAGATGGTTCTCGGCGGTCTACGCCTCGCGCATGAAGTGCACACGGTGGTACGCGGGGTCTAGCTTGAAGAGGGAGGAGGCGAGCACGCCCGACCGTAGACGCCAGGCACCGACACCGCATGACGTGTCCGGTCACTCGTGAGCCGGTCGCCTTCTGAGGCGAGGGAGGCACCCATGTCAGACTTGATCATCATCGGGTACGAGAACGCGGAGAAGGCCAGGCAGGCCGAAAGACGCATCCAGGACCTCGAACGCCAGCACGTCGTCACCCTCACCGGCTTGGCCGTGGTCACCTCCGACGCCAACGGACACACATACGTCGACACGCACGACGACATCCCGCGCCGAGCCGTCGCCACCTCGGCCACCGCGGGAGCACTGTGGGGACTGGTCATCGGCATGCTGTTCCTCATGCCGGCCATCGGGCTGCTGGGCGCCGCTCTGGGCGGACTGGCAGGCAAGCTGAGCCAGTCCGGTCTCGACAAGCGGTTCCGCGACCGCGCCCATGAGTTGCTCGAACCGGGCAAGGCCGCCGTCGTCGTCATGACCACAAAGCTCAGGGAGGACCAGTTCGCCGCCGCCCTCAAGCCGTTGGGCGGAACGGTACTGAAGACGTCACTGTCGCAATCCGACGAACACGAACTGACGCAGCAACTCGTCGGGCGGAGCCCGCAGGCAGCCTGACAGGCACTGCACTCCCAGGCACTCCGCTCCCAGGCACAACACTCCACGGCACTCCGCCGTCCGAACAGGCAGCACGATCGCCACAATCGCCACGTCCGCATGGGGCTCACCCCCGGTCGCCTCGGCGATCGACTCCAGATCGACGCCCCTCGAACCAGTCGAGGAGGACACCGTCCGCCCGGGTCGCAGCCGGCACCCGGAGCCATCGAGCCCGCTGCGGCATGACGTATGACGGCCGGGACGCACTCGGCGCCCGTGGCGGACGGACGGGTCCAACGCGAGGACGTGGACTCTGGACTCTCAGTCAGCACCGAACCAGCAAGAAAGCCGGCGCTGCGCCGCCAAAGTGCCCTCGGCCGACGGTGGTCGCCAGTCGGTGGGTGACGATGGTTCAGGCCGAGGTGTCGCGGCCTGGGGCGGTGAGGCCGACGCTGCTGGCGAGTTGGAGTACGGCCTGCTCGAAGAAGGCGCTGCGGGCCTCGACGACCCGGTTGAACTGGCCGAAGAGCTCGAAACTCAGCAAGCCGAAGAGCTGCGCCCAAGCCCCGACCAGACGGGCCACTACGGCGGGCGGCAGCTCGACGCCCAGTTCCGCGCCGAGCGTCAGCGCATCGGCCACCACTGCATCGGGCAACGGCTCCGCGGGCTCCTTCAGCAGGCCGGCTGCGTACGCGTCCCGGGCGACACCGATGAGCGTGAGCCCGACTCGGGCGGCGGGCTCCGTCGTCGTGCGCGGCGCGTGATAGCCGGGGACGGGCGATCCGTAAATCAGCGCGTACTCGTGCGGATGAGCCAGGGCCCAGTCGCGCACCGCCGTGCAGATGGCGCACCACTGGGCGGTGGCACGCTCGGCGGCGCGAGCGCGGGCAGCGCTGTGTCCGGTGCCCGCGGTCCGGCTCTCACGCCGACTCTCGGGCTGGCTCTCGGTCCGGCTCTCGGTCCGGAGGGTGGCGGCGGGCGGCGCGGCGGCGGGTGCGGGGTGGGCGTCACGGGCATGCTCGGCGGCCGCGCCGAGCGCGTTGTAGGCGTCGACGATCAAGGCGGTGAGCAGGTCATCTCGGCTGGGGAAGTAGCGATAGAGCGCGGATGAGGCCATGCCGAGCGCTCGTGCGACGGCCCGAAGGGAGAGCTTGGCGGCCCCCTCGGCAGCGAGCTGTTTGCGCGCCTCGTCCTTGATGGCCTCGGTGATTTCACTGCGGGCCCGTTCCCTGGCTCCTCGAATCACTGTCATGAAGAGCAGTGTGACAGCCCGCAGAGCGCCGAACAAAAACGAGAGCACTGCTCTTGCTTTTGTTCGCCATCCACGTGCACACTGCTCCTAAGCGAGAGCATCGCTCTCGACCCAGAACACCGATCCCGCAGGTCCTCAGGTCCGTAGATCCACAGGTCCGCCGGTCCGCCGGTCCGCCGGTCCGCAGTCCGGCTGGCAGCACCACATGCAACCCCTGCCGAGCACTCACCGGTCACCGCGCCGTGCACGACACCAGCCCAGCCCCGCCCCGCGGCAACCCCGCCCACCACCACACCGAAACCGAGGCCCCCATGTCCCACTACCTGAAGCCGCGCCGTCTCGCCGCCCGACTCAACGGCACGATCGGCTGGCTCGCCCGTCGCGGTATCAGCCTCGCCGGCTCCGCCGACCTCGCCGTCCGCGGCCGCAAGAGCGGCGAATGGCGCCGCGTACCGGTCAACCCCATGGCGTACGAGGGCTCCCGCTACCTCGTCTCGACGCGCGGCGAATCCGAGTGGGTGCGCAACATGCGGGCGGCCGGCGGCGGCGAACTCCGTGTCGGCCGCCGCTCCCGCCCCTTCATCGCGGTCGAGCTGCCGCCCGCCGAGACCCCGGAGTTGCTGCGCACCTACCTCGATCGCTGGGGCTGGGAGGTGAAGTCGTACTTCGGCGGCCTCACCGCGGACTCCACCAACGAGGAGTTCATCGCCGCAGCCCCCCGCCACCCCGTCTTCCGGATCACCGAGTCCTGAGCACTGACCGGGCAATCGACCAGGCAACTGACCGAGCACGGGCTCCCCTTCGGCAACACCGCGCGATGCTCAACGCCCCGGCGCCTCAATGCCCTGGCGCCCTCACCCAGGGCCGGCCCGGTGGATCACGGTCGGACAAGCCCTGGACGGAGAGCAGCGCCAGCGAGGCGCTGGTCGGCCGGGTGGAACCGCCGTGGGGTTCGGCCGTCACCCCTACGCCGTCCGCGCCGCCCACGCCACCGGTCAGCAGCATCGCGCCGGAAGCCCGGCCGGTCTCGACGAGTCCCGCGGGCACCATCCAGCCGTTGCGGCTGTACCAGAGCTGATAGACCCTGCCGCTGGGCAGTTGGGCAGTTGGGCAACCGGTGATAGGCGAAGGCCGCACGGCCGAGCGCGTAGGCACCGGTCAGCGTGTGCAGATCCACGGTGCTCATGCGGCCACCGCCAGGCAGTCAGGAAGCCGGATCAGCCTGTCGCGCAGCCGGGTCTTGACGGTCCCGAGGGCAGCGCCGAGCAGGTCGACGGTCTCCCGGTAGGTGTATCCCCGGTAGTAGGCGAGGGTCACCGACTCCCGCTTCAATTCCGTCAGTTGTTCCAGGCACCGGCGGACCTGCTCGCGTTCCAGACGCCGCTCGACCTGTTCACTGGCCTCGTCGAGAGGGGCGGTGTACTTCCCCAGGCCGGCCCGGCGCTCGCGGTCTGCGGCCGCCTGCGCCGAGCGGACGCGGTCCACCGCGCGCCGTTGGGCGAGCGTCATGATCCGTCCCAGGGCGCTGCCCCGCCGGGCGCCGAAACGGGCCGCCGAGCGCCAGATGTCGATGAGGACCTCCTGGGCAACCTGCCCGGACTGCGCCGGCCCCCGGACCACCCGCCGCACCAGGCCCACGACGGTGCCGGCCACCAAGCCGCACAACGCGCCAAGCGCCCGTACGTCAGTGCCTTCCACCGTGCGCTCAAGCCCCTGATTCGGAGCGCGGACGACCGCGGATCGGACCACACGGACTGTTCCGTCCGCGTCACGGCCCGGGGCACGTACCAACGGCGCCCTCACCCGGCACTGCGGATCGTCGCGGCACCCTCACGCCCGTCGAGCGGGCGGCAGCCTCGATCCGGCTGCACCGTCAGCACCCGCGAACAGGTTCGAGGAACTCCAGCCGGTTCCCCAACTTGTCGCACGCGTAGAAGCGATGGTGCCCGGGGAAGTCGTCGTCCCAGGTGACGCTCACTCCGTGGGCTTCCAGCCGCTTGGCGAGGGACTGGAGCGAGGTCACGAGGATCCCGGGATGCGCCTTCCGGTTCGGGCGGAAGTCCTCCTCGACTCCCAGATGGACCTCCAGGCCGCCCCCGCGGAACCAACACCCGCCGCGAGCCGCCAGCGTTGGCGGTTTCTCAAGCTCCGTCATGCCGAGAACGCCGCCCCAGAACTCGCGGCAGAGTCCTTCCGCGCCTGGAGGAATCGCAAGCTGCACATGATGCAGGCCACCCAAGGCATATCCGAGATTCTCCTGAGCCACGTCTCCCCCTCCACGAAATCTTGACGTCAAGATAATGAGGTCGGTTGGACCTGGCAAGGGCGTCGACCTGGCACAGGAACGCGCGACATCCCGCACGGACACGACACGACACGACACGACCCGGATCACGGCGGCCATCCGCACCACCCTCACCAAGCCCCAACCACCACCAAGGTCACCGCACCACCGCACCACCCCATCAACGCACCACACCACCCACACCACACCACCGCACCGCATCAGCGCTGCGCCCGGGGGAGCAGGCCGTTGGGCACGGACTGGAGCCCTCCCCCGGTTCGTCTCACATCAGCTGGTGAAGGCTTCGACGAGGGTCCAGATCGCCAGGGCGGCCATACAGACACCGCCGACGCGCTGCACGGTCTTCAGCGGGACGCGCTTGGCGATGAACCGACCCACGAGCAGCGCGAGCGCGGAGACGGACATCAGGGCGGCGGCAGAGCCGATGGCGGTGGGCAGCCAACCGTTGGCGGCGGCGAGGTTGGCGGTGGTGATCTGCGTGAGGTCGCCCCACTCGCTGATGAAGACGGCCATGAAGGCGGTGGTGTACACGGGCCAGAACCCCGTGACGGTCTTGGTGCCCGCTTCGTCATCATCGTCGTCGCCTCCGCTGCGCAGCAGGACAAAGGCACCGAAGGCGAACAGGGCGGCGGAGACGAGCTTGACCGCGACGGTGGGCAGCAGCCCGATCAGGCTGCCGGCGCCGACGGCGATGGCGACGTGCACGATGAACGCGGTGGAGGTGCCGAACCACACGTACAGCGGACGCATGCGGGTGCCCATGGCCAGCGAGGCGAACATGGTCTTGTCGGGGAGTTCGGCGAGGAAGATCAGCCCGAAGGCGGTGACGATCGCCAGGGGGTCGAGAGTCATCCGGGTGCTTTCTGCTGGGGCCGGGCCGTCGGCTCGTACGGCACCCAGCGAGGTGACGGGAGAACCCTTCCGGCCCGGCATGATGGTGCAGCCCGCACCGTCTGTGCGGGCCAGGTCATGCCGTGGCCGAAGGTCTCGTCCACCGACCCGTTATCTGCGGCCGGCCCGGTGGCCGGGATGCCCCGTGGAGCGTCCAGTGTGTCGACCAGCGGTGTTTCGGGACTACTCCCCTTCGCCGCCGACCAGGGTAAACGGTAGGCATTGGGGAGATAAAGCGAGTGCCGGGTGGCCCCCGTCACTCCGGGTCCGGACGATCCTCCGGGCGCAGGGCAGCGAAGGCGATCCGGTGGGCAGGACGACCCGACGCGGCCGGCACGCAGCCACGCCCCCGGCGACCGGCCGGCCCCCAGTAACACGGCCTAGCCGTGGAATGTCGTGGTCGCCTCCAGTGCGGCGCGTTCGGCGATGACCTGGTTCACCGGCGCGGCGGCGTCCGCGTAGCCGAACGAGACCCCCACGAGCAATTTCCCCGTACTGATGCCGAGTTCGCCGCGCACGGTGTCGGCATAAAAGCTCAGTAACCCCTGCGGGCAGCTGTCCACGCCGTACGCGGTCATCGCCAGGAGCAGCGTTTGCAGATAGGCGCCCACGTCCGCGGCCAGCCGGGCATCGGCACGGTCGGAGACGAAGAGGAACGCGACGTGTGGTGCGCCGTAGAACCGCAGGCTCTCGGCATCGTAGGCGCCGCGGGCCGCATGATCGTCGCGGCCGATGCCCAGTGCGCCGTAGAGCCGGGCACCGAAGTCAGTCCGTCGACCCTGTTGCACGGGCGAGTACATGTCCTCGCTGTACGGGAAGTCGACGGAGACGCGGCGCGCGACGTGGGCCGCCTGGAGGGAATCCGCCAGGCGATCGCGCAATGCGCCGCTGACCACCTCCACCTGCCACGGCTGCGCGTTGGAGTTGGACGGCGCAGTGCCGGCCAGCGAGAAGATCGCGCGCATCGCCTCCGGGGCCACGACGTCGCCCCGGAACGCCCGCACGGCGCGCCGGCCGCGGATCAACTTCTCCGCGCAACCACTCAACTCGGTACGCCCGGACGCACTCGCGGACGCGCACATGGACGGACTCATGGACGCGCTCGCGGACGCGCTCATTGACGGACCCACGGACGGAGTCATGGAACTCTCCTCACGATGAATGAAGTAAACGCAACCGTTTACTTAAGTCGCACCGACTCTACCCAGTCGCCATGCCGGAAGTAAACGCAGGCGTACACTTCCGGCATGGTTACGGCGAAGGGGACGACGCAACAGCGAGGGCGGGGCGCGCGGGAGCGCATCCTGGCTGCCGCCGACCGGTTGTTCGCGCACCAGGGCATCACCGCGACCGGCATGGAACAGGTCGCGGAGGAAGCGCCGGTCTCCAAGCGCACGCTCTACGCCCACTTCCGTACCAAGAGCGACCTGGTGCTCGCCCACTTGCAGACGCTCGCGACGTCGGGGAGGACCCTGGAGGGCGTGCTGACCCTTGAGGAACTCAGCCCTCGGGAGCGGATCCTTCGACTGTTCGACCAGCCCGCCACGGACGGCGCTTCGGTACGCGGGTGCCCGTTCATCGATGCCGCCGCGGAGTTCCCCGACCCGGAGAACCCGATCCACGCCTACGCCCGCGAGCAGAAGCTGCTGATGGTGCGACTGGTCACCGCATTGGTGGCGGAACTGGGCTGCGCCGAACCCGACGCGCTCGCCGAGCAGTTGGTGACCCTCGCGGACGGGGCGGCCAGCCGCGCCATGGTGCTGAACCAGGCGGACTACGGCCGGCACGCACGCGCAGCCGCGCAGACACTCCTCGAACACGCCCTGCCCCGAGGCGAGTTGGCCGGGTCAGCAGGCCGGTAGACGCCTATTCCCCGTCCGGTCGGAGGCGCCGACCTTCCGCCCTCAGTCGATTACGGTGTCGGAAGAACCAGGACTGAAGAGCCCGGACCGAGAAACCAGGACCGAGGAACCAGGAATTTGGTGAAGTGCCGACATGACGTCTCTGCCGCACCGCATCCTTCGGGCGCTCGATCACTTCAATGCCGCCCACCCTTGGGACCACAACGCCCACTACCACCGCTGGATCCTGCGACAGTTCCCCAGGCACTGCGACACCGCCCTGGACGTCGGCTCCGGCAGTGGTGACCTGGCCAGACTCTTGGCCACCCGCGCCAACGAGGTGCACGGAATCGATTCCGACCCGACGATCATCGCCCAGGCGCGCAAACTGACTGCTCCGGCAACGCCGGTGACCTTCACGGCCCAAGACGCCCTGACCGGGTTCCCGGCCGACGCATACGACGTCATCACCTGCGTCGCCGCGATCCACCACCTGCCGTTCGTCGAGGCTCTCACGGTGTTCCGCGGGCACCTGGCGCCCGGAGGAACCCTTGTGCTTGTCGGGCTGTCCCGCCCTACGACTCCCACCGACTACCTGCTCGGAACCGCAGCCAGCCCGCTCAACGCGGCCATCGGCTGGCTCAAGAACAAGGGCCGCACGGCACCCCGCCCCGTCTCGATGACCGCCTTGACCCGACCAGCGGACATGCCCTTCCCCGACATCGTCCGCGAGGCCCGTGCGGTCCTCCCCGACGCGCGAGTGCGCCGCCGGCTGTTCTGGCGCTACACCCTCGTATGGCGCCACCGCTGAACGAACCCCGGGACCGCCCCCGCCGCCAAACGCGGAGCACGTTGGCTCTCCGTGCCCGTAGATGACCACTATGACCGCGAGACGACCGCGAGACGACCGCCATGACCTCGCTGTCCTCGCCGTTCGGGTCCCGGTCGGCCCGACCGGTACGACCCAGCACCCCTACGTCCCGGCGGCACGGCGGCACGGCGGCACGGCGGCACGGCGGCACGGCGGCACGGCGGCACGGATCAAGATTCGCCCTTGGCGCCGGGTCAGAACCCCTCGGCGCCCCTTCGTACCCGTCCGCCAATGCCGATCGCCCCCTCCCGGCCGACTGCCGTCACGATCTGCGAACCGCGCCCCTGGGTGATGGTGAGGTCACGGCCGAGCCGGGCCGTCAGAAGCAGGGCCGCGGCTCCGGTGGCCTCGTCCTCGTCGATACCGTCTCCCCGGCCCGGAAACCCTCGCGCCCGAACCCGACCCTCCGCCTCGTCCTGCCAGGCCCAGGCATAGATCCACTCTCCGGGCGGCGGCACCGCGAGCCCCTCCACCTCCGCCGCCGAGTCATACTGACGCAGCGTGCGCCCCGACGACCAGGCAGCCTGTGCCTCGATCCAAGTGAACTCCCCCTCACGCCGCACCCTCACCACCCCGGCGGGAGTGACCAGTTGGGACACTCCGATCAGCCAGGCGGCTCCCACACAGGGGTGACCGGCGAACGGAAGCCGTGCGGTGGGGGTGTAAATGTCGATGACTCCCCGGGCAGCATCATCGACGAAAACAGTCTCGCTGAGGCCGAGCTCCCTGGCGAAGGCCAGCCGCTCGTTCTCCGTGGGGACAGCAGCGCCATCCCGGACAAGACCAAGCACGTTTCCAAAACGGCCATCGGGACCACAAAAGACCCGTGCCGTGTCAAAATCCGTCACGCGGGCAGTCAACCACGCCGGACCGGCCACTCGGTCGAGCATTTCCTCCCCCCCTCGCATCCATCGGACACGCGCGCCAGGTACCTGCGACTACCCTCGATCCGCCACGCGTTCACCGAATTCCCAGAGAGCACCGCAATCACCGCAATCATCGTGATCACCGCAATCGCCGTCATTGAGGCCCGGAAGGTAGCTCATCCCGAGCTCATCCCGGCTTGGTGGCGGACACAACCGTGGTCGGCATCCAGCGGCCACTTCACCACATCCGCGCTCCCACACCGCGGCGGGTGAGGTTACGCAAACCCAGCCGTCGCAGATCAGCGCCGTACTGGCGGGTGTTGCGGATGTCAGCAACGACGAAGCAGCCGCCGGGTCCGAGCACCGGCACCGCCTCCTCGATCGCCGAGGTACGACCGGCGACGCCGGACACCAAACCCTGCGGTTCGCCCCCGCTCTGGCGGAGAGCACCGCAGCGGCATTGGCCACGCCGGGCTTCTAGTTGACCGTTTCGCCGTCGATCAGGACGTCGCTCTCCCATTGGTCGGCCGACTGCCGGGCGAGCCGTAGGTAGTGCTCGGCAATCCGGTCGGGGTCGAGGGGAGAACCCGGGGAAACCGGCCCGCCGACGGTGACGGTGGCGATGTGCACCCCTTGCGGTCCGAACTCGTCAGCGAGCACCGCGCGGGCCGCGCGCAGCCCGGCCTTGCCTATGGACAGACTGGTTGCCGTGACGCGGGCGGTTGGCATACCGGAGGTGAGCAGGACGGTGCCTCCGCCGGCGGCCGCCATGCGCGGAGCCAGGTGCGTCACCGCGCTCACCGCGCCGACCACGTTGACCCGTAGAGTCGCCGCCAGCTCCGTGGCCGACAGTTCGCCGGGGCGGTCGTAGCGGACCCACGCGGCGTTGTACACCAGCACGTCCGGGACGCCGAGCCGCTCGACGGCGGCATCCAGCCCGGACCGTAGCGATATCTCGTCGGCTGCGTCGGCCAGCAGGCCGAGCGCCTTGCCTCCGACCTCCTCGACCGCCGCGACGGCCCCGTCGACGGTGGACCGGGAGCGGGCCAGCACTGCGACCGACGAGCCCTCACGGGCGAACCGGCGGGCCACTGCCTGGCCGATGCCAGGCCCCGCGCCGATCACGAAGGTTCCAGCCATGGTGGGTCAACGTCCTTTCGGTGGCACCGGGTCGATCGGCTGCCGCCGACCGGTGCGGTTGAAGGGGTAACCGCGGCCGCCTTGCTCCGTATTCCGCATTCCGCAGCGCAGATACCCGGGCTTGCTGACGAAACCGCGCCGCAGATCACGCGCCTGGTTTTGACGCCGAGGCGTACAAGCAGCGCAACATCGTAGAACGACGCGATCACAACTACGCCCGAGCCAGGGCCAAGGCCAAGGCCGAACCGGCTCCGGAAGCGGAGCCGTAGCCGGCGTCACCCCCTACCCGCCCACCCCCATGAAGCGGAGTACGGCCAGTACCCTCCGGTGGTCGCCCTCCGCCTTGGGCAGGTCCAGTTTCGCCAGGATGCTGTTGATGTGCTTGGCCACCGCGCTTTCGCTGACCACAAGTTGGGCGGCGATCCCCGCGTTGGAGCGGCCTTCGGCCATCAGTGCCAGTACCTCGCGCTCGCGCTCGGTCAGCCGCTCCAACGGGTCGCTGGGGCGCCGTACCAGCAGCTGGGCCACCACCTGCGGGTCCAGGGCCGTGCCGCCGGCCGCGACCCGGCGCAGCGCCTCGATGAACTCCTCGACATCGGCGACCCGTTGCTTGAGGAGGTAGCCGACGCCGCTGGTGTTCGCGGCGAGCAGTTCGGCGGCGTAGCGTTCCTCGACGTACTGGGACAGCATCAGGACGGCGGTGTCCGGCCACTGTTGCCGGATGACCAGTGCGGCCCGCACCCCCTCGTCGGTGAAGCCGGGCGGCATACGGACGTCGACGACGGCGATGTCCGGGCGGTGTTCTTCCACGGCCCGCAGCAGTCCCTCCGCGTCCCCGGCCTCGGCCACCACCTCGAACCCGGCCGTCTCCAGGACTCGGACCACCCCGATCCTGAGCAGAACGGAATCCTCGGCGATCACAGCGCGCTTCTCAGCGTGCACGGCAGCTCCACGGTGATGACGGTCGGGCCCCCTGGGGGGCTGTCGATGGCGAGGGTGCCGTCCACAGAGGCCACGCGGTGCGCGAGCCCGGTCAGGCCGGTTCCCCCGGAGGGGTCCGCCCCTCCCCTGCCATCATCGGTGACCCGCACCCGCAGCCTGTCACCGGCCCGTATGGCCGCGACCTCGGCGCGGCTCGCCCGTGCGTGCTTGGTGACGTTCGCCAGTGCCTCGGAGACGACGAAGTAGGCCACCGCCTCCACGGCGGGCGCGGCCCGCTCGGCCACGTCGACGGTGACCTGGACGGGCAGGGGCGCGCGGGCGGCGATGCCGGAGAGTGCCGCGTCCAGTCCGCGGTCGTCCAGGACGTGCGGGTGCAGGCCGCGCACCAGGTGGTTGAGCTCCTCAAGGGCCTCCTTCGCCTCGCGGTGGGCCTCGTCGATGACCGCACGGGCCTCGGGCGGCAGATCGGTGAGGGTGGCCCGGGCCAGGCCCAGGTTGACCGCCAGGGACACCAGCCGCTGTTGGGCACCGTCGTGCAGATCGCGTTCGATGCGGCGGCGTTCGGCGTCGGCGGCGGCCAACGTCTCGGCCCGGCGTTCGGCCAGGTCCTCGACCCGCCGCTCCAACTCCTCGGCCCGGCTGGGCCCGAGCAGCCGCCGGGCGATCACCGACTCCAACCGGACCACGGAACCAGTCAGCCGCGGCAGGAACGGCAGCACGGCCAGCCCGGCCACGGCCAGGAGCCAACCGTCGACGTTGGCCCACTGCATGAAAGCCCACTCCTGTGGAAACACCCAGTACCAGCCATACAAGGTGATGCCGCCGATGCTGCCCACCCATAGGGCGAGCACCAGAGCCTCGACGACGCCCAGCACCGGCCCGGCGAGCTGGTGGTAGCCGAGCTGGCGCCAGTACGGGCCGGTGCGCAGCCGGCGCCAGGCGCGCTGGAGGTCGTTGCGCCCCTTGACCGGTGGGGTGCGGGGGATGCCGGTGTCCGCGTACGCCGCGAAGCGGCGGCGCTGGAGCCAGGTCACGGCCGTCGCGCCGACAGTGGCGAAGGCCAACGCCACCACGGCGCCGCCGGGGGCGTAGGCGACGGTGACGCTGAACCACACCCACAGCAGGAGGGCGGCACCGTGCAGCAGGACGCCGGTGTACAGGAAGGCGATCTGCGCTCGTATGCGGGCCGGGCGGCGTGGCCGCACGTCGGGTCGGGTCATGGGTACGACGGTAAACGCCCAGGTCAGCGGGGGCTATCACGCCTGTGTCCGGAACGAGGGTGTAGCTGGTGCCACCCCAAGTCGGACACCGGTGTTACTGACCGGGGCCGGTGGAGAGTGGAGCGTTGGTCACGAGCCCGAAAGTCGGGTTCGTGACACCGGAAGGACCTCCTCCGCCATGGCCCTCCTCGCCTTCAGCCCGCTTGCGGACGACGGACGTTGCGCAAAGACCGGCGTCGGCCGTGGCGAACCGGTCCACCTCGGCCGCGCGCACCGTTGGCAGGGCCGCATACTGGCGGCCTCCGGTCTGGCCCTGCTGCCGTGGCTCGGCTACCTCGCCGGCACCCTGCCACCCGCCGAGGCGGCGGCCTGGGTCGCCCTCGACGCGCTGGAGGCCGCCGCCCTGCTCACCGCCGGCACCCGCCTGCTGCGCGCCGACGTCCGCCATCGCGCCCCTGCGGCCGCCGCGTCCGTGCTCCTCCTCGCCGACGCGTGCGTCGACCTCGTCGCCGCTGCCCCGGGCCTCGAACTGGCGGCTGCGACGGCCATGGCCGTCGCGGCTGAACTTCCCCTGGCCGCACTGTGCGCCTGGCTTGCCTCGCGGCCGGCGCAGGGCACCTCGGGGGCGGGCGACGAGGCACCCTGACGACCGGCCAGGCCGACGTCCGCCGCGTATAGCTGATCGCCACTGACGGCAAATCTCGATGCACTGCGGTCTACCGACGGTGCGGCATGCGCATCGTCAACGTCACCCGGGTGCGGTCGACGCTGCGATTCTCACCGTTCGCCTGCGCCCGCTGTCGGCGTCCGGGTATGATCCGCTGACTCCGTTCGACCGTCGCCTCTGCGATCACCGCAGGCCGCCGTCGTCCCCGCGCAGACGCCCGGCAGGACGACAACGAGCCATCAGCGGCTTCGGATTCCGGATCACCCGCTGCGTCCTGCCAGCGACTTACCCGGCCCTGTAGCCGGGTCGTACGTTCCCCCACCTAGCGACGCCCGACTACGGCATGCGCACACTCTGCACCACGGTCACCACACACGCCGCACACCTGTCCAGGTATGCGGCTGCCGTCTTTGCTGCACCCCATGGAGGACACCACCGTGAAACGACAGACCGAGGACACCGAGAACACCCCAGGCACCGACGACACCGCTGATTCCCCCAACTCCGACCGATTTCCTGAGCAGTTCGCTCGCACCCGGCGTTTCTCCCTCGGTGTGCCCAGGCAGTTCAGCGTCTCTCCCGACGGGCGACGGGTGCTGTTCGTGCGTACCGGGTCGGGTAGCGATCCCGTAGGGCGGCTGTGGCAGCACGAGGGAGGTGAGGAGCGGCTGTTGGCCGATCCGGTGCTCCTGGTGGGTGGGGGTTCCGAGGACGTCCCCGAGGAGGAACGGCTACGTCGGGAGCGGGCGCGGGAGCGTTCGGTCGGCGTGGTGGGGTACGCGACCGATGACGCGGTACGGGTGGTGGCGTTCGCGCTGTCCGGTGCGCTGTGGCTGGTGCGGACCGATGGTGGTGCACCGTTCACCGTGCCGGCGGCCGGGCCGGTGGTCGATCCTCGGCCGTCGCCGGACGGGCGGTACATCGCGTACGTGAGCGGGCGGGCGCTGCACGTCGTCGGGCTGGACGGCGACGACCGGCAGCTGGCGCGCCCGGAAGGACCGGAGGTCTCCTACGGGCTCGCCGAGTACATCGCCGCCGAGTCGATGAGTCGGTCGCGCGGCTATTGGTGGGCACCGGACGGCCGTGGCCTCCTGGTGGCGCGGGTCGACACCTCGCCGGTGGCGCGGCGCTACCTCAGCGATCCGGCGGACCCGGCCCGGCCGCCGCAGGTGATCCGCTACCCGTCGGCGGGCACCGCCAACGCGGAGGTGACGCTGCATCTGCTCACCCTGGACGGCGGCCGCACCGAGGTGTCCTGGGACCGCGCGCGGTACGAGTACGTCGTCGATGCGGGTTGGGACGCGCACGGCCCGTTCGTGGCCGTGCAGAGCCGGAACCAGCGGGTACTGCGGACGCTCGCGGTCGATCCGTTGACCGGCGCCACCGAGGTGCGGCACGAGCGGACCGATCCCACCTGGGTGGAACTGGTGCCCGGCACCCCGGCCCGGACAGCCTCCGGCGGCCTGGTGCTCCCGGAGGACGACGGCGACACCCGCTGCCTGACCGTGGACGGGCGGCGGGTCACGCCCGAGGGGCTACAACTGCGCGCGGTCCTGGGCGTCGAGGGCGAACGGGTGCTGTTCACGGCGAGCCAGGATCCGACGGAGACCCATGTGTGGCGCCACGAGCCCGGTGCCGGGTGCCGCCGGCTGAGCGGAGATCCCGGTGTCTGGACCGGCGTCGGGCGCGGTGGGACGACCGTCCTGGCGGGCCTCACACCACGGGGGCACGAGGTGCGCGTCGTCCAGGACGGCGACGGTCCGGCGCAGCGCTCCTCTCTGGGCATCGCCTCGCTCGCCGAGGAACCGGTGATCGTTCCGCGACAGCTCCACCTCACCCTTGGGGAACGGGAATTGCGGGCGGTGCTGTATTTCCCGTCCTGGTACCGGCAGGGCACAGGGAAGCTGCCGGTGCTGCTCGACCCGTACGGGGGCCCGTCGTTGCAGCTCGCCGTACGGGCGCGGGGGTGGACCAGCGGTGTGTCCCAGTGGTTCGCCGAACAGGGCTTCGCGGTCCTGGTGACGGACGGGCGGGGCACTCCGGGTCGGGGGCCCGTCTGGGAGAAGGCCGTGTACGGCGACCTCTTGGGGCCCGCGCTGGAGGACCAGGTGGACGCGGTGCGCGCGGTCGGGGAGCGCTTCCCGGACCTGGATCTGGGGAGGGTGGCGATCCGCGGCTGGTCGTTCGGTGGGTTCCTGGCCGCGGCGGCGGTCCTGCACCGCCCGGACGTCTTCCACGCCGCGGTCGCCGGTGCCCCGCCCACCGACCAGCGGATGTACGACACCCATTGGAAGGAGCGGTTCCTGGGCCACCCCGATGAGCAGCCGGAGAACTACGCGCACTCCTCCCTGACCGGCCACGGCCATCTGTTGCGCCGCCCGCTGATGCTCATCCACGGGTTGGCGGACGACAACGTCGCCGTTGCGCACACCCTCCGCTTCTCCGCGGAACTGCTGGCGGCGGGCCGGCCGCACACCGTACTGCCGCTGCCCGGTGCCACGCACCTCCCCGCCGACGACGCGGTCAACGCCAATCTGCTGCGCGTCCAGCGGGACTTCCTTACGGACGCGCTGCCCGCTCCCGAGGAGGGCCCCACCGGACGCTGACGCGCCCCGCCGTCTGGTCAGCGGGCGCGCCGTGGGTGCTGCCAGCAGGTGAGGACGTCCTCAGTGGTCGTCACGGTGGCCACCAGGGACAGGGTGTTGCGGACCATCGCGGAGGTGTAGTCGGCGGGCACCCCCGCGATGGCGTCGGCCGGAACGACCGCCGTGTAACCGAGGTTGACCGCGTCGAACACGGCATTCGGGATCGCCACGTTCGCCGAGACTCCGGTGATGACGAGCGTGCGACACCCGAAGTTGCGCAGCAGCGCGTCCACATCCGTGCCGGCGATCGGCGAGAGGCCGTGCAGTCTGCGCACCACCAGGTCGCTCTCCGACACCGGTATGGGGTCGGCGACGCGCACCGCGGTCGACCCGATGGTCTGGCGCACCGGCAGCCGCTCGGCCGCACGGAAGAGCCGGGCGTTGCGGCTGGCGCCGCGGCCGTCGGGGCGCCGTTCGGCGACCGCATGCAACACCTGGATACCGGCGTCGTGAGCTGCCGCCACCAGGCGGGCGATCCGCATCAGCGCCCCTGAGCTGCGGGCCGCTTCGGCCAGTTCGGGCAGTGCGCTGTCGGTGCCGACCACGCCGCGCTGGCATTCGACGGTGAGCAGCACGGTCGTGGCCGGGTCCAGCTGCTCGACGAGCCGGGTGTCCGAAGGCATCGGCGTTCCCCTCTGCGGAAGACGCCCCGGCGTCCGCGCTCTACGGGCGGGCGCCGGGGCGGCGGGCCGGGAGGCGCGAGGGTACCGACCATTGCGTCCGGCAGGAAGAGCCCCCATGATTTCTGACACTCCATCAGACTTGGCAGACTTGGGGAAAGGGCGGCGAGGATGACCGAGACACCGCGCACGGCCGGCACGCCCCGGACGGCAGCGCCCCAACGGCGCGGCCGCCGGATCATGATGACCCCGTCGGAGTTGGACGCCTTTCTGGCCGCGCAGCGGACCTGCCGGGTCGCCACGGTCGGTACGGGCGGCACGCCGCATGTGGGCGCGCTGTGGTTCGTCTGGGACGGGACGGCGCTCTGGCTGTACTCGATCACCCGGAGCAAGCGGTGGGCGCAGCTGCGCAAGGACCCGCGGATCGCGGTGGTCGTGGACGACGGGCACGAGTACGCGGAGCTGCGCGGCGTCGAACTCACCGGCCGCGCGGAGTTCGTCGGCGAGGCGCCGCGCACGGGAGGCAACTGTCCGGAACTGGTCACTCCGGAAAGGCTGTTCGCGGAGAAGAACTTCGGGCTCAAGGAGATGCCGCACGACGGCCGGCACGCCTGGCTGCGCCTGACGCCCGAGTCGGTGGTGTCCTGGGACTTCCGCAAGATCCCGAACTGAGCGCCCGACACCTCGCGTCGCGCGACCGCCGCGGGCAGCCGCCCCGGCCCGTCGCGCCGGCCGAGTTATCCACAGGCAGGCGGCGCGTCGATCACAACGTCGGCGGTCTCTGCGAGAGTGGTCTTCGTCAGCCCGTTCCGCGCGGCGGCGCGTGCGGGATCGGGACAGCTCCGGCCCACCGGGCCGGCAGCCGACACGAACGAAGGAGACCCGGTGAACGTGCTCTTCCCCGCCCTGCGCGACGGCTCGCCCGCACCCGCGCTGCGCTTCGGTGACCGTACCCTCACCCATCGCCAACTGGCCGCGGTGGCCGGCCCGCTCGCCGAACGGATCGGCGCACTCGCCCCCGGCAGCGCGCCCCGGCTCGCGGTCTGGGCGACGCCGACGCTGGAGACGTCCGTCGGAGTGGTCGCCGCACTGCTCGCCGGGGTGGCCGCGGTGCCGGTGAACCCGAAGATCGGTGAGCGTGAGCTGACGCACATCGTGACGGACAGTGCCCCCTCGTTGGTCTTGGCCGAGCCGGGCACCACCCTGCCGGGCCCGCTGGCCACACTCCCCCGCATCGACGTGGAGGTCACCGCGCCCGCCGAGGAGCCGGTGCCCGGTCCACTCCCCCCGGAGCCGGGCGACGAGTCCCCCGCCCTGATCGTCTACACCTCCGGGACAACCGGCCCACCGAAGGGCGTCGTCCTCCCCCGCCGCGCCCTCGCCCGCACCCTCGACGCACTGGAGGACGCCTGGCAGTGGACGGCCGACGACGTGCTGGTCCACGCCCTGCCGCTGTTCCACGTCCATGGCCTGATCCTCGGTGTCCTCGGCCCGCTGCGCCGCGGCGGAAGCGTCCACCACGTGGGCCGCTTCAGCACCGAAGCGGTCGCCCGGGAGCTGTCCGCGGACGGCACGATGCTCTTCGGCGTACCGACGATGTACCACCGCCTCGCCCTCGACGCCGGCGAGAATCCGGCCCTCGCCAAGGCGCTGGGCCGCGCCCGGCTGCTGGTCTCCGGCTCCGCCGCACTGCCCCTCACCGACCACGAGCGGCTCACGGCCGCCACCGGCCGCCGAGTGATCGAGCGCTACGGCATGACCGAGACGCTGATGAACACCAGCGTGCGCGCGGACGGCCCCGACGCCACCGGCACGGTCGGCGTCCCCCTCCCCGGGGTCTACGTCCGCCTCGTCGACGACGCGGGCCAGGCCATCGAGGCAAGCGACGGCGAATCGGTCGGCGAGATCCAGGTGCGGGGCCCCAATCTCTTCTCCGAGTACCTCAACCGCCCCGACGCCACCGCCGCGGCCTTCGACGGCGGCTGGTTCCGCACCGGCGACATGGCCGTGCGGGACGCCTCAGGGAACTACCGCATCGTCGGCCGCAAAGCCACCGACCTCATCAAGAGCGGCGGCTACAAGATCGGCGCCGGCGAGATCGAGAACGCCCTCCTGGCGCACCCCGGTGTCGCCGAGGCGGCCGTCACCGGTGAGCCCGACGAGGACCTGGGCGAGCGGATCGTCGCCTGGATCGTGCCCGAGGCCGGCCCCGCCGCCGGCTCGCCTCCCTCCGCCCAGGAGTTGGCCGATCACGTCGCCCGCCAGTTGGCTCCCCACAAGCGGCCGCGCATCGTGCACTTCCTCGGCGCGCTCCCGCGCAACGACATGGGCAAGATCCTCAAGCGGGACCTGCGGGCCGCGGCACCCCCCGCCGGAGCCGGCGATGCATGAGCACCCGGCGCGCGACGCGGCCCCGCTGCCCAGCCTTCGCCTGACGGCCCGTCAAGCCATCGCTGCCGTCATCGACTCCTCCACCGAATTCACCCCCACCACCGCCCCAGGAGAGCCCCCCACACCCTCACATGCACCGGGCGTCCCACTCCCTCCCCCCGACGGCCCGCTCGGCTGGCACGGTTACGACGCCTCCCGGCAGCGCGCCCGCGACCGGACCGGCGAGGAGGAATCGGTGCTCACCGCGCTCGCCACGATCGGCAACACCGAAGCCGTGGTGCTGTCCTTCGAGTTCGGCTTCCTCGGCGGTTCCCTCGGCGAACGCACCGGCGACCGGCTGGAGGCCGCCTACACCGAGGCACGCGAGCGGCGTCTACCCCTCGTGTCGCTGATCGCCACGGGTGGCAGCCGGATGCAAGAGGGCATGCGCGCCCTGTCGCAACTCCAGCGGGTGGCCCGACAGTCAGCGCTCAACCGCGCCGCGGGACTACCGCAGATCGCGGTGCTCCGCGACCCGACCACCGGCGGGGGTTGGGCGACGCTGGGCGCTGGAGCCGATGTGATCCTCGCGCTTCCCAAGGCCCAAGTCGGCTTCGCCGGCTCACGCGTACGCCCGCCGGACGCCGATCCCCACGCATACTCCGCCGAGGGGCAGTTCGCGGCTGGCCAGGTAGACGCCGTCGTCCCCGCCGACGCTCTCCGCGCCGCACTCCAGCGCTGGCTCCACCTTCTCGGCGCCGCTCCCACACCACTGGGCGAACCACCCCAGCCGGCCCCCGTTCCGTCCGCGCTGGGCACCACCGGTCTGCCGGAAACCGGCTGGGACGCGGTGGAGCGGTCCCGCGACGCCCGGCGCCCGCGCGCCGAGGCGTATCTGCGGGCGTACTTCGACGACTGGGAGGAGATCAGCGGCGACCGGTGCGGCGGGCGCGACCTCGGGATGCGCTGCGGTTTCGGCCGCCGTGACGGCCGCACCATCGCCTTCGCGGCCCAGTGCGGTAAAGCCACCCGCCCGGCCGGCTTCCGCACCGCGACCAGGCTGATACGGCTCGCGGACCGACTCGGCATTCCGGTCCTCACCCTCGTGGACACCCCGGGCGCCGCCAACGACGCTGATGCCGAACGCGCAGGCGCCGGCGCAGCCATCGCCGACACCTTCGCCGCGCTCGCCGCCGCCCGCGTCCCGGTCACCTCGCTCCTCATCGGCGAAGGCGGCTCGGGCGGCGCACTGGCCCTGGCCGCCCCGAACCGGCTCTGGGCCACCCCGGACAGCTACTTCTCCGTGATCGCCCCGGAAATGGCCGCCGCCATCCTCAAACGCGGCCCGGACGAAATCCATCACACCGCCGACCAACTCCACATCCGCCCGCAGGACTTGCTCGAACTGGGAATCATCCAGGACATCGCCCGCCCGGAATCCGCGACTGGGTGAGGAGCGTTCCCGTGGGGGGCGGAGGGGGCGGGGGCAGGGGCGGGAGGGGAGGCGAAGCGAGACCAACGGAGCCCAAGAGCCACCGCCCACAGCGGCCTCCCTCTCCCGCCCCCTCAACCACCCCCAACCCCTCAGCCGCCTCCCCCACTCGGCGGCCGACCATCCCCCATCCCCATCCCGGCATCCACGGCATCCACCGCCTCCGCGGCCTTCCGAAGCTCCGCCACGGCTGCCCGGATCGAGGGCCTACGGTCGGCATCCGCGCGCCAGATGGCGTATACGTGGCGCCGCATGGGATGGCGTACGGGCACCACGCTCACGCCCTCCGGCACCGGCCCGCGCCCCAACCTCGGCGACACCGCGATGCCCACCCCCGCAGCGATCAGGGCGAGCTGGGTCTGATGCTCCTCGGCCATATGCGCAATACGGGGCTCCACGCCTTTGCTACGCAAGGTGAACATCAGCCAGTCATGGCAGAACTCCGCCCGCGGCCAGGAGATCCACTCATCGTCCGCGAACTCCTCCAGCTCGACGAACTGCCGCCCGGCCAACGGATGGTCCGACGGCATCGCCACATCCGACGGATCGTCGAGCAACGGCGCCTTCGCCAACCCGTCGGGCAGTGACAACGGCCGGTTGTACCAGTCCAGTACGACGGCCACATCGACGTCACCGCGGACCACGCCGCGCACCGAGTCGTCCGGCTCCATCTCGTGCAACCGCGGGCGGAGCTGCGGGTGTTCGGCGCGCAGGGCAGCGAGCGCAGCGGGGAACAGTCCGCGCACCGCGGTCGGAAAGGCACCCATCCTCAGCTCACCCACCGGCCGACCACGATGGGCTTCCAGCTCGGCCTGCGCCAGCTCCACCTGGGAGAGGATCCGAGCCGCGTGATCGGCAAGCAGGCGTCCGGCATCGGTCAGCCGGATCCCCCGCCCGTTCTTCGCCAGCAGTTGCTGCCCCGTCTCGCGTTCCAGCTTGGCGATCTGTTGGGAGACCGCCGACGTCGTCACATGCAGCCCCTCGGCGGCCGCACTGACCGAACCGTGCCGAGCGATCGCAGACAATGTCCGTAGCCGATCAAGGTTCAACATATAAGCAATGCTAAGCGATACCTGCCATTAATTATTACTTGTGCTACGAATTTGAATCGCTGCATCGTAGACGCCATGAGCACCACCGACGCGGCCACCGCGCCCGCCACCTCCATCGACACCCCCACCCCCGGACCTACGCCGGCACCAGTACTCACTGCCAGGACCAAGGTCGCCTCCGGCCCCACCCAGGACGGGCCCGCGCGCCGCGCCTTCGCCTGGCAGATCCGATTCGCCGTCCTCTGCCTGGTCTGGGGATTCAGCTTCCTCTTCATCAAGGTGGGGACCGAGGGGTTCGCACCGTTGCAGGTCACGTTGGGGCGGGTGGCCTTCGGCGCGCTGGTGTTGCTGGTGTTCCTCGTGATCAAGCGGGAACGGCTCCCACGCTCGGCGCGGACCTGGGGCCACCTCACGGTCGCCGCGTTCCTCCTCAACGCACTACCGTTCTCGCTCTTCGCGTACTCCGAGCTGACGATCCCCTCCGTCCTGGCCAGCATCTGCAACGCCACCTCGCCGCTGTGGGGCATGGCACTGTCGGTCGTGGCCCTCTCGGAAGACCGCCCCACCCGGCGCCGGGTCGCGGGGCTCGGCATCGGATTCCTGGGCGTGCTCACCGTCCTCGGCGCCTGGCAGGGCTTCTCCGGCACCGACCTGACGGGCACCGCCATGGCGCTGGGTGCCTCGCTGAGCTACCCCATCGGCTGGATCTACGTCCGCCGCACCCTCGCCCGGGACAAGCACTCACACCTCGCCATGTCCAGCACCCAGTTGCTGCTCGCCACCCTCCAAGTGGCCGTGGTCACTGCGCTGTTCACCCCGATGCCGACCTCGTTCCCCCTCGTCCCGCTGCTCGCCGTCTTCGCCCTCGGCGCCCTCGGCACGGGCGTCGCGTTCCTCCTGCAGTACGGCATGGTCGCGGAAGTCGGCCCCACCACCGCTCAGATGGTCACCTACTTCATCCCCGTCATCGCCACCGTGTCCGGCGTGGCCCTCCTCAATGAGCGCCTCACCTGGAACACCCCTCTGGGCGCCCTCATCGTCCTGGCCGGCGCCGCACTCACCCAGAGCAAGCCCCGCACCCCGTAGCCACGCACAACCACCCGTCCACCGCACCACCCAAGCCAAAGCCGAAGCCGAAGCCAATCGCCAGAAAGCTCTGCCTCCGCTTCCTCAGCCCCCGAATCCCCTCGGGGGCTATCCGCTCTCAGCCTCCCCCGCCGGCGCTTCCCCTCGCTCCACTCCCGCGACTTCGCCGGCTTCTGCGCGCACCGCCTCCCCCTGTGCAACTCGCTCGCCTCTCTCCCTCCCCCCCGCCCCCGGGGGCCCTCCCCCCCACCCCACCCCTCACCACCCGCCCAACACACCCAACCCCCTCCCCCCTCCCTCTACGCCCCCCGCCCCTCACTCATACCTCCGCGCCTCCCCCCTACCCGTCGCCTCGGCCACCGCGTCGGCCAGGGGGTTGATGTCATCGGCGGTGAGGCCGGAGACGGTGATCCGGATGCCTTGCGGGGATTGCATGCGGAAGCGCGCGCCGGGGGCGACGGCCCAGCCGGAGTGCACGAGGAGGGCGACCGCGCCGGTCTCGTCCGGGACCGGTACCCAGACGTTCATTCCGCTGCGGCCGCGCGCCGGGACTCCGCGTTCTTTCAGGGCGTGTATCAGGGCGTCCCGTCGCTCGCCGTATGCGCCGGCGATGGCCTTGGGGTCGATCGCGGCTGTTCTCCAGAGGTGTGCGACCGCGTGTTGGATCAGGTGACTGACCCAGCCGGGGCCGAGGCGTTGGCGGCCGCGGACCCGGTCGATGGTGACGGTGTCGCCGGTGAGTGCCGCGAGGCGTAGGTCGGGTCCGTATGCCTTGGCCGTCGAGCGGACGAGTACCCAGTGGTCGGTGATGCCGGAGAGCGGGTGCAGTGGGAGGTCGACTATGCCGTGGCCGTGGTCGTCCTCGATGAGGAGCACTCCGGGGTGTTGGCTCAGGAGGGTGCGGAGTTCGACGGCGCGGGGGCCGCTGATGGCGGCGCCGGTGGGGTTCTGTGCGCGGTCGGTGACGACGACCGCGCGGGCTCCTCCGTTGAGTGCTGCGGCCATGCGCTCGGGGATCGGGCCGTCGTCGTCCACGCCGACGGGTACGGGGCGGAGGCCGAGGGCGGGGATGAGGTCCAGCAGGCTGCCCCAGCCGGGGTCTTCGACCGCCACGGCGTCTCCGGGGCGCAGGTGTGCCGCGAGGACACGCTCGATGGCGTCGAGTGATCCGCTGGCGACGGCGATGGGGCCTTCTGGCACGCCGTCGCGGGTGAAGGCCGCTCGGGCGAGTGCTTCGAGGTCGTCGTCGACGGCGGGCATGCCGTAGAGGACGGGGCGTCGGGTGTTGCGTGCGGCGGCCTCGGCCAGTGCCTCTTCCAGCGCGGGGAGCAGGGTCGGGTCGGGGTTGCCGTCCGCGACGTTCCGTACACCGGGTGGTGCCACCGCTCTCAGTGCTTCGCGTGAGGTGCTGGCGGGCCTGGGGCGGACCCGGCTGCCGCGCCGGCCGGCCGTTTCGATCACTCCGCGGTCGCGGAGCGTGCGGTATGCGGCTGCGACCGTATTGGGATTCACCTCCAGATAGACAGCCAACTCCCTTAGCGGGGGCAGGATTTCGCCTGGTTGGAGCTCGCCCGCACCGACGGCTCGCTCCACACTTGCGGCAATGTCCGATGCGCGCCGCCCTTCGATCCGATATTCTCCTAGCACAAAGTTGATTATGTACTAGTGCAATGGAGTTCGCAATGGCTGAGGGTACGTCTTTTGCCGCGACGGAGCGCACCACCCCCACCCGTTCCCGGGAGCGCGCCCACTATGACGAGGCGACGGTGCACGCGATCCTCGACGAGGGCTACGTCTGCCACCTCGGCTTCGTGCGCGACGGCGCCCCGGTCGTCCTGCCGACGCTCTACGGCCGGGTCGGCAACCGTCTCTATGTGCACGGTTCGACCGGTTCGCGCCCGCTGCGGATGGCCGGCGAGCAGAGCGCGGACCCCGGTCTGGCGGTCTGCATCACGGTGACCCACGTCGACGGCCTGGTCCTCGCCAAGTCCGCGTTCCACCACTCCATCAACTACCGCAGCGTCGTGGTCCACGGCACCGCCCACCAGGTCACCGACGAGGCCGAGAAGACGGCCGCCCTGGACGCCCTCGTCGACCACGTCCTGCCCGGCCGCGCCGCGGACTCCCGGCCCGCCAACGCCAAGGAGTTGGCCGCCACGGCCGTGCTCCGCCTCGATCTGCACGAGGTCTCCGCGAAGATCCGCACCGGCGGCCCCAACGACGAGCCCGAGGACCTCGCCCTCCCGCACTGGAGCGGCGTCCTGCCCGTCTCTCCCGTGTACGGCGCTCCGATACCGGCCGACGACCTCGCCCCCGGCATCTCCGCGCCGGCCTACCTCTCCGCCCGCTGAGGATCGCCGATGCTCATCCACCCCTGGGACGCCCCCACCGACGACGCCGAATGGCAGGAGTGGCTCACCGCCCACGACTTCGGGCAGCTCGCGGTCAACGGCTCCCCCGGCGACCCCCCGTGGGTGCAGCCGCTGCACTTCGCCTACGACCCCGCGCGCCGCGAGGCCGTCACCCATCTCGCCCGCCCCAATCCCCTGTGGTCCGCGTTGGAGGACCGGCCGACGGTCCTGCTGAGCGTGGTCGACGACTACACCTTCATCCCCGGCCCGTGGCAGGCGGACGAGGGCCAGCCGCCCGAGCACGGGGTCCCCACCAGCTTCTACGCCGCGGTTCAACTCGTCTGTACGGCGTATGTGGTGGACGATCCGGAAGCCAAGGCCGAGTTGCTCCAGCGCCAGACGACGCACTTCCAGCCGGGCGGCGGCTCGGCCCCGATCGTGGCCGGCGCGGCCCCGTACGGGCGGCAGCTGTCCGGTATCCGTGGGCTGCGCCTCGAAGTGCACGACGTACGGGCCAAGTTCAAGTACGGCGGGAAGCGGACCGAGACGGTCCAGCACCGCATTTCGGAGCGGCTCGCGGAGCGGGGCGGCCCTGGTGATGCCGCGGCGCGCCGGCACCAGCAGCGCCGGCTGGCGGCTGACGGCGGTTCCGCGCCAGCCGCCAGCCGGTGGAGCGGGCGGCGGTAGGCGGCTCGGCCCGCGCCCGGTGAGCGGGGCACCGGATGGACGGAGTGCGGTTCCCTCCGGTGCGTTGCGTCGCTGATGGCCGCGGGTCGGCGGCTCGCTCGCGGCTTCGGGTCGGCGGCTCGCTCGCGGCCCTGGTCAGCGGCTCGCTTCCGCCGGTGCCCGGTGTTCCGCGACCGCCTGCTCGACCTCCTCCGCCACCAGGTCGAGGTTGAGGGCGAAGGCGGCGGCCGCCCCCATACCGGCGGCCGTCACCACCTGCGCCCGCGGATCGGCCACGTTCCCCGCGGCCCACACCCCGGGCACGCTGGTCCGGCCCGAGGGGTCGGTGCTCACCCAGCCGTCCTCGTTCCGGGCGCAGCCCAGTGCGGTGAGCAGGGCGTCGTGCGGCACCATCCGCGGGAAGACGAAGACCGCGGCGCGCGGTACCACGCGTCCGTCGGCCAGTTCGACCCCGCGCAGCCGGTCGCCCTCGGTCGCCAGTCGGGTGACGGTGCCTTCGGCGATCCGCACGCCGCGTGCCGTCAGCCGTTCCCGTTCGTCGTCGGTCGGGTCCATGGTGTGCGGGAAGAAGACGACGTCGGGCGACCACTGCCGCAGCAAGAGGGCGTGGTGGACCGAGCCCGGGTGGGTGCCGAGCACGCCGAGCGGCTGGTCGCGGACCTCGTAGCCGTGGCAGTAGGGGCAGTGCAGGAGGTCCCGGCCCCATCGCTCCCGTAGGCCGGGGATCTCGGGGAGTTCGTCGCGCAGGCCGGTGGCCACCAGGACGCGGCGGGCGCGGAGCTCGGGGCCGCCCGCGAGGCGTACGCCGAGGGCGGGCGTGATCTCGGCCGCCTGGCCGGTGAGCAGTTCGGCTCCGTAGGTGGCCAGTTCGGCGCGGCCGACCTCCAGGAGGGCTGCCGGTGGCATCCCGTCCCGGGAGAGGAAGCCGTGCATCCGGTCGGCCGGTGCGTTGCGGGGTGCTCCGCCGTCGATCACTGCCACGCGTCGGCGGGCGCGGGCCAGGACCAGGGCCGCGTTCAGTCCGGCCGCGCCGGCTCCGACGACCACGACGTCCCACTCCGTGTCGCGGGCCGGGTTGCCTGCGTGGCGCGCGGGGGCGCCGTGCGCAGGGTTCTCCGCCCCGCTGTCGGGGCCGTTGTTCGTTTCGCTCATCGCGATCACCTCCGCCCGCAGGCTGCGTGATCCGTCGCGTTCTCAGCAATCTTTGTTGCCGAATCCGGGAATGGCACGGTGCAATGGCGGGTGTGGAACACTCAGCCGCCATTTCCCATGCCCTCGCCGAGGTCGGTCCGCGTCTGAAGCGGCTGCGGACCGAGCGGGGGGTCACGTTGTCCGCGCTCGCCGAGGTCACCGGGATCTCCAAGAGCACCCTGTCCCGCCTGGAGTCCGGGCAGCGCCGTCCGAGTCTGGAGCTGTTGCTCCCGATCGCGCAGGCCCATCAGGTCCCGCTGGACGAGTTGGTCGGGGCCCCCGAGGTCGGTGATCCGCGGGTCCGGCTGAAGCCGCGGCACCTGCACGGTGCCACGGTGCTGCCGCTGACCCGTCATCCGGGTCCGTTGCAGACCTTCAAGATGGTGATTCCGGCGACCCGGAGCACACCTGATGTCTGTACGCACGAGGGGTACGAGTGGCTGTATGTGCTCGCCGGGCGACTGCGGCTGGTGCTGGCCGACCGTGATCTGGTCATGGGGGCGGGCGAGGCCGCCGAGTTCGACACGCGGTTGCCGCACTGGTTCGGGAGTACGGGTGACGGCCCGGTGGAGGTCCTCAGCCTCTTCGGTCGGCAGGGTGAGCGCATCCATGTGCGGGCCAAGCCCCGGTCGCGTGCCGCCGACGCCGACGACGACGCCGACGAGCGCTGAACGGTGAACGCTGAGTCCGCGCCCTGGTAGACCCGTTACGCCCTTTACACCTGCTGCACCTGCTACATCCGTTACTCCTGTTACACCTGCGGCGGCTGTACGTCGCTCGGTGGGGCCTGGAGGAAGCGCTGGAGGATGAGGCGCAGGACGGGTAGTTGTTCGGCGGGCCGGAACGTCGGGTCGGTGGCCGCGCTGGTGTAGAGCGAGGCGATCAGGGCCAGCACCCAGGCCGCGGCGTCGTGCGGATCCAGTGCGGCGTCGATCTGGCCGGCGGCGGCGGCCCTGGTGAGCAGGGTCGTGACGGCGGCGTGCTCCTGGGCGCTGTCCCGTCCGAGCAGCGCATCGAGTTCGGGGTCGCGGTGAGCCTGCACGACGGCCTCCATGACCAGCGGCGGGGCCACGGGGTCCATCGCGTCGACGGTGAGGAGGTCCACGACCTCCAGCAGCGCCCCCCAGGGGTCGTCGCTCGCCTGTGCGCGGGCGAGTCGCTCGGCCTTGCTCTCCCCTTCTTCCCCGCCGTCGTCCTCGAAGATGGCGTGGAAGATGGCGCGCTTGTTGGGGAAGTAGTGGAACAGGTTGCCGGAGCTCATACCGGCCGCCTTGCAGATCTCCGCCGTGGTGGTGCGCTCGAAGCCTTTGACGGCGAAGAGTTGGGCTGCGGTGTGCAGGATGTGTTGGCGCCGGGCCCGGTGCTTCGCCGGGTCGATCTTCCTCATGCCGCTGCCGTCCTTCGTCCCGTGGCTTTGCGTCCGGTTGTTTCGCCCGGCGGTCCGGTGACCTCGCTCGGGGCGCGTCGGCCGGGCCCGCGGGCACAATAATAGACCGCGTACTCGGTTTATTATTGCGGCCGTGCACGGTCCGCATTCCACCAGGGGGAGCCGCCACATGGACATCGAGAAACCGCAGCCCACCACGCGCCCGGCCGGACCTCGTGCGGAGCCCGGGCAGCCGGCCCGTCCCACGGTCCTCGCCGACTCGTCCGCGGTCGTGGCCGCCGTCTGTGTGCTGTTCGCGGCGGTCGGCGCCGGCCTCGGCTGGCTGGTGCGGCTGCTCGCGAAGTGGCTGGTGACGCTGGAGCACGCGCCCTGGCAGGGCCCGGCCAGGCTGCTGACCGCGATCCCGGAGCCCTGGCTGACGATAGGTGTGCTGAGCGTGGGCGCGGCGCTGGGGTTGGCGGTGGCGCTCTTCGGACAGCACGAGGAGCTCGCCGTCAGCGTCTCCGACGACGAGGTGGTCCTCACCCGGCGGGCGAAGCCGCGGGCCTTCTCGCGCGAGGCGGTCCACCGGGCGTTCCGGGACGGGAAGGAGCTGGTCCTGCTCGGCGCGGACACCGCCGAACTCGCGCGGGAGGGCTGCAGCCTGAACGCCCAGCGTCTCGCCGAGGCGTTCCGCGCGCACGGTTACGCCTGGTCGGACGGCGATCCGCACGTGGACGAGTTCCGGCGCTGGGTCCCCGACACCCCGGGACTGCCGGTCGGCGCGAACGCCCTGTTCACCGCTCGTGAGCGGGCCCTCGGCAAGTCGGGGACGGCCGAGGACGCTCGGGAGCTGAGGGACGAGTTGGCCCGGCTGGGCGTCGTCGTCCGGGACAAGGACAAGCGGCAGTTCTGGCGGCTGGTCCCGTAGGACCAGCCGCCGTGCGGCTACCCGAGTCGGCGGCCGCGGCTGCGTGCCTCCGTCACCGCCAGCGCCGCGACGGCCGTGAGCAGGACCGCGGTGCCGGCCGCCGTCGACGTGGTGAGGTGCTCGCCGAGGAACAGCACCGCGATGGCCGCCGCCGAGACCGGTTCGATCAGGGAGATCACGGATGCCGTCGCGGCGCGGACGGCGGCCAGTCCGGCGAAGTAGAGGCCGTAGGCGAGGGCGGTGGGGATGGCGGCGATGTACCCGAGGAGGACCAGGCTGCGGCCCAGGTCGTGGAGGTGCGGCCAGAGGCCCTCGGCCGCGGCGAGCGGCAGCAGGCACAGTGCCCCGACCGCGAACGCGCTGATGGTCGAGGCGTACGGGTCGCTGCTGCCGCCCCGGCCGAAGCGGCGGGTGGCGAGGGTCATCACGGCGCAGGCGGCGGCTGCGAGCAGGGCGTAGCCGACGCCGGCCGGGCGGACCTCGGCGGCGCCGTCGCCGCCGAGGACGAGGATGAGCAGACCGCTCAGCGCCCCGCCGACGGCCAGGACGCCGCCGGCGCCCAGCCGTTCGCCGATGGTGAGGCGTGCCCCGATGGCGATGAGGACGGGGCCGGCTCCCATGGTGATGACGGTGCCGACGGCCAGGCCGGTGGCTTCGACGGAGGCGAAGTAGGCGGCCTGGAAGACGGCGAGGGCGATACCGGTGACCGCGACCCGCGTGGCACGGCGACGCGGCGTCTCGGCCGGGAGCGGGCTGGTGCCGACGGTGCGGCCGGTGCGGTGCCGCCGCGCCGCCCGTACGGCGAGCAGGAGCAGTAGGCCGCCGAAAGTGCGCCAGAAGGTGAGAGCGACGGGGCCGAGTCCGCTGCCCTGGTAGAGGAGCGCGGCGGCCGCCCCGGCGGTGCCCCAGGCGGTGGCGGCGAGGGATACGTAGGCGAGTCCCCGGCCCACGGGCAGGGCGGAGTGGGGTGTGCTGTGCATGGGAGGTGTACTCCGGGAAATCCAGGACGGCGCGGTGCGCCGTGGAGTGGTCGCGTGGTCCCGTGTGCGGGCAGCGTCGACCAGCTCGGGACTCCGCCCGGGCCGGGATTTTCCTCGGAGGTCGCCGCCCGCCTTACGCGGCGGGAGGGGGAAGCACAGTCGAATGCATGATCGTCAGCCTATGTCGCGGGTGAACCGGTCGACAAGTCGTCATCGGACGGTGCCGCGCAGCGGTCGTTCCGCGGCCCGTTTTGGCGCTCGTGGACGTCCGTGGCGGGCGCTCCTATGCTCGCCGCGGTGACGGTGCCGGTCTCCCCCGGTTCGGTTGGCGGTTTGGCCGACTGGGCGATGAACGCGCCGATCAGGACGACCGCGCCGCCGGCGATCTGGGGTGCGGAGAGGTGTTCGCCGAGCAGAACCCAGGCGAGCACGGTGGCGATCACCGCTTCCAGGCAGGCGACGACTCCGGCGACCTGCGGGGAGAGCCGGCGGATCGACACCACGCCGGTGAGGTACGCGGTCACCGTGGCGACCAGCACGATCCAGGCGAGGAGCAGCAGGGCGGGGACGCCGACGCCGTTCAGGTCCGCGGTGCCGCCCAGTACCGACCAGTTCATGGCCCAGGGGCGAGCGATGAGGGTGAGGATGACCGCGCCGAACAGCAGGCCGTAGGCGATGACCCCCAGGGGGTCCGGTGCCGCGTCGCCCGTGTCGTCGCCGCCGTGGTCGGAGAGGACGAAGTAGCCGACCTGGCAGCAGGCCGCGCCGAGCGCGAGGGCCAGGCCGACGGCGTCGAAGGTGAGGCCGCTCCACACCTCGACGACACAGGCCAGTCCGCCGACGGCCAGCACCACGCCGACGGCGGCGGCGCGGGTGACGGGGCGTTTCTGGACGAAGCGCACCCAGCCCAGGACAAGGGCGGGGGCGAGGTACTCGATGAGGAGCGCGACGCCGACGGGGATGCGGGAGATCGCGGCGAAGTAGCAGGCTTGGACGCCGGCGACGGCGAGCAGTCCGAAGCCGGCGAGCAGTGCGGGCCGGCGGCGGGGCAGGTCCCGGTGGCGCCAGGCGACGGGGAGCATGACCAGTGCGGCGCCGGTGACGCGCAGCCAGGTGACGTGCAGCGGTTCGAGGCCGGCGGCTATCAGGGGTTTGGCGGCGACTCCGGAGCCGCCGAAGGCGAGCGCGGAGACCAGGGCGAGACCGAGCCCGGCGCCGCGTCCGGAACGCCGGGCGGTGTCCGGGCCGAGGGTGGCCGGCTGCTGGGTCCCCCTGGACCCGGAGATTCCCTGGGCCGGGCTGGTCGTGTGACCTGCTCGGCTCCCCGATGAGGCGTGCATCGGGTCATCATGACAGCCGCGGTCAGCAGCGTCACCCCCCGAAACTCCTGTCTCACCAGGCGATACGCGGCCGGGGCGGGGCGGTGCGCGGCGGCCTGGTCAGTCCGGTCCGGGGCGCTGTTCGCCGTCGAGGCGGGCGGCGAGGCGGGTGGTGTCGACGGAGGCGCGGCGCAGGACTTCGACGGCTCGGGATTCGGGGTCGTCGACCAGTGCGGCGAGCAGGTCGAGGCAGCCGGCGCGGGTGGCATAGCGGGCGTGCGCGCGGTCGAGGGCGCCGTCCATGGCGGCGGCCGCGGCCGGCGACCAGCCGGGGACACCGCCTTCGGTGACCATGGGGACCGCGCCGGAGTCCTCGACGGTGCCGTGCCATTGGAGTCCGTAGCCGATGCTGCGTTGAACGAGGTAGCCGAGCAGGCGGGCGATCTGGTGACCGCCGTCGAAGACCTCGCGGACCGCGGGGTCCCACTCCAGGAGTCCGTGGAGGAGGTGTGCGGTGTCGACGTGACGGTCGCCGTCGCGGGTGGCTCGTCTGCGGGCAGCGGAAACCACCGACGCCAGCTCCACGGTGAGCTGACTGTCGAGGTCTTCCTGGGCGGAGCGTTCCCCGCCGCTGTACGCAGTACGGTTTTGCACAGCCCCCACCCCACCAGTCCTGAAAGGCTGGAGCATCCCCGGCGGGAAGCATTTGCGCATCCCACCTTGGTTGGGGAACCCCACACACGATCTCATCCTTACGGAGGATATGCGGAGAGATCGTGAAGGACGGGCATCCATCGCAAACGGGTGCACTCGTCCGTCCGGCCTCGTAAAAACCCGCCGGCCCGGAAGTGGGCGCCGCTTCTGCACCATGCGGGCCGATACCCGTCCGCCTGGGTCGACGACGTGACGCCGGACAGTTTGGTGCGGTGCAGTCACCGACGGCCGGACCGGCCGCCGCTACCGATGGAGCCGGCACACGGGCCGCGCCGACATCACGTGGACCGCCCGCCGACCCGCCCGTCGCGGCCCTGCTTCCACCCAGAACTGACGATCCATCAGCAAAGCCGGGTCATCGGTATTGAACCTTCGCCCTGGTGCGACTACGTTCCGCGCACCAGCCAGGAAGCCGTCACCGAAGGGGTGCTCGCATGGCCGATGTCACCGCCCAGACCCGGATCGAGGCACCGACCGAGAAGGTCTGGGGCCGGCTCACCGACTTCGACTCCTACGGGCAGTGGAACGCCACCCACACCAATTTCCCGCACGGCGGCCCGCAGCCCCTCCAGGTGGGCGCGGCCTACGCGGAGAACATGAAGCTGATGGGCTTCCCCGCCGAGGTGAGCTGGACCGTGCAGGAACTGGAGCCGGGCCGACTGCTCGCCCTCAAGGGCAAGGGCCCGATGGGCGTCAACCTCGGCATGCGCTACCAGTTGACGCCCGACGGCGGGGCCACCACGGTCCGGATCGACGGGTCCTTCACCGGCGCCGCGGTCTCCCTGATGGCGGCCAAGCTGACGGACTCGGCGAGCACCGCACTGGACGAGTCGCTGCGCAAGCTCGCCGGCCTGGTGACCTGAGCCGCCGGGGCGGCGGCACCGCCCGGCCCCGCCGCCCCGACCGACTGCCTCAGTCCTCCTCGGCGAGGATCAGATACAGCTCCTTGCGGGCCTTGTTGACCACCGCCATGGCCTTCTCCCGCTGCTCGGGACTGCCGGTGGCCCACACCTGACGGAACGCCTCGACCAGACCGCCGCCCGCCTTCCGTATCTCGTTCATGGCCTCCCAGTCGACGCCACGGCCGGCGTCCTCCCAGGGGGCGTCGGAGCCGCTGTCGGCTTCGGCGCGACCGGCGTCGGTCAGCGAGAACAGCTTCTTGCCGCCCTCGCTGGCGCTGGTGATCAGCCCCTCGTCCTCCAGCAGTTGGAGGGTGGGGTAGACCGAGCCGGGGCTGGGCTTCCACGCCCCGCCGCTGCGCTCGGCGATCTCCTGGATCATCTCGTACCCGTGCATCGGGCGGTCCTTGAGCAGCGCCAGTATCGAGGCGCGCACATCGCCGCGCCGGGCCCGGCCGCGCGGTCCGCCGCGCCCTCGACCACCCCCGAAGGGCGGGCCGCCGAAAGGCGGGCCGAATCCACCGAAGGCCGCCCGCCGGCGCTCGAATCCGCCGCCGAACTCCCCGCGGCCACCGCGGTGCCCGGGGCCCTGGTGCTCGTGCCGGCGCTCGGGTCCGTACTCGTATCCCTGGGAACGCATAGTGCGTCCTCCTTCTCATCGTCGGTGCATCACGCATGCACTATCGCTCGCAATCGTTGATCGATCGCGATGCGTCAACGATATATCGGAACCGTTCGGTAGACAAGGGTCCGCCCGCACCTTCCGGTTGACCTGTGACAGCGATCGTTGATCGGTTGCCAGGGAGAGTTGATCAAAGCTTGTTTGTGTCAGCTAAGAGCGACTGCATGGCTGTTTGTGCCAGCTCAGGCTGACCATTGCGTGTTTGACCTGTCTCGGTGAAGGTTGATCGCCTCGGCGCCGACGGTCTGGGACCGTGATCGATCGCCTGCCGGTCGTGCTTTAGAAGCCGATCACCTGGAGGCTGCCTGTCGGCGAGCGTGGCGGGCTGCCAGCCGGATCCGGAGGCGCCCGCCTTCCGCACTCCGCCGTCCGGTCTGGTGGATGCGAAGTGGATGATGGTTCGGTGACGAACATCAGTGACGACCATGTGAAGGTCCACTTCCGCATGGACATAGACGAAGACGGCTGGCCGCCGGCAAGTGTCGAGAGCCTTTGGGCCGTAGACCTCGGCGACAGCACGGTGCGGCTGGACAACACGCCCTGGTTCGTCCGCGGAGTCGCCAGCGCTTCACGGTCGGCCAGGACACCTGGAAGCGGGCCGCGACTTCGCTGATTGGCCAGCCGTCGTCAGCGACGAGTCGAGCGACTTTCAGCCGGTGACGCGGGGTGAGGGCCGCGTTCGAATGCGACATTTCTGAGCTCCTAGACAGGGTGAAAGGCCGGCCATGGTGTGTGGCCGGCCCTTCAGCTTGGAGATATGCGAGGAGGGATAGTGCAGGTCAGTCGACCGGGGAGACTCGGATGAGGTTGCCGTCAGGGTCCGTAATCACGAACGTGCGGCCGAAGACAGCATCATGCGGCTCCTGCACAACGTGGACCCCCTTCGAGGCCCACCTCGTGAAGATCTCGTCAATCGCCTGCGATGGCCCCGGCACCATGAGTCCGATCTCTGTCGTACGAGGGAGGCTCGGGACCGCGTGCTCGCTGTAGCCCGTCCACAGTGCGAACAGGACACCGGGGGCAGCTTCGAAGGCTACGTAGTGGGGACTGGTGAAGGTCGGTTCGATCTCGAACAGGTCGCTGTAGAAGGCGGTGGCGGCCTCGGCGTCGCGGACGCCGATCAGGAACAGGTTCGGTGCGGGCATGGAGTGCTCCTCAACTCGTTGATTTCTCGGTCCAGCACCCAGTGGATCACCCAATCGCGACGGAACCTGTCACCTTTTCTGAGAACATGGGTGAGCATGAAGGCTTCAAGGCTCCTGCATCTCCTGCTGCTCCTGCAGACCCGTCAGCGGCTCACTACCACGGAGCTCGCCGCGCGTCTTGAGGTGTCCCGGCGGACTGTGCTGCGGGACGTCGAGGCGCTATCGACAGCGGGCGTGCCCGTCTATGCCGAACGTGGGCGGAACGGCGGGATCGTCCTGCTCCCCAGTGCACGGCTCAGCGCATCCCATCTGGAACCACCAGAACTGGAGGCCCTATCCGTGGCCGGCTTGGACAGCGCACTACGTGAGCGAATGGGCCTAACTGCGGCGTGGGAGTCGGCCGAGCGCAAGATCGCCGCCCGCCAGGCTGCAGCACCTGAGTCGCCGAGCCCGCTGCGGCTGGCTGACCTTGTGCTTGTCGACAGCACCGCGTGGTTTGCTGCCCCCCAGGCAGCGGTCGAAGTATCGGATCTGGCCTCGACCCTGCGACACCGGCGACGCCTTCGGATCCTGTACCGGCGCAGCGCCGAGAGCCAGGCCTCGACACGGGTGGTCGACCCGTACGGGATCGTGGCGAAATCAGGTCGCTGGTATCTCGTCGCCGATGACCAGGGCGACAGCCGGCTGCTCGCTCTGGAACGACTGTCGGCCTTCGAACAGCTAGACGCACCAGCCGTGCTCCAACCAGGCGAAACCCTCCGCACCAGATGGGCCGAGTTGAAGAAACGCACTGAGGAGCAAGATCGCGTGAGCGTGACCATCCGCCTGCCGGAAAAGGGTCTCGACCTGGCGCGGCGCATCCTCGGCACCCGCATCCACCATGTCTCCGACGCGGAAAAAGGCTCGTGCGTCGTCGTCGTGCGCTACCCCGACATCGAGTCGGTGCGTCAGCTTCTTCAGTTCGGCGACCACATCGAGGTGCTCGCCCCTGAGACGGCCCGCGCACGCATCAGTCAGCTCGCCAGGGACCTGGCTGACAGACACTCAACCCCCGCATCGTGATTGCCGATCAGGTCCCCTGTTCTCAATCAACGTGCCCGGTCAGTACATCTAGCCACGTTCAAAGCACGGCCTAACTTCGTCGCGGCTGCTCAGGCCAGCCACGGGACAACCGATAGCACTTACGCGAGCACCATCGCCGAGTCCAGCCGTCCTTGCGGCGGTCAATGGGTTTCTGGCACTGGCCGCAGGACACCGGCCCGAAGAAGATGGATGGGTCAGCACCCCCAGACGACCATGTGCGGCAACGGCGGCTGCACCAACGGCGAGGGGGATCGGCGGGCGACTTCGCTTCTATCGGGATGCCGCAGAACACGCATGTCCTGGAAGGCAGGGGAAGCCCGTCCCTCTCGATCAGCAGGTCCCAGCGGGAGACCTGCAGTTCGCATGTCTCCGAGCAGGTGCGCTTGGCGATTTGAGGGGTCGGCGGCATGGGGCCTTCGCAAGCGGCGCAATCGCGGAATGGCTGCCGGTCAGCCGCGTCCTCTTCGCGGGAACGACGTTCGAGGTAGGCCACTCTGCGGCAGGCAGAGGAACAGAGCCGGTGACGTTGACCGAACTGGATCTTCATCGGCTGCCGGCAGATTCGGCAGGGTTCCATGACTGGATGCTTCTGGGGGACGCGGCATCGAGTCGAGCAGTAAACGGGCATGACGCCGAACGTGCGGGTGACCGCAAAGTCGGAGCCGCATCTCTTGCACTTGACGGTGTCGAGCGTCTTCCGTAGCTGTTCGGGGTCACGGCCGGTGACGGCGGCGATCCGTGCCCAAGTTGGACGGCCCTGATATCTGGGCGGTCCTGCGAGGAAGCGCCGCAGGTAGGCGGGCGGAAGGCAGTTGGCGCGGGCGAGGCGGGCGACGAAGGAGTAGCAGCCTTCACCGGCAATCGGCCGGACCTGGAAGGGAAGTTTAGCGATCGGCTCACTGTCCGCGGTGGGGTGGGTCACTTATCCGCGTCCGAGAGGCCGCCGGGGTGCCTGCGACGAGAGGCGATGTCCAGGTCGACTGCCAGTAGGCCGGGCTTGGTGATCTTCTCTGCGCCGGTGAGGATGGCATCCACGGCAGCTCCGCGGAGCTGATGGGCAAGGGTGCCGATCATGCCGCCCGTTCGGGTGTGCAGGAAGCGGTCCAAGCGAGTCAGGGTGCCACGTGTGTGCTGGTGCAGCAGGAGGTTCGCCTCCATCTGCGCGACCAGGCCCTTCCACTCCTTGTTGTAGGGGAAGGGGTGGGTGGCCACCGAGGTGAAGCGGGCGGCGATCTGGTCGCCGCGTGTGCCGGACAACAGGCCGCTGCCCTCGATGTCGATGCCGGCGTAGGCGAACGTCGCGGGGATGCGCTCGGAGAAGTACTTGAGCGTGTCGGACGCCTCGGCTCCCGTGCGGGTGTGCAGGGAGATGTTGTGGATCTCGTCGACCAGGACGAGGCCGGTGCGGGCCTTGGTGCAGACGCCGACCACGGCTTCGGTGAGGTCGGTGATGTTGGAGCTTCGCAGGACCGGGAGGCCGAGGAAACGGGCGAACTCAGCCGCGATCATGCGGGGTGTCGCGGCGGGCGGGACGGTGATGTAGATGGCCGGTATGCGCTCGTCCTGGCCAGGGTGCCGGCGGCGGTCCTGCAGCTCGTGCGCCAGCCCGAGCTGGGTCAGGGCGATCGTCTTGCCGGTGTTGGCCGGGCCGGTGACGATAAGGCCCCGACGGGCGCTGATGGCGCCGCGGTTGAGGATGACCAGGCGGCGTCCGCAGGTGACGGTGTGCCGGACGGTTGAGGTGGCGACCACCTGCAGGCGGGCATGGTGGTCGAGCCGGTCCTCGTCGTACTGATACCTGTCCTCTTTGGTCAGGGCGTCGTACTCGTCCTGCGTCACCATGGCCATCGGCTCGCTGATCGCCTCCGCGATGAACTCGCGCCAGCCGGGCAGGGCTGTCAGATAGCGGCCGAACTTGTCTTCCGGCTGGTCTGCCAGCGGCGTGCTCACGAACGTCTCCAGGGGTCCTCAAGCGGGTCGAAGATGCCCAGCGGGATCACTTCGGCCATCGTTTCCTCGTCCTCCGCCGGCGGCTCCGGCGAGGGTTGCGTCTCCGGTCGCGGCGGAGGCATGGCTGCTGCCGGTGTAGTGGCCTTGGTCCGGGCCGTGACACGACGGTCCGCCTTGGACCGCTTGGCCTTCCGGTTGTTTGCCGCCGGCTGTTCAGGGCCGGCGTGGGCGCGGGTCAGCAGGGCGGAGACGGCCTCGGCGAGTTCTTCCTCCGTGGCCTTGGGCAGCTGGTGGCTGACGTGGTCCCAGGCGAGGTCACCGAAGGGAACGGGCGCGCGGTTCAGGTACTTCCAGGTTGCCTGGATCCACTCGCCTTCGCCGCGGTGGTTGCGTACCCAGACGCGGGAGACGTCGTAGGGGTCACGGTGGACTTCCCAGAGCCCACGCTTGGCGGTGACCCCTGAGTCGCGCCGTCGCATCGGCCCCAGCTCGGGGGCGTCGTAGGTGCGGTTGTTGATCCGAATTCCGTAGGAGTTGACGGCCCGCCAGGCCGCTGGGAGGAGTTCCACGTAGTCCTGGCCGCTGAGAGCGACCGGGACGTAGCCGCAGGCCTCGACCAGCGCGGCGTACTTCTGGTTCGGCGTGAACAGCCGGCCCGGATGGTCGGGATCTCGCAGCCCCTCGTGAGGGCGGTTCTGCCAGTGGGCGACGATCCACTCGTCCAGTAGTTCCTGCAGTTCGGGCAGAGCCCACAGGTTCTCGCGCTCCGGGTGACGGCCACGGTGGTCGGTGTTGCGGCTGGTGTAGCCGGGGAGGAACTGGGCGAACATCGTGGCGACGGAGCCGAGCATCTTCTCGATGTGGCCCTTTTCGAAGGGCGAGCCCTTGTGCGTGGGCTGGAAGTCGATCTCCAGGAACCGGCAGGAGGCCCGGAAGTTGCGCGAGACGAACACCTTGCCGTGATCGCAGACGATCATCTCCGGGACGATCACCGGCTTGGCTGCCGCATGCTCCAGACGCTCATCGAGGGTCAGCATCCGGGCATGCGGCAGCACCGAGCGGGACATCTTCAGCGCGTCGACCCAGCCCGGTCTCATCAGCTCCGGGGTGACCGTGCGGGCCAGCAGCACGCTGGCGTCGACGGACTTCGTCGTGGGCCTGAGCACCGCCGCGGCCAGTGTCCTGGTGGCGACGTCGATCATGCCGGTGAGTTCGACCTTGCCGACCACTCCGTTGTCGAGGCGGACCATGACGTCCAGCGGTGTGGAGTCGATCTGCATGACTTCACCCGGAGCCGACACCGTCAACTCACCGAACGGGGCAGCAGCCCCATGGGCCTTCGACCTGCGTGTGACGGCCGACCCAGTCGCATGCGTGCCTGCCGTCAGCTTCGCCACCAGTCGGTAGAGAGTCCGTCGCGAGGGCAGCTCGGCCAGGTTCCCGCCATTCTCCCGAATGATCTCCCCGGTCCTCCAGATCAGGTAGGCCCCGTTGCGTGTGGAGGTCTCGACGCCCTCCTTGATCGCCTGCCGCATCGCCTCGACGACGGCGTCGGGCACGTCACCGAACTCCTTGTGCTTGCGGACCGAGCGGTGATCGACCAGCCGAGCCAGGCCGACCAGGCCTTCCTCCGTGTAACGGCGTCGCCGGAGGCCGACCGCTCCGGTTTTGATCTCGTGGCCAAGGGCTGCGAGTTCAGCCGCCTTGATTTTCTGGCGCGAGGTCACCGATGTGCCCGGTCCGTAGCCCGGTCGCGGTGGTGTGCCCGGTTCGGCGCCTGGCGGCAGCCCGTGCAGGACCTCAAGGACGTGTCCTTCCCACCACAGTGCCCGCTTCATCACCTCGGGTGCGAAGGTCTCCAGCAGCCCGGACTGGGGCAGAGGCATGCGTTCGGGCTGGAACAGGATCTCGAAGTCCGCGGTCTCGAATAGGTCGATCAGAGCGACAACGCGGTGCGGTGCCTCGGCGTCCTCCAGCACCGCGGCCCGTGCGGTGACCTCAAGAACCCCCCTCACTTGGCCCTCGAACCGGACCCTCTGGCCGACCACCAAGGCTGGCGGCCGCTTCAAGCTGCCCATCGGATTCCCTCCGTCCAGACGAGACTGTCGGTCTCCATAAGTCCTCCCGCCAGATCGGTCATCAGAGCGCCGGACCACAACAGATGGAACAGCACCGGCAGAACCTGCAACCGGTCTCCGACCAGCCCGGCGCCCTCCCATAGCCCCATCGGTTCGCGGAAGACCTCCCGGAGCCGATCCGCCACCGCCACCGGTCGGCCGCAGCGGGCCCGCCGGTATCGGGACAGCCAGCGGATGTTCGCCATGAACACCGGCTCGGGCCGCCCGACCCACTCGAACTCCCAGCCCACGGCTCTGCAGGCATGTTGGGTCGCCTCGAACGCCTCGCGCATCGCCCCGTCCATCTCGTCCGCAGCACGGACGTCAACGACGCGGGCGCGGCCATCGGCCAGCCGGACGAAGTAGTCAGGTGCGTGCCGACGCTTGCGTGTGCCGTCGTGCCAGTGCAGCCAGAACGGCTGCGAGGCGATCGCGACCACCTGCGGATCACGGTCCAGCAAGATCAGCCGGTCCCGCTCCAGCCACGACTCATAGCCCACGTGATCCCGCAACGTCGCCGCGTAGTACCAGCCGGCGAACCCGCGACCGTCCTTGTGCCAGTTGAATTCTCGCACCGGGTCCACAGCCTCGAACGGCGCGGCCCAGCTGGCCCCCAGCGATCGGCGTACAAGCGTGCCGTTGACGGAAAAGGCCAGGTCAAAAGCCGCAAGGGCAGCCCCTTCGAACACACCGACAGGTGCCCCCACCACGTCCCCCGCGTACCTGTACATCGAATGATCAACCTGCGGTGGCACAAACTAGTGTTGATCATCCTTCAGTGGCAATCGATCAGCGATCACTGGCACAGGTCACCGGTGTCCTGTCCTGTGACGCCGATCCCCGAGCGCGTGGCGCCGAAGCCTTGCTGGCTGCGAGTCCGCGCCTCCGAAGCGCGAGCGCGCTGGTCAGAGACCAGGGCCGGACGCCATCAGTGCCCCGGGGGGGGCGCCGCCACCGGCAGCCGGGTAGCGCGAAGGCGCGGCGGGCCGGGCACCGCGGTCGTTGTTACGGTCGCCGGATGGAGAGCTGGGATGAGGGCGGCGTACGCGTTCGGATACGGCAGATGGCGGCAGGGGACCCGGGGCGGGAGCGATTCGGGGCGGACAGTCACCGGTACGAGTTGGCGCCGGCGCTTCCGGAGCCGGAGATCGAGGCGTTCGAGGCAGCCCACGGCATCGATCTGCCGGCGGAGTACCGGTCCTTCGTCGCGCAGGTGGGTAACGGGCCCGCCGGTCCCGGTCACGGGTTGATGCCGTTGACCGTCCCCCGTGCGGAGGCCGGCGAGGAGTGGGCCGTGGATGACGAGTGGGAAGAAGACCGGCTGCCGGGCCGGCTCGCCGAACCGTTCCCCCTCACCGAACCCCTGCCCGGCCGTATCGGCGCACCGGCCGTCGAACTGACCCGGGGCACGCTCATGCTGGCCGAAGAGGGCTGCGGCAGCTACCTCCGGCTGATCCTGAACGGCCCACGAGCGGGTGAGGTCTGGCGCATTGACCCGGACTGGGGCGGCTTCGTCCCGAGGAGCCCCGGTTTTCGCACCTGGTACACCGAGTGGCTACAGCGCCCGTGAACACGCCTCACACCACCGTCACTTCGCCCACGGCCCGCAGTTCACGACTCACGGCTCACAGCCCACGACAGCGGTCGTTCATGAGTCAGCGACCGAACCGACCCGACGCCCTTCGATGACGTCACCTCATGAGTGAGTAGCCCGGGCCACTCACCCGTGGACGGCACCCGCACAATCCGCGCCGGCCCAGGACATCCGGGTCCAGTTTTCCGGGATTGGCCTTGGCCTGCGGCTTTGCGCCGAACCTACGCTCCGGCCATGAGGATCCGCATCGTCGATGCCTTCACCGAGCGCCCGTTCGCCGGCAACCCCGCCGGGGTCGTGCTGTTCGACTCCGCCGCGTTCCCCGAGGACGCCTGGCTCCAACACGTCGCCACCGAGGTCAATCTCTCCGAAACGGCCTTCGCGCACCCGCTGCCCCCGGGCGGCGACGCCGACTGGGCGCTGCGCTGGCTCACCCCGGCCGCCGAGGTCAACATGTGCGGACACGCCACCCTGGCCACCGCGCACGTACTGCACACCACGGGCACCGCCACCGGCACCGTCCGGTTCCGCACCCGCAGCGGCGTGTTGATCACCACCGCCGACGACGGCGGCTCGATCACCATGGACTTCCCCACCGCCCCGCTGACCCCCGTGAACGTGCCCGACGCCGTCACCCGGGCGCTCGGCGCCGAGATCCGCTCCGCCCACGACACCGGGCCCAACGTCGGCGACCTGCTGATCGAGCTGGCCGACGAGAAGGCCGTGCGGGGCCTGTCACCGGACTTCGCCCTGCTCGCCGGGCACGGCGGCCGGGGCGTGATCGCCACCGCCCGCGCCGAAGACCCCGACGGCGGCTACGACTTCGTCTCCCGCGGCTTCTTCCCCGCGGTCGGCATCGCCGAGGACCCGGTGACCGGCAGCGCGCACACCGCACTCGCCCCCTTCTGGTCGGCACGCCTGGGCCGCGACACCCTGGTCGGCCTCCAGGGCGGCGCCCGGACCGGGTTCGTCCGGACCGAGCTGCGCGGCGACCGCACACTGCTGTCCGGCTCGGCGGTGACCGTCATCGACGGCGAACTGCTCTCCGCCCCCTGACGCCACCCCGGTACGGCAAGGGGCGGGGGCCACCAGGCCACCCGCCCCGCACCACCGGATGCCGCGCCTCACGCCGTGGGCAACCAGGGCACCCGCCCCGCGAGCAGCGCGTAGCCCAGGAACGCGACGATGTCGATCAGGGCGTGCGCGGCGACCAGCGGTCCCACCCGCCCCCAGCGCCGGTACACCAGGGCGAAGATCACGCCCATCACCATGTTGCCGAAGAACCCGCCGATGCCCTGGTAGAGGTGGTACGAACCGCGCAGCACCGAACTGGCCGCCACCGCCGCCCACGGTGTCCACCCCAGCTGCCCAAGCCTGCGCAGCAGATACCCGACGACGATGACCTCCTCCAGGACGGCGTTCTGCACCGCGGAAGCGATCAATACCGGGACCTTCCACCACACTTCGGGCAGAGCCTCGGGCACCACCGTCAGGTTGAACCCGGCCGCCCGCGCGCCCAGATAGAGCAGCAGGCCGCTCCCTCCGATGATCGCCGCCAGTGCGGTGCCCATCCCCAGGTCGAAGCCGGGCCGCCGCCGGTCGAAGCCGATGGCGCGCAGCCCGCCAACCCGTTCGCGCAGCAGCAGATGGGCCACCAGCACCACCGGCACCAGCGCGGTTGCAATCCCGAACAGTTGCCAGGCGAGATCCAGCCAGGGTCGGCCGGGGGCGTGCGAGGCGTTGAGCGTCGCCGCCTGGTGCTTGAGACCGCCGGGTCTGGTCAGCGCCCCGAGGAAACTGATGAGCGCGGAGACCGCGCTGGCCCCTAGGGAGAGCGCCAGGACGATCAGTGTTTCGTTCCGCAGCACGCTCCGGGCGGGCTCCCCGGCCGCCTCCAGCAGCCGCCCCGAGCCGTTCCCCGCGCCCGGAACGTCCGCGTCCGACACGGGACTTGTATCCGACTGCAAAGGTTCCTCCACTTCCGCAATACCGCCTCTTCACCACCGTCGCACCGCTAGGGTCTCGAAAGCAGGTACGAAGATCGCTCGCGACAGGCCGGGGACGGGCGCCCTCCATGTGGGGTGTTCCCGTCCGCATCGATCCCGATGGCGGTCCGGGGCTCCGGACCGCCGAGTATCAGGAGAGGCGCTACCGCATGGGACGTCACAGCTTGCCTGACGACTCCGCACCACCGGGCACGGGGTCCCCCCGCCCGCGCCGCCGGCGGACGGTCGCCCTCGCCACCGCCGTCGTCGTCGCGGCCGCCGCCGGCTCCATCGTGGCGGTGCGCGGCGGACTCCTCCCCTTCGGCAAAGCGTGCGGCGGCGACGCCGTGCAGCTCTCCGTGGTCGCCTCGCCCGACATCGCCCCGGCGCTGGAAGCGGTGGCGGACGAGGCCCGCAAGGACGCGGTCCGCACCGACGGCAAATGCCTGGACGTCAAGATCAACGCGCAGCCCTCCTCCGAGGTCGCCGACTCGCTCGCCCAGCGGCCCGCCGACCCCGAGTTCCAGGTATGGGTACCGGACTCCGACCTGTGGGTGGACCGGGTCACCGCCGAGCGGGGCTCGTCCCTGACGTCCGTCGGCACCCTCGCCTCCTCGCCGATCGCCCTGGGCGCGGTCCGCAACGCCGCCCAGACCCTCGGCTGGCCGGGGAAGAGCTACTCCTGGACCGCCCTGACCCGGACCGCGACCACCGGCGGGACGCTGCGCCTGGGCGTCGCCGACCCGGCCCGCAGCGCCACTGGTCTGCTCTCCCTGGCCCGTATCAACGCCGCCAACCACAAGGAGGCCGAGAGCGCCGACGAGGCCGCCACCCGCACCGCTGCCACGGCCAAACTCCTCTACGAGCGGGTCGCGGACGGCGACGACCAGGTGCTGGCCACGCTGCCGCGCAACGACTCCGGTGCCGAACAGGGCAATCCGCGGCGCAACCAGGCGGTGCTCCTCTCCGAACAGGCCGCGTACGCCCACAACGCCAGTGGGGACGGCGGCCCCCCGCTCGACCTCTTCTACCCGACGGACGGCACCGCGCAGCTCACCTACCCGTACACCCTCGTCGACGACAATGCCCTGAGCGCCGACCAGAGCCGCGCCGCCAACCGCTTCATGACCCTGCTGGACGACACTTCGGGGCAGGAGACCCTGCACGACCACGGCTTCCGGGCCGGCAACGGCAGTGCCGACCCGAAGCTGACCGGCACGGCCGGCGGTCGCGCACCACAGCCGTACACCGCCGCGCCCGCCGACCCGCCGTCGGCCAAGGAACTCCAGGCGCTGCTGGGCATGTGGACCATCACGGTGCAGAGCGCCCGGATCACCACCGCCGTCGACGCCTCGCCCTCGATGGCCGTGTCCGTCCCCGGGCAGGGCGGCCGGTCCCGTATGGACCTCGCGAAGAACTCCCTCCTCCAGGCGCTGTCCACGTTCACGCCCGAGGACGAGATCGGACTGTGGAAGTTCGCCACCCACCTGGACGGCGACCGGGACTACGTGGAACTGTCGCCGACCAGCCGGCTCGGGAACCGCGGCGCGGACGGCGGCACCCACCGCGATGAACTCACCGCCGCCTTCACTTCGCTGGCCCCCGTGCCACAGAGCGCCACCGGCCTCTACGACACCACCCTCGCCGCCTATCAGCGGGCGACCGCGACGTACACCACCGGGAAGTTCAACACGCTGGTGATCGTCACCGACGGTGCCAACGACGACGTCGGCAGCATCGACCTGGATTCCCTGGCCGCCGACCTCAAGCGGCTCGCCGACCCCAAGCGGCCGGTGCCGCTGATCGCCATCGCGATCGGCCCGCAGGCGGACCGGGCGGCACTGGACCGGATCGTGGCCCCCACCGGTGGCTCCGCGCACCAGGTCAACGACCCGTCGCAGATCCGCGAGGTGATCCTCAAGGCCATCATGGCGGCGGGCAGCCACGGCCCCCGCTAGCCCGGACCAGGACGGTGCCGGATCCGCACCGACTGCGGCACCGGCATCAGCTGACGGACGGCCCCGCCGGACGCGCCGCGTGGCGGGGCTACGACACGCTCCCCTCGGGCGCCGTCCGCCGCTGCGCCGGTACGACGGCCCCGCCGACCGGCCACGCCACCGGCCAGGTGTGCACCGGCTCCCCGGTGTGCATCAGCTCGCTGTAGCGCCGGGTCATCGCGGCCAGCGCGGCGTCCCGGGGCAGGCCCTGCCGCAACGCGTGGTGGAACGCCGCGGCCTGCCAGGCCGCCCCGTTGGTCCGGCGTGCGCAGCGGGCCTCGATGATGCCCAGATAGTGGTCCCGGTCGGCCGGTTCGATGCCCCAGGCGTCCAGCCCGGCGGCCGCCAGCGGCAGCAGTTCCTGTTGGACGAGACGTACCGCGGGGACCTCGGTGAGGCCACCGGCGCGGCCGGGCCGGGGCCAGCGGAGGGTGGCGTCGATGCCGTGCCGGCAGGCGGTGTCGAAGTTGGTGGCCGCGGCACTGAACGGGAGCCGGGTCCACACCGGGCGCGGTTGTTCGGCCAGGGCGCGCACCAGGCCGTAGTAGAAGGCGGTGTTGGCCATGACGTCGGCGACGGTGGGACCGGCCGGCAGGACCCGGTTCTCCACGCGGAGGTGCGGGACGCCGTCGGCGACCGCGTAGACGGGTCGGTTCCAGCGGTAGATCGTGCCGTTGTGCAGGACCAGTTCGGCGAGGTCGGGGACCCCGCCCGCATCGAGGACGCGCAGCGGATCCTGCGGTCCGTACAGCGGCAGCAGCGGCGGGAAGAAGCGCAGGTTCTCCTCGAACAGGTCGTAGGCGCAGTTCACCCAGCGCTCGCCGAACCAGGTGCGCGGGCGCACTCCCTGGGCCTGGAGTTCGGGGGCGCGGGTGTCGGTGGCCTGCTGGAAGACCGGCGGCCGCGATTCGCGCCAGAGCTCCCGCCCGAACAGGAACGGCGAGTTGGCGCCGACGGCTATCTGGACGGCGGCGATCGCCTGGGCCGCGTTCCAGACGGCGGCGAACCGACCGGGCGTCACCTGGAGGTGCAGTTGGACGGAGGTGCAGGCGGCTTCGGGGGCGATCGACGGCGACCGGGTGACCAGGCGCTCGACGCCCTGGATGTCGATGGCGAAGTCCTCGCCGCGGGCGGCCCTCATCTGATCGTTGAGCAGGACGTAGCGGTCGTTGGCGGAGAGGCTGGCGACGGTGAGGTCGTCGGCGTGCAGGGTCGGCAGAATGCCGATCATGACGATGCGGGCGGCGACTTCGCGGGCCTTTCGCTCCGCGTAGCCGAGTCCGGTGCGGAGTTCTTCGGAGAGCTGGTCCAGAACGCGGCCGGACAATCGGTGCGGGGTGATGTTGACCTCAAGATTGCACTGGGCGAGTTCGGTCTGGAAATCGCCGCTGGCGATCCTTTCGAGGACCTGTGAGTTCAGCATGCGGGGGAGACCGTCGGCACCTGCGAGATTGAGTTCGATCTCCAGCCCCATGAGATTCTTGGGGCGGTCGAACCGCTTCTCCGCCAGGAGCCGGTGCAATCCCTCCAGACAGTCGTGCAGCTTTCTTCGATAGCGCTCCCGGTCCGCCAGGTCGATCCCGTCCGCGGCGACCTTCTCCCCCATCGGCGGGTCCCTCCTAGAGTGAACGGCTGGCGACCACGGGCAGCGGGACGCCGCCCCGGCACCCCGAGCACGGGCTACGGTCGATGATGCCCCGGCAATCTGATCGATAACGCCTCAAGGGCATGCCGGTACCGTTACTCTCGTGGAGACGAGCACGGGGCATTTTCCACCGGCATATCTGGGTGGCCAGCGCCGTCCGCAATTCGCTCGTAAAAAACACCGACGGGTTCCGGCCTACCACTCCGTCGCAGAATTACGAGGCGACCTCCCCTGCCCCCCGCACAAAGCGGCGGAAATCGCCCCGTACACCGGGCCGAATTCCACCTTGCCGGAAATCCGCAAGGCGGGTAGCCGAAACACTTCCGGAACGTATGTCGTATAAACTTCGCAGACGAGGCAGAGATTTGGCGTCAGCGTGGCGGTGCCCCCATCGGTGCCCGGCACCGCTGCCGACCCACCCGGTCCGCAGCTCCGGTCAGCCAGGCTCTGACCCGCCCGCAGACAGCGCCGTCCGCACTGCCACGCTCCACCGTGTCTCCTAAGTGAGAGGCGACCCGCCATGCCGCTGCACGTACCTCCCGCCCCTGCGCCCGCCCTGCGCAGCGTCCTCAGCGCCCTCGGCTCCCCCACCGCGGTCCGCGAGGCCCCGGCCTCCGCGCTCCGCACCCATCAGGGGCCGCTGAGCCCCGACCACCCGCTGCCGGTGCACGTCTGGGACGACGTCAGCCAGACCGGTCCGCCGCGCACCCGCCTCGCCGGCTGGCGTTTCCTGGTCCGCGGCCGAGAGCGCGCCGTGGCCGCCGCCGAGGCCCGGCTCACGGCCGACGGCTGGACGTTCTCGCACTTCTGCGACGGCCCCTACGTCGCCGCCACGGAGCGGGCCCTGCACCAGGCCGAGTCCCTCGCCGCGCCCTACCAGCCACGTCTGCTGTCCGTGCCGGAGCTTTACATGCTGACCCTGTGGCTGCACCACGACCTCACCGCGGACGGCGCCGACGGGATGCCCACCACCGGTGACCTCCTGGTGCCGCTGGCGCCCGCCCCGCCCGGGATCGCCTCCCACCTCCCGCAGCGGGTCGCCGATCTCCTACCCCGCCTGACCCTCCGCCTGGGCCCGGCGCCCCTGCTCCGCGAACCGGCCTGACGGGCGCCCCTCACCCGCACGCCCGCCCTGCACCGATGCGCCCCGTGGACTCCTCGACCGCGGGGCGCACCGCCGTGTCCGCCCCCGTGCGCCGGTGGCGCGCCAACCCCCGGGGGCACACGCTCAATTGGGAGCAACCGCCCGCACGGGTGACGCGTCACTATCGAGTGTGTACCGCTGCTGCGAAATCCCTGCGGAATCCCGTCCGTGGGGCAAGACTGGGACTGACATGAAACGGGGGAGCGGCCATGACCACCTCATCGAGCCGCACGACGTTCACCACTCCGCAGCGAAAGACAACTTCCATGTGCCAGCATCAACCGCCATGCCCGTCAGCCGACTCCACCGACCGGGAGGCCGCGCACCTGGTGGCGCACCACCCGGAGCAGGGCTGGAGCCTGCTGTGCAACGGCGTCCTGCTCTTCGAGGACACCGGTGAGCTGCTGCCGGACGGGCAGGTCATCGCCCCGACCCGGGTCACCGCCGCCGCTTGATCCCGCCGCCACCCGGCACGTACACCAGGGCCCCCGGCGCATCCGCCGAGGGCCCTTGATGTTGCCACCGGTCACCGGTGGCCCAGGTGATCAGGCGTCGTACTCGTCCAGCGGCGGGCACGAGCAGACGAGGTTGCGGTCGCCGAAGGCGCCGTCGATCCGGCGCACCGGCGGCCAGTACTTCTCAGCGGTGGCACCCCCGGCCGGGAAGACGGCCTCCGCGCGGGTGTACGGGTGGGTCCACTCGCCACCGAGCGCGGCCGCGGTGTGCGGGGCGTTGCGCAGCGGGTTGTCGTCCTTGTCCCACTCCCCCGAGCCGACCTTGTCGATCTCGGCGCGGATGGCGATCATCGCGTCGCAGAACCGGTCCAGCTCGGCGAGGTCCTCGCTCTCGGTCGGCTCGATCATCAGCGTGCCGGCCACGGGGAAGGACATCGTCGGCGCGTGGAAGCCGTAGTCGATGAGCCGCTTGGCGACGTCGTCGATGCTCACGCCGGTCGCCTTGGTCAGCGGCCGGACGTCGATGATGCACTCGTGGGCGACCAGCCCGCCGGGACCGGTGTAGAGCACCGGGTAGTGCGGCTCCAGGCGCTTGGCGACGTAGTTGGCGCTGAGCACCGCGACCTGGGTGGCCCGCTTGAGGCCCTCGCCACCCATCAGGCGGACGTACGCCCAGGAGATCGGCAGGATGCCGGCCGAGCCCCAGGGGGCGGCCGAGATCGGGCCGACGCCGGTCTCCGGACCCGCGGTGGGCTGTAGCGGGTGGTTGGGCAGGTACGGCGCCAGGTGGGCGCGGACGCCGACCGGACCGACGCCGGGGCCACCGCCGCCGTGCGGGATGCAGAACGTCTTGTGCAGGTTGAGGTGCGAGACGTCGCCGCCGAACTTCCCCGGCTCGGCGAGGCCGACCAGGGCGTTGAGGTTGGCACCGTCCACGTAGACCTGACCGCCGGCCTCGTGCACCGCGGCGCAGATCTGGGTGATGTGCTCCTCGAACACGCCGTGGGTGGACGGGTAGGTGACCATCAGGACGGCGAGTTCGTCCCGGTGCTTCTCGATCTTGGCGTGCAGGTCGTCGGCGTCGACCTCACCGTCCTCACCGGTCTTGACGACGACGACCTTCATGCCGGCCATCACGGCGCTGGCGGCGTTGGTGCCGTGCGCCGACGACGGGATCAGGCAGACGGTGCGCTGCTCGTCCCCGTTGGCGCGGTGGTAGGCGCGGACGGCGAGCAGACCGGCCAGCTCGCCCTGGGAACCGGCGTTGGGCTGGAGGGACACCTTGTCGTAGCCGGTGACCGCGGCGAGCCGCTCCTCCAGCTCCCGGATGAGCGTGAGGTAGCCCTCGGCCTGGTCGGCCGGGGCGAAGGGGTGCAGCTGGCCGAACTCGGGCCAGGTGACCGGCTCCATCTCGGTGGTGGCGTTCAGCTTCATCGTGCAGGAACCGAGCGGGATCATGCCGCGGTCCAGCGCGTAGTCCTTGTCGGCGAGGGTGCGCAGGTAGCGCAGCATCGCGGTCTCGGAACGGTGCTGGTGGAAGACCGGGTGGCCGAGGTAGTCGTCGGTGCGCTGCAGCGACTGCGGCAGGGCGTCGGCGGCGGCCGCGTCCAGCGCGTCGATGTCGCCGTGGACCCCGAACGCACCCCAGACGCCGGCCAGCTGGGCGCGCCCGGTGGTCTCGTCGCAGGCGATGCCGACCAGGTCGGCGTCGACCTGGCGGAGGTTGACGCCGGCCTCGCGGGCCGCGGCGACGACCTCGGCCGCCCGGCCGGGCGCCCGGGCGGTCAGGGTGTCGAAGTAGCCGTCGTGGAGCAGCTCCACGCCGCCGGCCTTGAGGCCCTCGGCCAGGATCGCGGCGTACCGGTGGGTGCGGCGGGCGATGGTACGCAGCCCGTCGGGGCCGTGGTAGACGGCGTACATCCCGGCCATGACGGCGAGCAGCACCTGCGCGGTGCAGATGTTGCTGGTGGCCTTCTCGCGGCGGATGTGCTGCTCACGGGTCTGCAGTGCCAGGCGGTATGCCTTGTTGCCGTCGGCGTCGACGGAGACGCCCACCAGGCGCCCGGGCAGGCTGCGGGCGTACTGCTCGCGGACGGCCATGTAGCCGGCGTGCGGCCCACCGAAGCCCATCGGGACGCCGAAGCGCTGGCTGGTGCCGATCGCGATGTCGGCGCCGAGCTCGCCGGGCGAGGTGAGCAGCGTCAGCGCCAGCAGGTCGGCGGCGACGGTGACGATCGCGCCCAGCTCGTGCGCCCGCTCGATCACCGCCCGCGGGTCGCGCACGGCGCCGGACGCGCCCGGGTACTGGAGCAGCACGCCGAAGACACCGCGCGCGGCGATCTCGTCCGGGATGCCGTCGGTGAGGTCGGCGACCACGACCTCCACGCCGGTCGGTTCGGCGCGGGTCTGGATGACGGCGACGGTCTGCGGCAGACAGTCCGCGTCGATCAGGAAGACGCCCTGCTTGACCTTGCCTACCCGGCGGGAGAGCGCCATCGCCTCGGCGGCCGCGGTGCCCTCGTCCAGGAGGGACGCACCGGAGGTGGGCAGTCCGGTCAGGTCGGCGACCACGGTCTGGAAGTTCAGCAGGGCCTCCAGGCGGCCCTGCGAGATCTCCGGCTGGTAGGGCGTGTAGGCCGTGTACCAGGACGGGTTCTCCATGACGTTGCGCAGGATCACCGGCGGGGTGAACGTGCCGTAGTAGCCGAGTCCGATCATGGACGACAGGACCTGGTTGCGGTCGGCGAGCGCGCGCAGCTCCGCGAGGACCTCGGCCTCGGTACGGGCCTGCGGCAGGCCGAGCGCCTCGGCGCTCTTGATCACGTCGGGGACGGCGGTGGCGGTGAGCTCGTCCAGCGATCCGAAGCCGACCTGCGCGAGCATCTTGGCCTGCGCCTCGTGGTCGGGCCCGATGTGCCGGTGCTCGAACGGAGTGCCGCGCTCCAGCTCGGTCAGGGAGATGCGGTTGGTGGTCATCTGCGGGGGCCTCCTGGTCAGCACGACCTACGAGGGGCACCACGGCGCTGGTGCCCGGACGGCCTCCCCCTCTGTCATCTCAACCTGAGAGCTTCACCGGCCCGCGAGCTGCGGTCCGGCTTTCACCGTCGGTGAGGAAGGGTTCAGGCATGTGCATGCCCGTGGCCCGCCCTGCTTTCCAGAGTGACCTCATCCATGCGGTACGTGTGCCTGAGAGATTCCGGGGAGGATTTGCTCCTTCGGCGCCCCGGTCGCGAACGACAAGGACTCTCCCGCATGGGGTCGACGGCCATTCGCCAGCCTACCAGCGCACTGCCGGAACGATCCTTCGAGTGGCCGAGGCATGAAATGTGCCGTTTCGTAGTTGTCACAAGGCAGTTGCGACCAATTGGAGGGACCGTGCAAACCGATATCGATCCCCGGAGCCTCATCGGCCGCAAAGCGTTCGACCGGAACGGCGCGAAAATAGGGACCGTCGACGAGGTCTACCTCGACGACGCGACGGGCGAACCAGAATGGGCGGCCGTCCGCACCGGCCTGTTCAGTCGGGATGCGTTCGTTCCCCTGGAACCGAGCAGGATGGTCGGCGACAGCCTGCACATCCCCTACGACCGCAAGCTGATCAAGGATGCCCCGGACTTCGGCGTCGGCCGGCACCTCTCCCCCGAGCAGGAACTCCAGCTCTACCACCACTACCGCCTGGATATCTCCGCACCGCCGGCCGCGGACTCCGCCTCGTCGGCCGGCGACACCGACTTCGGGCGGATCGCCGGCGCGGACGACTGACCCGGTCCGCCCACCAGCGGCAGAGGCTCGCCCGGCCGCAGCGCCGGATCATCGACGGCGAAGGTCCGCACCCTCCCCGGTGCGGACCACGGCGTCTCGAACCGCACGGTCACCCTCCCCACGCCACTGCCCTGCACCCATCCGGCGCCGAACTCCTCGTGGACCACGTCCAGCCCCGGGTGCCAGCGCCGCGGCAGCTCCACAACGGACTCCGGCGCCCCAGCCGCCTCCCCTTCCGGCTCCGCCGTCCCGCCCGCCGCCTGCTCCTCCGCCGCCCGCTCCGTGGCCAGCTGGGCGAACAGGTCCTCCTGCGTGAAGTCGGCCAGCCCACTCACCCCCACACCCAGCAGCCGCACCCCACCCGTGGTGTCCACCGTCTCCAGCAGCCGCACGGCGGCCTCCCGGACGACCGCCGGGTCGTCGGTCGGCCCGCGCAGCGTCTCGGACCGGGTCAGCGTCGAGAAGTCGTAGTTCCGCACCTTGATCACCACCGTGCGCCCAGACCGCCCGGCCGCCCGCAGCCGCGCCACGCACCGATCGGCCAGCCGCAGCACCTCGGTCCGCACCCGCGTCCGGTCGGTCAGGTCGACCTCGAAGGTGTCCTCCACCGACACCGACTTCGCGTCCCGCTCGGCCACCACCGGCCGCTCGTCCCGGCCCAGCGCCATCCCGTACAGCCCGGCGCCGTGCGCCTTGCCGAGCAACCGCACCAGCTCCGCCTCACCGGCCTCCGCGGTCTCCGCGACGGTGTGGATCCCGGCCCGGCGCAGCGTCTCGGCCGTCGCCGGCCCGACCCCGGGCAGCGTCCGCACCGGCATCGGCCGCAGCAGTTCCCGCTCGGTACCGGGCTCGATGACCACCAGGCCGTCCGGTTTCGCCGCCTCGGAAGCGATCTTGGCGAGCATCTTGGCGCCGGCCAGCCCCACCGAACCGGTCAGCCCGGTGGCCGCCCGGATGTCGCGCCGCAGCCGCTCCCCCACGGCCCGGGCCGCGGCAGTCTCCGCCGCCACCCCGCCGGCCTCCAGGTCCACGAAGGCCTCGTCCAGGCTCAGCGGCTCCACGAGCGGTGACAACGCCCGCAGCAGCTCCATGACCGATTCACTCACCTGGCGGTACAGCGTGAACCGGGGACTGAGATAAGCGGCATTGGGGCACAGCCGGCGCGCCTGCGCCGTCGGCATCGCCGAACGCACTCCAAAGACCCGCGCCTCGTACGAAGCGGTGGCGACCACGCCGCGCGGCCCGATCCCGCCGACGACCACGGGCTTTCCCCGCAGGCTCGGCTTGGCCGCCTGCTCGGCGGCCGCGTAGAACGCATCCATGTCCAGATGCAGGATCGTCGGCGCACGTCTCACACCACTGATGCTGCCGCACACCACTGACAATCGACCCGGTCCCGGGCCGTGAACCGCCCGGGAGCCGTCAGCCGGCCCGGTTGCGGCGCCGCGCCAGCTCGTCGTGCGGGTTCTTCCCGATCAGCGTCTCGCCGGTGTCCACCCGCTCCCCGTGGAGCTGTGACAGTGCACCCTCCACGTCCCGCCACACCACGCCCACGGCGATCCCGAAGACGCCCTGGCCGCCCTGGAGCAGATCCACGACCTGGTCGGGCGAGGTGCACTCGTAGACCGTCGCGCCATCGCTCATCAGCGTCATCCGCGTCAGATCGTCCAGCCCCCGCGCCCGCAGATGCTGGACGGCGGCGCGGATGTTCTGCAGCGACACCCCGGTGTCCAACAGTCGCTTGACGATCTTCAGGACGACGACGTCCCGGAAGCTGTAGAGCCGCTGGGTCCCGGACCCGTAGGCCGGCCGGATGCTGGGCTCCACGAGGCCCGTCCGCGCCCAGTAGTCCAGCTGTCGGTAGGTGATGCCCGCCGCCGCGCATGCGGTCGGTCCGCGGTAGCCGATGCTCTCCGCCTCGCGGTCCCCCGACATCGCAGCGGCCTGTACCGGGCTGCGGTTCGTCGCCGCGCCCGCGTGGAGCGGCAATGCCCCTTCCGCCGCCGTACCGTCGCCGGTGATTGCCACGCCGCCCTCCGTCCTCCACGTCCCGGACGGGACCTGCCATATCGACGGTATGCAGTCGCTCGGGGTGCGTCAACGATCGCCGCGCTCGCCACGCCGAGTGATAATCACCCTACGAGTGGTTTCTCGTGACTTGTCACGGGGAAGGGATTACAGGTTGGCCGGAAACAGGTGGTTCACCTGGCCGATTCACTGGTTGGTGCCGAAGTCCTCGGGCGAGATCTGGTCGAGGAACTCGCGGAACTTCTCCACCTCGTCCTCCTGCTCGTCCGGGATGGCGATCCCCGCATCGTCCAACACACCGTCGGTACCGAAGATCGGCGTCCCGGTGCGCAGCGCCAGCGCTATCGCGTCCGACGGCCGGGCACTGACCTCGACGCCACTGGCGAAGACCAGTTCGGCGTAGAAGACCCCTTCACGCAGATCCGTGATCCGGACCTGCGTGAGTTCCTGCCCCACGGCTTCGAGCACATCCTTGAAGAGGTCATGTGTCAGCGGCCTGGCAGGGACCATGCCCTGCTGGGCGAACGCAATGGCGGTGGCCTCTCCCGGCCCGATCCAAATGGGCAGGTAACGGTCGCCTCCCACCTCCCGCAGCAGCACGATCGGTTGGCTGGAAGGCATCTCCACCCGGACACCCACGACGTCGAGCTCGTTCACACAGCAACCCTAGGCCGTGCCCGGCAGGTTTGGGTAGTCGGGCACTCGTTTGCTCACGGCAGACGGACGCGAAGGGCGCTCTGCAACAGCGCCGCGTGCAGCCGCACCGACAGCATCGCCAGCTCCCTGGCGGTGGCCTCGGCATGGGCCCGGGTCTGCGGATTGCGGTGCCGCCGAAGGGGTGCGACGACCTGCTCGACCAGCCCCGCCTCGCGCTCCGCGGCCGCCTTCACGGCACGCAGGTGCCGCGGCTCCAGGCCGAAGCGACCGAGGTCCGCCACGAGTTTGGCGACGGTGACCGCTTCGATGTCGTACCCGCCGCCCTCGTGGGGGACGATGAGTCCGTACGACTCCCAGTCGGCGAACGTCGCCTCGTCCACCTCGGTGGCGGCCAGCAGTTCCGCCCGGCCGATCCGGGCGGCCGTCGGGCGCTCCTCGTCCGGGTCCGTCACGCCCTCGACCAGATCCCGGGGCGGCGCCGCCGGAGCGGGCAGTTGCACCTGCTCGCCCCGCTCCAGGGCGTCGAGATGCTCCCTGATGACCTTCAGGGGGAGGTAGTGGTCCCGCTGCATCCGCAGCACGCCGGCCAGCCGCTCGACGTCGGCCGCGGTGAACTTGCGGTACCCGGAAGGCGTGCGCTGCGGTTCGACCAGCCCCTCGGCCTCCAGGAACCGGATCTTGGAGATGGTGACCTCGGGGAACTCCTCGCGCAGCACGGTGAGCACGGTGCCGATGCTCATCGGTTTGCGGTCCGAGGAGGCGGCGCCGGACGAGCCGGCACCGCCTGTCGGTGTGTGGCGCATATGCCTTCCCTGGCGGTCAGATACCGACGCCCCGCTGGCTCGCGTAGAAGACCAGGCGGTACTTGCCGATCTGCACCTCGTCGCCGTTGGAGAGGACCGCGGAGTCGATCGGCTCGCGGTTGACGTAGGTGCCGTTGAGGCTGCCGACGTCGGTGACCGTGAAGCGACCGTCCGAACCGCGGCGGAACTCCACATGACTGCGGGAGACCGTCACGTCGTCGAGGAAGATGTCGCCCTGCGGGTGACGACCCGCCGTCGTCAGCTCACTGTCCAGGAGGAAGCGGCTGCCGGCGTTCGGACCCCGGCGGACGACCAGCAGCGCCGAGCCCATCGGGAGGGCATCGACGGCCGCCTGGGCCTCCGGGGAGAGCGCGGGCGAGAGGTTCTGCCCGGTCGTCTCCGCCTCGTACGCCTCGATCCCCGAGATGGAGATCGTCGAGGTCGTCTCGGAGGCCCGCTCGGGCTGGGCGCCAGCACGCAGCGGCGCGCCGCAGTTGGAGCAGAACCGGCTCGCCTCGGCGTTCCGGTGCCCACACCTCGTACAAACCGGCAAGGTCGACCCTCCACCCGTGTGTGCGGCTGATGGTTCCTGGGAACCTATGCGGCCGGCACCGGAGGGGTCAACAGAACCCGCGCCGTGCCCCCCGGACGGACCGCCGACCTCATCACGGAAGAGCGGACGGTTCTCGGACGCACCTTCTTCCTCCGGCCGGCGCGGGGCGCGATGCCGCGCAGAGCCGCCGTCGCCTTCCTGGCGCGCACTCTTGCCGAACAGCTTTCCAAACAACTTCACGGGCGATTCCCCTTGTACGACACAGACCCGCCCGTGGGGCAGGACGAACCCTCGATGCACACACCGGCCGATCCGGACATCCTGTGAACGTCCGTGGCCTTCAGACAGTTTCCACCACACACCACACGCACGGTGCGTCGACCCCCCGCTACCTCATGCCCTCGCCGGGCCATCACCATACGCAGATGCCTCACTGGGATGACGACCGAGCGTAGTCAGGCCGCTTCGCCGCCCTCAAGGCGTCCACAACGATCTTCTCCTCACGGGTCACAGACACCTTGGCCTGCTCCTTTTCCAGCGTCTGGACCACTCCGCCAGGGATGTTGAGCGCCGGCTCCAGGTCCTCCGGCTTCCCGATGACCTTGAACCGGTACGGCGGCGTGACGCGCTTGCCGTCGATCTCCACCCCGCCCCGGAGATCCGAGAGGGAGGTGCTCGCGACGACGCGAACGTCATTGACCTGGATGGCCTCGGCTCCGGCCGCCCGCAGTTCCTGGATGGTGTCCAGCAGTTTGTCCGCTTCCACGGAGTGGTGGGGGTCGTCGATGGTCAGGTTTATGCCGGGGCCTTGCGCCGCGACGGTCCCGGCCAGTACGCCCAGCTGCTGTTCCTTCTCCACGGTCTGCTTACGGGCCTCCTCAGCCTGGTCCGAGCTGTTCTCCAGCTCGGTCTTCTGCCCTTCCAGGCGCCGCTGCTCATCCGTCAACCGCTGGGAGCGATTGTCCAGTTCGTCCAGGATGCGCACCAAGTCCTCTTGGCGTGCACCCCGCAGCGCACTGCTGTCACTGGTGGAACGTACCTGAATCGCGAGGCCGAGGCCGAGAATGAACAGGAGCAACGCGACGATCAGTTGAGCCCGGGTCAATCGCGGCGGCCACAGACTGGCCCGCAGCCGCTGCCGACCGGTCGCCGGAGACGGCACGGCTTCCTTGTCCGCCGTCGCATCCGTGTCGGCACCAACTGCCGGTTCCGTCCCCTTCTGCCCCGCTTCCGGCTCTTCGCGCTCCGGTTCCGGCCCGCCGGTGCGCTCCTCCGCCCCTCCGGGCCTACGGGGTCGCTCGGGCGGCATCGGCCGCCGCTCGGCGGGGCGCTCCTGAGAACCGTCCTGCGCCGGGCCGGGCTTCCGCTCCGACCGCTCCTCGGGCGTGCGCTCCGGCTCCGGGGTCTCGTCCGCTGCCATCGGCCTCACGCCCGGAAGACGTGCCGGCGGATCGCGGCAGCGTTGGAGAAGATGCGGATACCGAGCACCACGACGACGCCGGTGGAAAGTTGAGCGCCGACGCCCAGCTTGTCGCCGAGGAAGACGATCAGGGCGGCAACCACGACGTTGGACAGGAAGGAGACGACGAAGACCTTGTCGTCGAAGATGCCGTCCAGCATCGCCCGCAGACCACCGAACACGGCGTCCAATGCGGCGACGACAGCGATCGGCAAGTAGGGCTCGACCACCGTCGGCACCACGGGTCGGACGACAATTCCGACCACGACTCCCACGATGAGGCCCAGTACGGCGATCACGATGTGCCCTTCCCTGTGTCGGCGCCGTCCGCCTTCGCGGCACCGGCCTTCGGCTTTGCAGTACGTACGGTCAAACTGGGCGCGGGCGGCAGCGTGACCTCGCTCTCCACGGAAATCCTGGTGCGCACGCCGTAGTTCTCCTGCAGCACGTGCAGATACTGGCCGTCGGCACTGTCCTGGAACTCGGTGCTCAGCCGCTGCCCGTTCCCCACCGCCAGCACCGTATAAGGCGGCACCAGTGGCTTGTTGTCGACCAGTATGGCGTCTCCCGCAGCCCTGATCGCCGAGAGCGACGTAAGCCGCTGCCCATTGACGGAGATGGCCTCCGCACCGGACTGCCAGAGGCCATTGACGACACGCTGCATGTCACGGTCGCGTACCCGCCCGGTGTCCGAGAAATCGCTGCTCTCCCGCGGGCCCCCGGTCCCGGCCTCCGACCCCTTGGCGTCGTCCACGACGAGCTTCACGCCCGGTCCGGTGACCTGGGTGGAACCGGCCAGCAGCGCGAGCAGTTCGGCCTTGCCGTCGCCGTGCTGCTTCAGCGCCTCCCGCTGCATCCGGTCCACCGCGTCCCGGGTCGTGTCCACCCGCTGCTGCTGGGTGTCGGCCTCGGCGGTGCCCTTCTGGATGCGGTGGATCAGCTCCTCGCGTTCCTTGGCCAGTGTCGGCGCCGACACCCGGGCCTGTGCCGCCCCTACGGTCACCACCAGCGCCGCCAGCACCAGACCGGCCGCCAGGCCCAACTTCGCCCGCAGCGTGCGTGGCAGACCGCTGACGCCCTCGGCGGACTTCCGCGCGGCGGCCTCGGCGTATCCGTCGTCGAGGCTGTGGTCCATCACGTTGGTCAGCAGCGACATGGACGCGTCGGGACGCCCGGCCGAGGGGTGGGGGTTGCTCCGATCGGGGCGCTGCGGCGACATGCCGCACATCGTCGCACGTCGGCGCCGAGGTCTCCCAATGGCCCCACCGGCGTGCCGATCGGGCGGCACGCCGGTGGGGGGAGGTCAGCGTCCGGCGCTGTCCACCACTGCCGCCCACTCGTCCAGCAGCTGCTGGGCGGAGACGTCGTCCGGACCTTCCGCCCAGAGATGGGTGACCGCCTCGGCCGGGTCGGGCAGCACCAGCACCCAGCGCCCGTCGGCCTCCACGATCCGCACGCCGTCGGTGGTGTCCACGTCCCGGTCGCCGGCCGCCTCCACGACGTGCCGCATCACCAGGCCCTTGACCGCCCACGGCGTCGCCAGGTCACGCCGCTGGACGTGCGCCCGCGGGATCCGCGCGTCGATCTGGCTGAGCGTGAGCTGCGTACGAGCCACCAGCCCGATCAGCCGGACGAACGCCGCGGCACCGTCGAAGACACTGCTGAACTCCGGGATGATGAAACCTCCCATCCCGTCACCACCGAACACCGTGCCGTCCGACCGCCCCACCCGAGTGAGGTCGTCCGGCGAGGTCGTCGTCCATTCGACCTGCGTGCCGTGGTACGCCGCCACCTGCTCGGCGATCCGGGTCGTGGTCACCGGCAGCGCCACCCGTCCGCTGCGCCGCTCTGCGGCGACCAGGTCCAGCATCACCAGCAGCGCACGGTCGTCCTCGATGATCCGGCCGCGCTCGTCCACCAAGGAGAGCCGCTCGCCGACCGGATCGAAGCGCACACCGAACGCGGCCCGGGCCGAGGCCACGATCTCACCGAGCCGGACCAGACCGGAGCGGCGGGCATCGGCCGTCTCGGTCGGCCGGGACTCGTCGAGACCGGGGTTGATGGTCAACGAGTCGACGCCGAGCCGGCCCAGGAGGCTGGGCAACACCAGACCGGCGCTGCCGTTCGAGGCGTCCACCACGACCTTCAGACCGGAATCGCTGATACCCGTGGTGTCCACCGCCCGCAGCAGCGCTCCCGTATAGGAGTCGAAGATGCTGGACGGGAATTGGAGATCACCGATCTCACCAGGGAAAGCCCGTCGGTATTCCTGCCGGGCGTAGACCCGGTCGAGTTTGCGCTGCCCGGCCTGCGAGAGGTCCGCGCCCCGCTCGTCGAAGAACATGATGTCTACGGAGTCCGGTACCCCCGGCGTGGTCCGCACCATGATCCCGCCGGCGCTGCCCCGCGCGGTCTGCTGCCGGGCGACCGGCAAGGGCACGTTCTCCAGGTCACGGACGTCGATGGCACTCGCCTGCAACGCGGAGATCACCGCGCGCTTCAGGGCCCGGGCACCGCGGGAGTGGTCGCGTGCCGTGGTGACCGTCGAGCCCTTCTTCAACGTGGTGGCGTACGCACCGGCGAGCCGCACGGCGAGTTCCGGGGTGATCTCGACGTTGAGGATCCCCGACACCCCGCGCGCCCCGAAGAGGTGCGCCTGCCCACGGGACTCCCAGATGACCGAGGTGTTTACAAACGCACCGGCCTCGATCGTCTTGAAGGGATAGACCCGCACATTGCCCTGGACGATCGACTCCTCACCGATGAGGCACTCATCGCCGATGACCGCGCCGTCCTCGATCCGCGCGGCCCGCATGATGTCGGTGTTCTTTCCGATCACACAGCCGCGCAGATTGCTCTGCTGACCGATGTAGACGTTGTCGTGCACGACTGCTCGGTGGAGGAACGCACCGCTCTTCACAACGACGTTGGAGCCGACGACGGTGTGCTCGCGGATCTCCACGTCCGCCTCGACCTTGGCGTAGTCACCGATGTACAACGGGCCGCGCAACACCGCATCCGGGTGCACTTCGGCGCCTTCGGCGACCCACACTCCCGGTGAGATCTCGAAACCGTCGATATCGACATCGACCTTGCCTTCGAGCACATCGGCCTGGGCCTTCACATAGCTTTCGTGCGTGCCGACGTCCTCCCAGTAGCCCTCGGCGACATAGCCGTAGATGGGCTTGCCTTCCTTCATCAACTGGGGGAAGACGTCACCGGACCAGTCCACCGGAACATCGGGATCGACGTAGTCGAACACTTCCGGCTCCATCACATAGATACCGGTGTTGACCGTGTCCGAGAAGACCTGACCCCAGGTGGGCTTCTCCAGGAATCGTTCGACCTGACCGCCCTCGTCGACGATGGTGATGCCGAACTCCAGCGGATTGGGCACCCGCGTGAGGCAGACGGTGACGAGGGCACCCTTTTCCTTGTGGAACCGGATGAGATCGGTGAGGTCGAAGTCGGTGAGGGCGTCACCGGAGATGACGAGGAAGGCATCGTCCTTGAGGGCCTCCTCGGCGTTCTTCACGCTCCCGGCGGTGCCGAGTGGCTTTTCCTCATTGGCATACGTGAGCTCCATTCCGAGCTCTTCCCCGTCGCCGAAATAGTTCCGGACGAGCGAGGCCAGGAATTGCACGGTCACGACGGTCTCGGTGAGACCATGCCTTTTCAACAGCCGCAGTACATGCTCCATGATCGGCCTATTGGCCACGGGGAGCAGCGGCTTGGGCATGCTGGACGTCATGGGGCGAAGGCGTGTGCCTTCGCCGCCGGCCATCACAACGGCCTTCATGTCGGAAGCGTCCTCCTCGAAGAGACGACGGTCTTGCCGACTTCACTTGTCAAGAGCGCCCGCTGTATCCCCCGTCGCGGGCGCCGGGCCTTGGCACGATCTGCCGCTTCGGCGAGCTCAGTCGGCCGTGGCGTCCGCCCTGATGATCCGGCGGACCTGGACCACGTAGAGGATCCCTGCCCACCAGTACAGCGCTGTACCCCATCCGGCGAACGCCCATCCGAAAATAGCAGCGAGTGAGTGAAGCCAGCCACTTCCGTCACTGAGCAGCAGCAACGGGAAGGCGTACATCAAGTTGAACGTAGCCGCTTTGCCCAGGAAGTTCACCTGGGGCGGACCGTATCCGTGGCGTCCGAGGAGCCCGACCGCGATCAGCAACATCAACTCACGGGCGAGCAGCGCCGCGGTGAGCCAGACCGGGAGGATCTCCCGCCAGGTCAGACCAACGAGGGTCGAGAGGATGTAGAGCCGATCGGCAGCCGGATCGAGGATCCGTCCCAGGCTGCTGACCTGGTTCCAGCGCCGGGCGAGCTTGCCGTCGAGGTAATCGCTGACACCGCTGAACGCAAGAACCAGCAGCGCCCAGCCATCGGCCTGCGGACCGCCGAATTTTGGCCAGAGGATTAGCCACAGGAACACCGGCACGCCGACCAGGCGCGCCATGCTCAGAATATTCGGGATGGTGAGGACACGATCTGTCTGGATCCGCGTCTCCTGGACCTCCACGCGGAAGCCTCCTGTGGGAAAAATATGCCGATGATGCCCCCGACTTTACCTGGCCCGCCGGCCTCGCCGCGCCGCGGGGCCCCGTCGCGGAACGCAAGAAAGCCCCGTTGGGAACCGAAGTTCTCAACGGGGCTTTCTTTCACATTTAGTTCGGCGGCGTCCTACTCTCCCACAGGGTCCCCCCTGCAGTACCATCGGCGCTGAAAGGCTTAGCTTCCGGGTTCGAAATGTAACCGGGCGTTT
>NZ_JBHVQS010000028.1:0-110286 GCF_042886435.1 Streptomyces sp. NPDC058000
CTCACCAAACAAAACAACCAATGGCACATCACCGCCGGCCAAAACACCCACAACACCCACAACACCACCACCTAACACCAACCACACCCACCAACACACCACAACCGCCCGACAGCACCACCTGCCCCCACCAACCACAGCAAGCCCACCAGCAAAGACAGACCCAACAGCAAGGACCAGCCCGCCAACGGCAAGAACCCCGCCAGCGATAGCGAGGGCCACCAACAACCAGCCAGCCAGTGAAGGCGGACCCATCAGCACACCCACAACCCACCGGCGAAAAAACACCCCAGACCAGCCAACGACGAAGGCAGCCGGGACCAGCCAGCCGCAGGGCCGCCAGGAGATCCGGGGGGCGGGGCCGGTGCGGACCGGAACAGGTGACCGCCGTAGGGGAGACGTATGCGCGAGGATGACTGTGCGTCGTGGGTGTCTGTGGTGGGGTGGAGAGCGTTGCCTCGTGGGCAGCTGGCAGTGTTGGGCAGCCGCGCGTCGTGAGCGGCTCAGTGTTGTGGGTGGCTGTGATGGGCTGTTGGTGCGGGAAGGGGAAGCATGGTGAACGGGATCGCTCGGTCCTTTGGTGAAGGGAGCGCCGCGCAGGCACTGCGCAAGGAGCTCGGGGCATTCTTGCGGTCGCGGCGCGAGCGGCTTTCCCCAGCGCAACTGGGCCTGCCAGTCGCGCCGCGGCGGCGCACCCCGGGGCTGCGTCGGGGTGAGGTAGCCGAATTGGCCGGCATCAGCGCTTCCTGGTACGCCTGGCTGGAGCAGGGACGGGTACGAACCTCCGAGCAAGTACTGCGGTCAGTAGCACGAGCCCTACACCTCAACGAGGCCGAGACCGCACACGTGCTGTCCTTCATCGACGACGCCGCACATGAGCAGCAGTCACCAGGCTGGGTGTCGCCCAACCTACTCTCACTGGTGGAATCGGTCGCACCGAACCCAGCCGTGGTCATCGACCCGCACTGGGACCTACTCGCCTGGAACGCCGGCTACGCCGCACTGCTGACCGACCCAGCACGCCTACCATCCAAACAACGCAATCTGCCATGGCTGGTGTTCCGGTGGCCACCAGCCCGCGACCTGATCGTCAACTGGGAGTTCGAAGCGCGGTATCTGCTGGGGCAGTTCCGCGCCAACGCGGCCCGCCACCCGCGCGACCGGCGCTATTCCGAGATCATCTCCGAAATCACTCAAGACCCCGACGCAGCCCGCTGGTACAGCCAACGCGAAACCGCGATCTACCAGCCCGCAATACGGCATTTCCAACACCCCACCGCAGGCAACCTCCACCTACGCTACGTAAAACTAGCCGCCCTCGACGAACCCGGTCACCACTTCCTGTGCTACCTCCCCAACAATCAACACACCAAGACAGCCCTACACCACCTCACCGCAAACACCCAACCCTCCAACCCGCCACGCACAGAACACACCTAGCGCAGAAGCATGGAGGCGCAGAGGGGCAGAAGGGCAGAAGCACAGAGGGTCACCAGCGCCATGCCCAACGGCCGAAGCCCAGCGCCCAGGCCGATGCCCGATGTCGGGCACCAGCCAGCCGCCGGCAAGTGTCGAGCAACCAGTGCCCACGGTGTGGGATGTCTCGTGCCGGTGGAAGGGTGTTGGGGTGGTGCTGGGGGTGTGTGGTGTGTGAGGGAGGTGGTGGCGAACGGCTGGGTGGTGGCTGGTGTTCAGTCGGGCCAGGCGACGTAGCGGCGCCGGCCGTACAGCAGCGGGCCGGGCCCGACCGTTGGCGCGGCGTCGGTTCGAGCACCCGTTGCGGTGTGGGGCGAGACATCGGTTGAGATGACCGCTGGGGTGTGGGTTGAGGCGCCCGTTGGGGTGTGGGGTGGGGTGTGGGTCCACACCACTTCGCCGATGACGATGGTGTGGTCCCCGGCCGGGTGCAGCCGGTCCAGGCGGCATCGGGCCAGCGCGTGGGAGTCTTCTGGCAGGAGGGGCAGTCCGCTGCCGGGGGCCGCCTGCCAGGGCACTGCCGCGAAACGGCCCGCGGTGCGGCTGGCGAAGGCTTCGGCGGCCCGGCGGCCCTGGCTGTGCAGGAAGTTGACCGCGAACTCGCCGCGCTCGACGAGTACCGGCAGTGTGCTGCCCGTGTTCGATGCACAGACCAGCAGCAGCGGTGGGTCCAGGGACAGCGAGCACAGTGCGGTGCAGGTGAAACCGTAGGGGTTGCCCCGTTCATCTGCCGTGGTGATCACGGCCACGGCCCCCGGGTGCGAACCCATCAGCGCGCGGAAGGTCTCGGGTCCCACTGCCTGTTCCTCCCCCACCACAGCGGAGGCACAGACCGTGGGAAGGGCCGAAGAGCCCGGAGCCAGGGTCGGGGCGGGGCTGGGGGTACGGGGCGTGGAGTGGGCGGGGGTCGGGGTGAGAGAGGTCACGGGCGTCACCACGAGAAGGTCCGGGCGTCGTGCAGGTTGACGCCGACGGCGGCTTTGCCGAGGTATTCCAGGCAGTCATACGGCTTGGCAGGCATCACCGAGGAGAACGACGCCTCGCGGATCAGCCGCTCCAGAGGAGCCTTCTTACTGACCGCCGCCGATCCGCACACCCGCACCGCATCGCGCCCCAACTTCGGCCCGACCTCGCCGATGACGTACTTCGCGGCGTGCACCATGGCGTTGGCCTCCACACTGCCCCGCTCGCGTTCGATGAGGTCACCGGCCTCATGGACCAATGCCCGGGCCGCCCGCAGGCGAGCCGACATCCGCCCCAGGTCGTGCTGGATGACCGGATTCTCCGCGCGCTGCGGAGAGGCGGTGACGTAGTCCACGGTGAAGCGGTAGATGGCCTCGGCGATGCCCAGGTAGGCGCCGGTGTAGCCGGCAGTCATCCAGTGCGGCTCCCGCACCAGCTTGAACAACGACATGCCCTCCACGTTGAGGTAGAGGCGGGAACGGGGAAGGGTCACGTCCTTCAGCGTCATCCCGGCGGTGCTGGTGCCGTTCATCGCCGCCATGCTGTGGACGGTACCGAAACACACGCCCACGTCGTCGGCGGCGACCACGAAGTGCGAGACCTCGCTGGACTCGCCGTCCTCGGCGCGGGCCGCCACCACGTAGTAGTCAGCGGCTCCCGCCAGCGACACAAAGGACTTCTCACCGTTGAGGATGTAGTGCTCGCGGTCCTTGCTGAGTCGGTAGGTGGTGCGCATCCCGCGCAGTTTGGCGCCGTTACCGGCCTCCGAGACTGCGGAGGCGAACATCTTGTGGTGGTGGATGACCTGGTCGAACACCCAGGAGCGGAAGGCGTCGGCGGCCGGTGGCAGCGGAGTGCCGGCGGTCTCGGCGAGGCCGCCGATGACCACGTTGTGCATGTTGAAACCCAGCGCCGCGGCGCCGTTGCGGATCCCCAACTGTTCCAGCACACGGGTATAGGCACCGAATCCCAGGCCGGCGCCGCCGGCGTCCTGCGGGATGAGCAGGCCCAACAGCCCGGCCTCACGTACGAGGTGATACGCCTCGTGGCCACTTGACCGGCCGGCGTCGACGTCGGCAGCCAGCGGTTCCAGGGCCTCACCGGTCTGAGCGGCGAGCTTGAGCAGATCGTCGATATGCGACGGCAGCGTCATCGAAAGTCCCTTTCACATCAGTTTTCAACCGGGAGGCCGAGCTGGCGGGCAATCCCCACCCGCAGCAGGTCGTTGGTGCCCGCATACGTCAGGGCGGCCATCGGACTGTGCAGATCGGCCGGGAGGTCGGAGTCGGCGATAAAGGCCCGCACGCCCGAGAGCGTGGTGGCGTGCTCGGTGAGCCGAACGAAGTCCTCAGAGATCGAAATCTTGGTGAGCGCGGCCTCGGCCGCCAGCTGCCTGGCAGGCGTGCCGGCATCCAACCGGCTCGCCAGCGCGTACACCTGTACCCGGGAACGGTGCAGCACCAGCGCCATCTCCGCGACGCGGGACGCCACTTGGTGACTGGCCCCCATCCGTCGGCCGAACTGCTCACGGTCCGCAGCCCACGCCACGATCCGACCCAGCGTGCGACGCATCGGGCCCAGAGCGTAGCCCAGCAGCACAGCCCGCTCCCAGGCGGTCGTCGACGCCATCAACGCAAGGCCCGAGCCCTCCTCACCGATCAGTGAGCCGGCCGGCAAGCGCACCTGGTCAAAGACCAACTCCCCCATCGGGACCTTCGGCAGGGCCGTCTTGGCGAACGGTTCACTGCGCGTGACCCCCGGCAGGTCCAAAGGGAACAAGAACGCGGAGAGCGCGAACGGATGACGGCCTGCCGCGGTGCGGGCAAAGACAATGGCATGATCGGCGACCGGCGCAGCCGTGATGAACGTCTTGGCCCCGGTCAGTACATAGCCTTCCCCCTCCCGCCGGGCGCAGGTATCCATCGACAGCGGGTCACTGCCCCCACCGCGCTCGGTCAGTGCATGGCACAACACCTCGCGCCCGGACTGGATGTGCGCGATCGCCTCCCATGCCGAGGAAGGCAACACCGCACGCAGGGGAAACTGCATCCCAAACACCTGGGACGCCAACGCGTAACACACCCCCTCATCGAGACCGGCCAGCCCGATGCCCTCCACCATCGCCAAAGAACGCGTCACCGGACCTACGCCCAGCACCGCCCCCGAGGCCGAGTACGGGGCAGAGGCGGAGACCGAGGCCAAGCCCTGGGCCTGGCTCTGGGGCTGGGGCTGGCTCTGGGGCTGGTTGGGCCTGGGCTGACTGTGCGGGTGGGTGGGGGGCGGGGGGCCGGGCTCCGTCAGACGCAGCACCCCCAGATCAGCCATCGCCTGCCACTGCGTACGGAAATCCTTATCCCGCACCTGCTCAACAACCGGCTCCGCCCGCCTACGAAACTCATCCACCAACGCCTCGACCTCATCCGGGCCGCTGCGCAGCAGGCGATCAACAGGTGCGGTCACTTCGCGGCCCCCGCAGAAAGACCCTCTATGACCGCCCACAACGCCTTGGGCGTACGGAAGTTAGCGGCCACCACCTCAGTGTCAGGCAGCTCCACACCGTGCTCGTTGGCCAGCGCGGAAATGATCTCCATGATGGCCAGCGAGTCCAGCAACCCCATCTCCAACAACGGAGTATCAGCCGTCAACTGCTGCGGGTCCTCCCCTCGTCCCCACGTGATCTTGCTACCGATCACGCCACACAGGTCCTCAACACTGTTCATACCGATATCTCCTTAACCTTCAGTGCGCAGCTCGACGCACTACTCAATGGACTGAACTGGATTGGAATGGACCGGCTGGACTGGTTGGGCTGGACTGGTCGGCGCGCCCGTCGATGGGCCCGTTGCAAGGCTCGACAACGCACTGGCAGACACGCCGACCGGTGATCTCCTCGGCACCAGTCGGTGCCCTGGTCGGCCCCAGGTCGATGGCCTCGACGATGTGTTGATGCATAGACAGATCGGCACGCTGGCGGGTGCTGTGGTTGATGCGTGCATCGATGCGCCGGTCATTGCTGTGTTCGGCGCCGGCCGAGGTCTCGCCGTGGATGGGGGGATGATGCCTACGCGCCGGCCGATGCCCGGGCGATGCTCCCATCGGCGTACCGGCCGAGGAGTCAGGTCCCTACCCCGCTGAACTCCTCGTCAGCGCGCCGGCCGGGGCTTTGACGGACACCCTCGTCGACGCTCGCCCGCGCGTCGGCGATGGTCAGGCCAGTGCGTGCCTCCGTCGGCCCGCCGCTCCATATTCTGGTGCGTACCCTCGTCCATGCGCTGCTGGGTACGTTGGCGGTCGGCCGTGCTCTCCTCGACGCCCAGGTCTGTGCGCCGATCGTTGGTGTCCAAGTTGTTGGGCCGAGACTTTGGACTAGCCTCTTGAGCCGGGCCGTTGAACGGGCTGTTGGACGGGCGGCCGTTGAGCCGGGCCATTGCACAGATCGGCATGCTGGCGGGCGCTCTCGTCGGCGGTCCGCAGGCCGGCCCTAACCGACATGTTGATCGCCGCGCTGGTCGACGTGTTGATCGATGTGCTGATTGGTGCGCTGGTCGATGTGCTGGTCAGTGTGCTGGTTGGCGGTCTCCTCGGTGGTGTGAGGGGCCATGCCTTGAGTGCTTAGCGCGAGGCGGTCGACCTTGCCGCGGGCGGTCAGCGGCAACGAAGCCACCAAGACCACCCGATCCGGCAACATCCGCTTCGGCAAGACCCCCCGCAGATCCGCCAGAACACCCCTATCCGTCAGGACGGCACCGCCGCTCTGCACATACGCCCAAATCTCACCGCGGTGCGCACCGTCCTTCGCCACCACCGCAGCAGTGGCAACCTGCGGCAGGCCCAGCACAGCGCTCTCCACATCCAGCAGGTCAATACGGTGGCCGCGCCGCTTGACCTGGGAATCCCGCCGCCCCCGCAACACCACACGTCCCTGCGCATCGAAACAGCCCACATCCCCGGTGGCGTAGGCGCGACGCACCGTGCCGTCACGGAAGGTGACGGTTACGGTCGGGTCCCGCAGGACACCATCGACCAGGTATCCCTGGAAGACGGTCGGCCCCGCGACATGAATCTCCCCCTCCCCCTCGGTGGGGTTACCGTCCTGGTCCAACACCTCCACCACATCACCTGCGATCGCCCCACCCACACTCAACTCCCGATCAGCCCGGAAGTCAGCAGGCACCCGCAGATACGTACACACATTGGTCTCGGTGGGCCCATAGAGGTTGTAGAACGGCACCTCCTGGCCCATCAACTCCATGTATTTTTCCAGGAGTTGCGGGACGAAAGGTTCCCCCGCGAACGCCGCCACCCGCAATGACGACGGCAGGCCCTCCTCACCGATCCCACCCTGTTGCAGCATGCCGTGATACAGCGACGGCACCGCATACAACGCGGTGATCTCCTGCGTCCGCAACCAACCCACCACATCACGGGGAAACGCCCGCAGCACATCCGGCATCAACACCACACAGGCGCCCACCGCCGCAGAGCTGAACACATCAAACGTAGTCAAATCAAAGGTCAGCGACGCCTGCGAACCCACCCGGTCGGACTCCCGCAAACCCAACTCACCAGCCGCCCACACCGCAAAATGAGCAACATTGGCATGCGAGAGCAACACGCCCTTAGGCCACCCCGTACTGCCGGAGGTAAACAGAACGTAGCCACCCTGATCCACAGGCGCAGGCAACACAGCCCGACGTCCCTCCCCCTCCCTCACTCCCAGAGCAACCCAATTCAACCCAAAGTCAAGGACACCCTCACTGACGCCAACACCCTCACTGACACCGGCCTCCATGACGGCACGCACGCCCTCAGTGGTAGCGGCACCCCCACGTGTGGCCGCGCCCGGCACGGTGCCGCCACATTGGTTCGTGGCGACAACTTCGTTCGTGGCAGCGGCTTTGACGGCTTCGGCGGCGGCTCGTCGGCACGCAGACACACTACGGTCAGGGGTCAGCAACACACGCAGCCCCGCGGCCTGCACCATCCGCGCCGTACGGGCCGGTGGATCCGCAGGGTCCAAAGGAGCAACCACCACCCCCACCCGCAACCCGGCATAGATGGCTAAGACCGCAGCAGGCGACTTCGCGGCGTACACCCCCACCCGATCCCCCCGAACCACACCAGCCGAAGCAAGCTGCGACGCCAACCCCTCAACAGCCCGCTCCACCTCCGCATACGTCCAACACTCCCCCGCGCCAACCAAAGCCGGCCGATCAGGAAACAACGCCGCAGCCCGCGCCAACAACCCATCCAACTGCCGCACCCCACCCATGCCCGCAGCACCAACCCGACCGGCAAGGCTGACAACGTCGGCACAATTGCCCGTATCCGCAACGTCGACGGTGTCCGCACGGTTGACCGCGCCTGCAACGTCGACGGTGTCTTCACGGTTCACGACGTCGGCAAGGTTGGCGGTGCAGGCCGCTTCGACGGGCGTGGTGGGGCCGGTGGACTGGCGGGAGGCTGCCGCGCTCATGCGTGGGCCTTCCCCGCGCCGCGGCTGGACGCATGCTCAGCCAAAAACAAACAGATGGCCTCCACCAACCGCTCGGGATCCTCAGCCATGTGCTGGTAGTGACCACCCCCTTCAATCACCTCACGCCGCACCGGCCCCCGCAGCACCCGCTCCGCCGCATCCAACTGCGCCAACGAGCCGTACTCATCCTGATCGCCCTGGATCAACAACACCGGCGCCTCCACCTCCACATCCCCCTCGATGCTCCACCCGGCAAACTCCGGCGACAGCCACACGTCACTCCACCCCTGAACAACCAACCGCGGATTGGCATGCATCAACGCCACCCGCTTAGCGAACGCCCCACCAGCATCAAACGAGGCACGCGCGGCCCGAACCCCCCGCACCGTTGACTCCTCGCAATACAGATGCGGACCAAGCGCCACCACCGCCTCCACCGGCCGCACCGATGCACACAACAACGCCATCGATCCTCCATCGCTATGCCCCACCACGACCGGCCGCTCAACCCCCAACAGATCCAACAGTTCAGGCAACCTCTCCTGCCCCTCCTCATGCACATAACGCGACGTGCGCGGCGTCACCAACGGAGACGAAAACCCATTCCCCAAACGAGAAAACAACAATGCCCGACGCCCCGTCCGCGCCGCCAACAACCGCGGAAAGCGATTCCACGTAGCAACCGACCCCGTCCCTCCATGCACAAACACCAAGGGAGCCAACGACGCATCCCCCTCAACAAACGTGTACTCCACCACACCGTCGCGCGTCACAACCTCAGCCACAACAACCTCCCTAAACCCAAACACCAGCAAAGAGATCACAATCCACACACGCCACAACATGACGCAAAAACATCTACACACCCAGCAGAAAACCCACCCCCACAGACATCCAACTACCCCAACAACACCCCGAGACTAAACAACCCCAACACCCCCGAGGAAATACCAAACCCCACCCACCTATGCTCCACACGTATGAATATCAACCTCCGTCACCTCCGCCACTTCCTCACCCTCGCCGAAGAACGCAACTTCACCACCGCCAGCAAACGACTCCACCTCACCCAACCCACACTCACCCGCAACATCCGCACCCTCGAAGAAGCCCTGGGCGTCCGCCTCTTTGACCGCACCACACGCCGCATCGACCTCACTCCCAAAGGCACCCGCCTTCGGGAATCCCTCATTCCGATCATCCAGCAACTCGACGCCACCCTGGCCGACGCCCGCGGCAGCGAAACCCTCCGCATCGGCTTCGCCTGGGGGCTCCCCGAAACCCTCTCCACCCTCGCCAACCGCTTCGCCCAAGAAACCCACACCCACATCGAATGGGTACGCCACGACACCCCCCTGGCCGGACTCGACACCGGCGACACCGACGTCGCCCTCCTCCGCGGCCACTTAAATCCCAAGGGCATCCGCTGCATCCAGCTCTACGAGGAAGAACGCATCGCTGCCGTCCCCGCCGCCTCTCCCCTCGCCCAACTCCCCCACATCGACTGGAACCAACTCGCCGATCACCCCCTTGTCGTCAACACAGTCAGCGGCACGACCTTCCCCGACCTCTGGCCGCCCCACGCTCAACCCGCCATCGGTGCCCACTGCCGCAACTACGACGAATGGCTTGAGAAAATCGCCGCCGGCGCCGGCTTCGGTACCGCCCCCACGACCGCCGCCCGCCGCAACACCCACCCCAACGTCCGCCTCATCCCCCTCCATAACGCACCCCCCATCCCCACCCACCTCGCCTTCCCCACCCACGGCACCCACCCCCTCTCCACCCGCCTCGCCCACACCGCCTGGCACACCTACCGCACCACCAACACGCCACCCACCCCAGACACCAACACAGACACAGACACGGGCACACCAACAACAGCTGACTGACTCACCCCAGCTGCCCACCCGACAGCCCCACCCCACCCCTATCCACTCCGATCCACCTCGACAGGCAGAGCGACGCCCCACCACCCGCAGGATGGTGGGGCGCCAGCCCTCAGATTGATACCGGAACCCAGGCAACTTTCGCAGCGGCGTGTAACCCCTCTGCGGGCGAGTCCACATCGAAAGCCACGTGCACGGCCGAGCATGCCACCGCCCAGTCATTGCCCCGCGGTCCGTTGGATTCGTTGCCGCACTACAGGGCCGAACAGGCAGTGCTGAGGGGTGTCCATGCCATATAACCAGTGACATGGCATTGAACTGGAAACTGGTCATCGACAGCACGAACGCAGCTGCCCTCGCAGACTTCTGGGCCGCTGCACTGGGCTACGAAGTGGAGGATCCCAGCGCACTCATCGAGCAGTTGCTGACCGCTGGTCACCTCAGTGACGAGGCGGTCGTCGAGCATCGCGGCCGCAAGACCTTCCGTGGCTACGCCGCGATCCGCCACCCCGAGGACCCGTTCGACGAAACCAGCGGCGTCGGCCGCGGTCGACGGTTGCTCTTCCAGGACGTACCCGAGGCCAAGTCCGGAAAGAACCGCCTGCACCTCGACGTCCACAGCGGGCCTGGCGACCTCGCCGAACTGGTGGCCAGGCTGGAAGACCTGGGGGCAACCCGTATCCGCGAAGTCGACCAGGGACCGGCTGGGCGCTGGTGGGTCATGCAGGACCCGGAGGGCAATGAGTTCTGCGCCGCGTAGGCCAAGGCCCGTTCGCCTCGACCTCACCGAACGAACAGACCGGCGGCGAGGCGAGTCCGGAGTGGTCGAGATCCGTACCGGCGAGCTGGGCCGATGGCTGGGGCTGTCCGCGTCCTACGTCGCCTCTGTTGTGCTGCCGGCGCTGCGCCGGTCCGGCGTGGTCTCCGTGAAAGCGGCTAACTCACCCAGCCCCGCAGCAGTGCCGTCGACATCAACGTCGCCGAAGTCCAAGTCCTCAACTAGCCCCGCCACAACCCCGCGCATGCAGGGACAACCACCTCGTGGTGGAGGTGCTTCGCAGCCGGAACGGACTCCCCCGCGAGCGCGGGGACGATTACTTCTTGACCTGCGCGGATGCTAGCAGCAGCGACAGTTTCCCTTCACCAGGTTCAGCAGTCGAGGCCTGCAGCCCAGAGCCAGCACCGCCGGCCCACGAAAGCGGGAACCACCACATGCGCGGCACCGGAGCACTGGGCAACCACAGCCAGCACGACGGACCAAGACCCACGGCGAAACTCCCCTCGCGACCGCTGGAACGACCGGCCGCTGATGGTCTGGTCCCCCATGACGGCCGAACTACCCCCGCGTGCGCGGGGACGACGCGCTGGTCAAGTTCGTCGCCCCGGAGCGCCCTAGGAGAGCACCCATTGGGGCGGGTGTCCGGGGTCGGCCGGGCAGGTGAAAACGTGCAGGTCCCGGTCCCGGCCGAAGCGGAGCCGAGTGGGTTGGGCAACGGACGGGCCGCCCCGGATCGAGGCCTTCCCCTGCAGGGACGGGTCGCGGTCTTCCAGCGGTACCCAGCTGTGCGAGCCGGCGTCCATCTCGTCGCTCCCGGCGGTCAGCAGCAGCCGCATTGGGGTCGCGCAGGACGCGCAGCCCAGGGCCATCGGGCCCGTCGACGCCCAGCTGGGAAAGCCGCCGACCCGCCAGCCGGGCGGGATCGACAGGTCGGACTGGTAGCTCGGGGCATCGGGGCCGTTTTCCGCCGCCTGGGCGTCGTCCCATGCGTCGGTGAGGGCGATCAGCGGGGCGGGGAGCGTGTCGTCCTCCGCCCAGGGAAAGGTGTCCACCTCTTCGGGGTGCAGAACGCACGGCTCGGGAAGTTCGTGCTCCCATCGCAGCAGGGGCACTTCGGGCGGAGCGGCGAGGAAACGTTCCGCGCGCTCGGTCTCTGTGGCCCGCCTCCACCGCAGGTGGTAGCGGCGCTCCAGGTACGGACCATGGGTGAATGGGCAGCGGAAGAGCTGTACCAGGTCCGCACTGTCGGGCCCGGCTGCCAGGCCCGGGACGTCCCGGCGGAAGAACTGGGCGAGCCCGACGAACGGGACCGGTCCGTCCTCCCCAGGCGTGCTGGTGCCAGGCCATGGCCGGCTCCGCGGCCATAGGCCCGCGGCCCGGGCACTGCGGATCTCGTCCGGCACATACCCCTGGGTTTCGTGCTGGTGGGGCTCACGGCAGACCGGCCACGGCTCGCCGTAGGGCCAAAGCATCGGCCCGCCGACATGACTGTCGCGTATGCCGGGCCGCCCCGGCCTGGGGTGCAGCCGGGTCGTCCGGCCCCGGTGAGCGGCCAGTTCCGGGAACACGGACTCCACGGATACCGGTCTGGCCGGCGTGGTCCTGGTCATGCGCAGACCGTACGTGGCCGGGAAGACGCCACGCGAACGGATTGCCGCTCGCCCGTCCGACGAGGGCACACGGCGCCCGGTCACATCAGGCCGAGTTCTCCTCAGCACGTCGTGTCGAGCACAACCACGGTCCTGAAGCAAGTACTGAGGCGTGCTCGGAACTCGGCAACATCACTTTCCGGAGGAAGGGGGCGTTCCTGGCCGAGCCGTGCGGGGACGACGACGTCGGACACGGTGCACCTCCCTCCAGGGGCGAGCTACCCCCGCGGGCGCGGGGACGACCCGGCACGCAGAGCAGATCGAGACGGTGTCCGCGAACTACCCCCGCACGTGCGAGGACGACGAGGCCACCGGTGTTGAGTGGGCCTGACCTGCTGGCCAGTCAACGCGAGCCGGTGAGCACCCGGCCGGACCAGATGTCGATCACCACCTGGCGGTGATGCGGGCGCACGGCTGGCGTGCCAGCGGCGTAGTTTTTGTCGACCTTTGCCGCCTCGGCCGCGTTCGGCTTGGCATTTGTGCAGGACGTGCCGGGGCCGTGGCCGGACATGAGCTCTGAGCAGGGCCCGCTGTAGTCGTCGGGCAGCCCGAGGATGTGCCCGGTTTCGTGCGCCGCGATCCGGGTCGTGTCGTAGCCCTCGTCGACCGCCTGCTGGCCCAGTTGCACGTCACCGTTGCCGCCGGGGAAGATCGGCCCCAACGTGGTCTGCGGCCATCCGCTGGTCGCCTCGTAGACGTAGTCGGCCGAGCGGTAGGTACTCGCCGGCACTAAGCGCACGTTGTGCACCGCGTCGTTCCAGTTTTGCACGGCTTGCTTGATCGGGCCCGCCCACTGACCGGCACCACTGGCGTCGTAGGTCAGGGTGACCACAGAGGGGGTCGTGTGCGCCGCGGGGTGCGCCGAAGCGGCGCCGACCGTAGTGCCCAACATGGCCGGGATGAGCGCTGCCAGGGCGGCTATTCGCTTGATCATCAGACTGGTACGCCTCCTTGAGTTTCAGCTGCTGCCCGCAGTAAACGAGTTCGTCGCGAACACGACAACCTCTCTGTCGGTGATCGGGCCCGGTCGCTGTCAAGTTGGCTCAAAGTACGCAGGAGTTGACAATGGGTGGGATGGGAGAGGGGGCAAGCGTCATTGGTCGGTCGTGGCTGCAGGAGATCGAGCGCCGCCACATCGCGGGGCACGCCACAGCCCAACTCCCCCGCAACCGCAGGGACAACCCGAAGCAGGTCACACAGCCCCTCTCGACGATCGAGCAACCTTGCGGGCGTGGGCCACGTAGCCGAGATATCTTCCCTAAGAGATCCCGCGGGTAGAGGACAAGGCGTCATGGTCGGCGGGCTGGCCGTGTGTCCCAGCGTTGGCTGGTCCAGGCTTCGCGGATGAGGCGTCGGATCACGATGATCGCGGTCATCAACGCGAGCAGTGCGTTGATGACGACCGTTCGACGTTCTGTGCAGGACAGGGTGAAGTTGAAGCCGCGGCTGTACCGGGAGTTGGTGCGCTCGACGACCCAGCGGCGAGTGTGGTTGATCGGGATCACGACGCCCTTGGGCTGGATCCGCCACTCGCAGCCGAGGTCGGTCAGCAGTTTGCGGGTGACCGTGGAGTCGTAGCCCGCGTCGAGGTGCACCGTGATCTGCTCAGGCAACGCGAGCTCGAAACGCCCCAGCTTCTCTAGCGTCGGGCGCAGGAACGGGGAGTCGTGCCGGTTCGCGCCGGTCACCACACAGCCCAGCGGGATCCCGCGTCCGTCGGTCATCCGCGACCACTTGATTCCGAGTTTTCCCCGGTCAATCGGTGATTTCCCGGCGACCTCGCCACCGCAGGGCGCTTTGGTGATCTGCCCGTCGACGGTGATGTCGGCCAGGTCCAGGCCCACGACACGGTCGTAGGTCTCCAACACGATCTGCTCCAGCCCTGCGAAGACACCGGCCGCGATCCACTCGTTGCGTCGGGTTCTCATCGTGGTTGCCGAGCACGATTGATCGGCGTGCTTCGCGTACGAGCCGCCGAAGACGAGTTTCGCGACGAGCTTGTCGAACACGATCCGGTCCGGGATCCGTGGGTTGTGACAGCCCCACGGATGTGTCTCGAGATGCGGTGGGAGGAGGGCCTCGAACTGGACCCACAAGGGCTCGATCGCCCATGCTTCGACGGCGGGCACCGGTGCTCCGTTTTCAGATGTAGAGATGTAATAGGAGTCCCACGTCAAAACGGATCCCGGTGCCCACGTCACATCAGCCTGACGCCCCTACCTGCGAAATCTCTTACCAATTGACCAAACTCAGGAGCAGTCGGTGGACGTCAGCTACTTCGATACCCACGGGCACGTTGCCGCTGCGCGTGGCCCTGCTGCTGGCCGCGGTAACGGGCATCCTGCTCACTGCGCTGGCGGGCAGCGCGCGGATCATGCAGTTGCGCGCGACCGCCCGCAAGCACCGCCGGGCCGACCACAGGGCTGTGAAGGCCGAGGCCAAGGACTCGTCGAAGGCCCGACGGTAGCCCGGACTACCGGGAGCCCGCCACAGGCCGCGACTTGTAGAAGGACTCCTCCAGGTAGGCGGCCTCGTGCGGCTGGTAGGGCTCCTCCAAGTAGGCGGCCTCGTCTTCGTCGAGTTCGACGTCCACCGCGGCGACCGCGTCGGCCAACTGGGCCGGCTTGGTGACCCCGACGATGGGCGAGGTCACCGCCGGGTTGCGTATGACCCAGGCCAGGGCGACCTGGGCCGCGGACAGACCCCGCTTGCCCGCGATCTCGTGGACGCGCTCGGCCACCGCCTGGTCCCCGTCGCGGTAGAGGATCTTGCCGCCCTCGTCGGTCTCGGCACGCGCCGTGGCGGTGTCCCGGGCCCGCGTCAGCCTGCCCCGCGCCAGCGGGCTCCACGGGATCACGCCGATGCCCTGGTCGGCGCAGAGCGGGAGCATCTCCCGCTCTGCCTCCCGGTGGATGAGGTTGTAGTGGTCCTGCATCGACACGAACCGGGTCCAGCCGTTCAGGTCAGCCAGGTACAGGGCCTTGGCGAACTGCCAGGCGTACATGGAAGAGGCTCCGATGTAGCGGACCTTCCCGGACTTGACCACGTCGTGCAGCGCCTCAAGGGTTTCCTCGATCGGGGTGTCGTAGTCCCAGCGGTGGATCTGGTACAGGTCGATGTAGTCGGTCCCCAGTCGCTTCAGGGAGGCGTCGAGCTCGGCAAAGATCGCCTTGCGGGACAGCCCGGCGCCGTTCGGGCCGGGGCGCATCCGCATCCAGACCTTGGTGGAGAGGACGACCTCCTCGCGCCGGGTGAAGTCCTTGACCGCCTGGCCGACGATCTCCTCGCTGCTTCCGGCGCTGTACCCATTGGCCGTGTCGAGGAAGTTGACGCCGCCCTCGAGGGCCTGCTTGATGATGTCCCGGCTGGCGTCCGCGCCCAGCGACCAGGGCTCGCCGCCCCGGTCCGGCTCGCCGAAGCTCATACAGCCGAGGGTGATGGCGGAGACTTCCAGTCCGGTCGTTCCGAGTTTGATGTATCGCATGCTTCCGAACCTAGGAGTTGGAGTGCGCTCTAACGCAATACGTCTCGGTCTGGAATTCGGAGGCGTGGGGCATGCGCGCCCTGTCAGGTTTCGACCGTTTCGGCCAGGAGTACCAGAGAACCCAGTGGTAGCGAGTAACAAACTGTCAATTCTCGGCCGAGCGCGTGGGGCACTACTCAGCCCCCCGATGGCAAACCGCCCTCGCGGGTCCGTCGCCACGACCGAGCATCGCTCGATCACTAAGGCATCGTTTCTTTTGGTGTCTGGTGGTCGTTGGGTAGGTCATGGTGGACCTGGTTGAACGGCTGGTGCCGGACGAGTTATGGGTACTGTTCCGACGAGTGGTGCCGCCGACGGAAGTAAAGCGACCGCAGGGCGGGGGTCGGCGTCGGGCGGGTGACCGCGAGGCTCTGGCCGCGATCATCTTCGTAGCGACCTCTGGGTGTACGTGGCGGCAGCTTCCACCAGTCTTCGGGCCATGCTGGCAGACGGTCTACCGGCGCTTCGCCCAGTGGAGCCAGGGCCGGGTCTGGGCCCGGCTCCACCGCGTCATCCTCGACGAACTCGGCGCCCTTGGTGAACTGGATTGGTCGCGGTGTGCGATCGACTCTGTGAGCGTCCGGGCGGCAAAAGGGGGCCGCTGACGGGACCGAATCCGACCGACCGTGGCAAGAACGGATCGAAGATCCACCTGATCACGGACCGGAATGGACTGCCTCTGTCCCTGGGCATCTCCGGCGCCAACATGCACGACAGTCTTGGTCTTCAGCCGCTCGTGCGCGGGATCCCGCCTGTCCGCTCCCGTCGCGGTCCGCGCCGCCGGCGCCCGGCCAAGCTCCACGCCGACAAAGGGTATGACTACGACTACCTGCGCAGGTGGCTCCGAGAGCGTGGCATCCGCCACCGCATCGCTCGCAAGGGTATCGAGTCCTCACAGCGGCTGGGACGGCATCGCTGGGTGGTCGAGAGGACCGTGTCTTGGCTGGCCGGCTGCCGACGCCTGCACCGCCGTTACGAGTGCAAGGCCAAGCACTTCCTCGCCTTCGTCGGCATCGCCGCAGCCCTCATCAACTACCGTCGGCTCACCGGGTGAAGGACTTCGCACGGGTGCGAGACTGCCGCCATGACTATGCATCTCATCTCCGTCATCGGGAGTAGCCCTGGCGTCGGCAAGTCCACCCTGTGTCGTGCGGTGGCCCAGTGGCTTACCAGCGTCGGCGCATCGGTCGACCATTTCGAGGAGGCCGACATTCTCACACGGCCGGCCTTCCGGCCCGTGGCTGAAGAGTTCGCCGGTGAGGCTGCCGCCGTCCAGCCTGCGACCTTAGTTGAGTGCACCCGCGCCTACGTCGCGGAGTCACTCGCGGCGGGCAAGGACTACCTGGTGACGGATGCCCTTCTGCCCTACATTCCGTCCCTTGTGGCATGGGGCCACGACGAGAAGACTCTCGTCCACATCATGGAAGAGCTGGCCCGGGCTGTGAAGCCAGCCCAGGTCACCGTCGTGTACGTCCACGACAATCCGGAGACGGCGCTGCGGCGCGCAGTCGAGCGAGAAGGCGATGCCTGGGAAGACTGGTACGTGCGGAAACTCTCTGGCTCCCCTGGCACTCGGGCTGTCCATGACCTCTCGTCGGCCGCCGCTCATCTCCGCTTCGAGGCTGACCTGACCCGTCGTCTCCTAGCGCAGAACCCGTGGCATGTTCTGAGCCTGGATGTAGGAACACTCAATGCTCAGGAGGGACACGCCCAAGCCCAGCACTACCTGACGGACGTGCTGGGGGTGCCAGGACGACCTTCCACGTAACAGTCGCCGCCAGGCACCAAAAGAAACGATGTCTAAGAGGTCGTTTTCATCTGTGATGCGCTGGTATTTCCTGGGTTTGCGTGTGCGGGATTGCCGTGCTGGTGCGGTTGAGTTCTGAGGGGAAGGTGGGGTGACGGCTGGAGTGAAAGGCGGCTTGCGCCTGTCTCATCCCAAAGTGCCCCAGCGCGGAACCGTGCCCCAACGCGGTCGCCGCACGCCTGGGCGCACGTGTTCTCCAGCGGTACATCCAGGACATGACTGAGCGTCGTCCCTATCCGAGCGATCTATCCGATGCCCGTTGGGAGTTGGTCGAGCCGGTACTGTCTGCCTGGCGGGCCGAGCGACGTCGGCATGCCTTGGATATCGGTCGCCCACCTGAGCATGACCTGCGCGACATCATGGACGCGATCTTGTACGTGGATCGCACCGGCGTGCAGTGGCGCTACTTGCCGCACGATTTCCCTCCGTGGAACACCGTCTACGGCTACTTCGCCAGGTGGGAGAAGGACGGCGTGTTCTCCCAGCTCACCGGGCTATTACGGGGGTTGGCTCGCCAGCAGGCAGGCAAAGGTGCCGCACCCTCGGCCTGTGTCATCGACGCGCAGAGCGTGAAAACCTCCACCGGTGTCCCCGCGGCCAGTCAGGGCGTTGACGCGGGGAAGAAGATCGTGGGCCGCAAGCGCAGCATCGTCACCGATACCCTCGGCCTGCTCATGGCGGTTGTTGTCACGGCCGCGAGTGTGCAGGACTCAGTGGCCGGCACACACCTGGTCAACGCCGTGGCCGCCGCCCATCCCACCATTCGGAAAGTCTGGGTGGACGGCGGCTACCGCCAACATCTCGTCGAACACGCAGCCCGCCTGGGCATCGACGTGGAAATCGTTCAGCGCACCCCCGGAGCCAGGGGCTTCATCCCCATCCCGAAACGATGGGCTGTCGAACGCACCTATGGATGGCTGATGTTCCACCGCCGCCTGGCACGCGACTACGAAGCCCTCCCCGCACGCTCCGAAGCCATGATCCACCTGGCCATGACCGACCTCATGGCCCGCCGCCTCACCGGCGAAGCCACCGTCTCCTGGCACGACCCCATAAACCAGCATCAACCACAGATTCCGGGATGAAACAACGGGAGAAAACGACCTCTAAGAGATTCCGCTGGTCCGGGCGGCGGTATCGCGGCGCTCGCGACGGCGCCCCTACCCGCGGGATCTCTAAGCCGCCGTCTCACTCTGTCGTTGCAGGCCTGGCCCCGGGCCCGTGCTGTGCGGCCGTCGCTCAGCCTCGCGGCCCTGGTGGAAACCACCTGCGGGCGTGCCCAGCTGGTCGCTACCGTCGTGCCATGGGATCGCCGATCACGTTTGAGTGTCTGTTATCCGGTGCCCGGGACTTTGCGCACCTGCCCATGGGCGCCCACGCGGAGGGGCAGACCGAGGTCTTCCTCTTGGACGCGGGAGTCAGCGTCGAGCGGTTGGCCAAGGCCACGCTGGTGCGGGTCCATCCGACGCTGCTCTCGGAGGTCAAGGGCAACGACGACATGCTCCTGCACTTCGCCGAAGGCCGCCGATGCGGCGAGGGAGCACACCGCGCAGTACCTGCTCGCGGCGCGACTGGAGCAACTGCGCGAGCGGGCCGCCGCCCGGACTGAGCAAGCCGCGGCCGCGCCGTGGACGGACCGGTTACCCGAGCTCACCGCACGCAGAGGAAACACCCCTCCCAGTGCGGGAGCGCGCTAAGGATCCGGTGTTGTGTGCATGAGGCCATCGCGCGTTCGTCCGGTCCGGGGAAGTCTCCGACGAGATGAGTGTCGTCGGCCGGCACGAAGGACTCGACCATGGCTTTGAACTGGTTCAGGTAGTCGCGGGCGAACGCAGGGGCGTACCCAAGCTCGCTCCAGCGGTGGCTGGTCAATGCGAGTGTTGTGGCGCGCAGTACGAAGTCCTTCGACCGGGCACGGCCCCGCGGAGTTGAGCCCCACACAATGTCCTGCAGGTCGAATCCGACAGCGCCTCGCCCCATCACGTTCTGGTCCTGCAGAGTCAGAAGAGCCGCGAAGCGGTAGTCCCACACGTCTTCGGCGAGGTCAGATACCGCCAGCATCAGCACGTCGATGAACACCTCCGTGCCGCTATTGGACAGGTACAGGCGCTGGTCCCCACCACGGAATACGTTCCCCACCGAGCCACGGTATGGCATCTCGGTGCTCCCGAGCTGCGGTTTGAAGGCGTCGACCCGCCCTACGGGGCCTTGGTGGACATCGTTCGCGCCATCCAGGCCGGCAAGGCCACCGTCTATCAGACGGGGGGGCGCCTCCGGACCTGGCGGATCTGAACGGCGCGCCGGCCGGGAACGCGGGACGCGAACGATGGGCGGCGGCCGCCGGCGACATCTTCGTAGGGATGTCCGGCGCCGGCGTCGTGGTGTCCCGGCCGTGGAAGGCGGCGACCGGGCGGGCCCACAGGGATCCGCCTGGTCGCGCCGTGTTCGGCGTGCCCATCGGTCAGATCTGGCTCTGGAGCGGCGGGAGTTCCCGCAGTGCGGCGGGCAGCTCGTCGTTGCCCTGCTGCAGGTACCAGGCCAGCGACCAGCGCAGGACGACGCCGCGACGCAGGCGCCACTGGTCGCTGAGCTGAGAGAGGACGTCGTCGCAGAAGTCCTCCCGCAACTGGGCCAGCACCTCGTCCTCGGGAGAGGCCAGGTAGCCGATGCCGCACTTGTCTGGGTCGCCGAGGTCGAGCGCGTCGGCGAGGATCGCGGCGGCCGCCACGCTGGTACCACCGCCGTTGTAGCCCCAGCCGAAGCCGCTTTCCTCCGGTTCGGCGAGCTCACGCAGCACGGTGACGTTCTGTCGCTGGGTGGGGCCGAACTCGGGTTCCTCGACGAGGATCCTGGCGGGCTGCCATTCCTCCTCGTCGCGGGCCATGACGGCGAGGTGTTTGCCGGAGGCCCGGGTGACGGAGGCGGCCCCAGGCGAAGGCTTTGAGGCCCTTGGCCTCGGCGAAGCGGGACCGGTCGCCTCCGGTCTCGGCGAGTATCCGGGCACCGGTGAGGGCGCCCAGGCCGGGGAAGCTGGTGATGATCGCGGCGCAACTGCCAGCCAGTGCGTGAACCACTTACCCGCCCAGCTCAAGCGTTTGGCTGCCAGTGCCTGTGCCCCGAGAAGACCGACAACTCGTGGGCACCATTTATGTGGCTGGCTCGCCACCCGTTTGCGCGAAATGGACCACATGTCCGGGTCGCTAGCTGCATAGGCTCGACACCAATGCGGCTGAGACCACGAGCGACCTCTGTAGGGGATCCCGAGGTCGACACTGCTGCCTGCTTTGGGTTTCCGGCCCGTACCTCCCGGTCGACCGGACTGAGTGAGAGGACAAAGATCTGCTGTGAAGGCATGCGGAGTGTCCGGGGCCGAGAAGGAAGTCGCCCTGCTGGAGTTGCCCGAACCGTCATCTCCCGGGCCCGGTCAGATCCTGGTGGCGGTTGAGGCGGCCGGGGTCGGCCCGTGGGACGAACTGCTAAACGGCGCTGGCTGGGACGTGGGGCTGCGCCCCCCGGCGGCGCTGGGAGTGGAGGGCGCGGGCAAGGTGCTGGCTGTCGGCGCGGGTGTCACCGGGTTTGCCGTAGACGACCGGGTGCTCGCACACGAGGCCCCGCTGCCCGGGGGAAGCGGCTTCTGGGCGGAACGCGTTCTGATCAACGCGGATCACGCGGCAGCCTGCCCACCCGGGCTGGATGCCGTGCACGCAGCGGCACTGCCGGTCAACGGGCTCACCGCGTTGCAGGCCCTGGAGAAGCTGGACCTCAGCCGAGGACAGCGGCTCCTGATCACCAACGGAGGCGGGGCCACCGGAGCCCTGGCCATCCAGCTCGCCGCGGCCAAGGGCATCGAGGTGACCGCGACCGCGTCTGCTGCCGCCGCGGAGCGCCTGCTCGGTCTGGGAGCGATGGAGGTCGTCGACTATCGCGACCCGAACTGGTCGGCCAAGGTACGCGGCGGGTTCGACGCCGCCCTCATCATCGCCACCAGCACGGCGGACGCCGCCCTGCCTTTGGTGCGGGACGGCGGCCGACTCTGCTCCCTGACCTCGGACGCGCCTTCGGAGGAACGAGGCATCACGAGTTGGGACCTCTACGTCGAGCCCAACACCGCGCAGCTTGTCCAGCTGGCGGAGCAGGCCGCCGCGGGAACCTTGAAACTCGCACCGGAACCCCTGCCGCTGAGCGAGGGACCGGCTGCGTTCGCCCGGGTGGTTACCGGACGGGCCGGCGGTAAGAAGATCGTGCTCACCCAAGCATGACCCGACCGGGCACCGCCCGATCCCGATGCTGGGCCACGGTGCCCGCCGATCGAGAAGTCGTCGGGCTGAGATAGGTGGCTCAACCGCATCGAGGCCCAGTGCACCGCCCTGCGCTACTTCGCTCTCGACGGCACCGACCACGCCAACCACAAAGAGCAAGGCAGCATGATCCGCCGCTACATCATCTGGCAGACGCCAGACGCTGTCCGATCGGACGTTCCACTGCGCCAACTGCGGCCTGACGATGGACCGGGACCTCAACGCGGCCCTCAACATCGAACGGCACACCGAAACACCCAACGTCGCCTCTGATAGTGGGGAGACGCAAAACGCCCGCCGAGCACCCGTCAGACTCCTCGGCCCTCGGGCCGGGGAGCAAGGTGCGGCGAGCCGTCCCGCGCTCAGGAACGGGGAACCCTTCACGGGCCGATGCCGGCTCACGAGGCGAGGACCGCGGCGAGCTCGCCCGGCCGGGCTGCGAACGGGCTGTGGCTGCCGGGCAGGGTATGCACAGTGAACGGGTTACCGGGGAAGGCCCGGTCGGCTTCCGCGATCATCAGGTCCTGCGCGGCCGGTGCCAGCGCCCGGTCCTCGGCGCAGCGCAGGAAAGTTCGTGGAATTCGTCCCCACCGTGCCGCGGTCAGGGTGACCGGAGCCGTCGGGATCGCCAGGGGCAGATCAGGGCTCAGCGCGGACCGCCACCGGTCAAAGCGGTCCAGCGGGGTGTCGTGGTAGTGGGTTTCCCGCAGTTCGTCGAGGTAGGCGGGATCCGGTGAGAGCGGATTGATCCGTACGGCGCCCAGCGCCTCGGGGTCGCCGAGGTTCAGGTTCTGGCCCAGCGCGGTGGCGTTCTCGGGTGAGCCCAGGTAGTCGAAGAACCGCGGCCGCCCGCCCGGGACGAACGCGGACAGGTAGACGATCCGGTCCACCAACTCGGGCGCCCGCTCCGCGGCCAGGGACGCGGGACCGCCGCCCGCGCTGTGCGCGACGAGCACGACAGTGTGATGGTGACGGACCTGGAGCAGGACGCTCAGTACTGCCTCGGCGCAGTCGTCCATCGTCAGGGGGGCGAGCCGTGACTTCTCGGTCAGCAGGCCCGGCTGGCCGGGCAGCAGGTATCCGGTGGGCAGGGGTGCGTCGAAGCCGTGCCCCGGCATGTCGACGGCCACGCTCGCAGCGCCCAGTCCGGCCAGCGCGCGCTGCGTCGCTGCCCACTGTCCGGAGCTGTGCCAGGCGCCGTGCACGAAAACGAAGACGGTGTCGGTCAGAGATACGTTCTTCATGGCTCCATTCCAGACAGGAACCACAACGCCATCCATTCATAGATCTGGTAAGTGGCATGGCAATATCTTTGAGGTCTTGTCGGCAGCCGATGGGATCGATGGGATGGAGGGCGAGTCATGGAAGCGCGACACCTGCGGTACGCGGTTGCTCTCGCCGAGCACGAACACTTCGGCCGGGCGGCCGGCAAGCTGGGCATCGCGCAGCCGCCGCTGTCCAAGCAGATCGCCGACCTGGAGCGCGAGGTCGGGGCCCGGCTGTTCGACCGCACACGTCAGGGGGTATTCCCGACCGCCGCCGGTGAGGCGTTCCTCGCGCGGGCACGCCGGGCGCTCGACGAGATCGCGGCGGCCACGGTCGACGCGGGCCGGGCCGCGCGCGGCGAGACGGGACGTCTGCGCCTCGGCTTCATCGCCTCGGCGCTGCTCGACCCGCTGCCGGGCGTCCTGAGCCGGTTCGGCCGTGAACGGCCCGACGTGAGACTGGAACTGCACGAGATGGCGACCAGCCGCAGCAGCTCAGCTCTCGTCGCCGGGGAGCTGGACGTGGCCCTCACCCTCGGCCCGCCACGGGGTGCCGGAGCCGAGCATCTCGTGTCCGTCCCGATCGGACGCGACCACGTGATCGCTGTGGTAAGTACGGTGCACCCGTACGCGGGTCAACAGTCGGTAAGTGCCGACCAGTTGCGGCGACAGCCGCTGATCGTGTCGGCCGGCGAGGACGAGCCCGCTGTAGTCGCCGGACTGCGCACCCTGCTGGGCACGGACTCATCGGCTCTCGGCGGCGCGACCTTCGCGAGGGACGTGCACACGATCATCGGCCTCGCCGCCTCGGGCGTGGGCGTCGGCCTGGGGCCGTCCCGCATGAGGGCGGTCCCGCGTCCGGGAGTGCGGTTCTGTGAAGTGACCCCGCGCACGCCCCTGCCCGATCTCGTCCTGTCCTTCGCGGCCCGCGATCACTCCCCGGTGCTGCGCGCCTTCCTCGACACCATCCGGAAGAACTGCCCCGACGTCGGTGCCGCACTCAACGACCGGCTCCGGCCCCACACTTGATTCGGGCCGGTCATCCCTTCGTATGCGCGTCTCCGGCCTTCCGGCACGGGTCGGCTTCGGCGTGAGGCGCACGGCGTACACGAGGGGATGCCCGTGCTCGTCGACGACGAACTGTGCTTCGAGGACGGTCCGGCCCTGCCGCGTCCGGGCCGCCGGCACGAGCCGAGTCAGCCACCTTCCCGCACCACGGACCACCGTGATCGGAACCTGCAGCTGACACGGGCAGAGACGGAGAGGCTGGGCTTCTTCGCCAGCGGGAATCCACGCGACACAGCAGGAACCGTCGGTTACTGTCCATCGGGCAGAAATGAGGAGGCCATGGCACTGGTCAAGAAGGGCTCACGCCGCATCACCGTCGACGGCGTCACCTATCGATGGAGAGCCCGAGGGCGACCGACTTATGACCAGGGGCTGGTCTGGAGTCCGCTGACTTACGCCGTCGAGCAGGCCGAGACGCCAGGCACCACCCTGGTGGTCACTACCAACCAACCGCATCCGAGTAACTGGTTCGAGATCCCCGCCAGGCCCGTGTTGCCCGCGGACGTGGCCGCCACGATCCGCACGGCTCGCGCCAAAGGCTGGACACCCGACGAGCCCGGATCCCCCTTCCTGCTCGACCAATCCCAGGGCTTCGTGCCTGCTGGATAACCGACGTAGTCGCAGTGCCCGACGAGTTCGACATCGGCGGGCACTGCGGTGTCGAGACCCACACCAACGAAGTTGACTGCGTCACACCGGGAACGCTGGAATGCAACACATGCCGCTCTCAGCGTCGCGAAACTCCTCCCGCCGACGCGCCCGCTCAATCGCCACACGGGATGGTCCGCACACGGCCTCTGCGGACACAAGACATTTCTTCGTCACCGACGCCATCATGAACGGCCTGCCCCCGCACATTGCCCAGGTGATCTGCGGGCACAAGCGTTCATCGCCCGCCGTCGTGCCTCTCGCCCCAGCGAGGAGTACCGGACCCCTACCGAAGAGGAGTGGGACGCCTTCCTCCCGCACTTCGAGAAGCGGAAGGTGTCCATCGGCACCTGCGCATGCGCCTTCGGGTCCCCTTGTATGCATGAGCACGCTTGTGTCAGATGCTCGCTCCTGCGACCTGACCCGGCCCAATGGGCGCGGCTTGCCGAGATCCGTGACAACTTGATCGCCCGCATCGACGAAGCCGAGACGGAAGGCTGGCTCGGCGAGGTCGAAGGTCTCCAGGTCAGCCTGGCTGGCGCTGAGGAGAAGCTCCGCCAGCTCGATCGGAGCCACGGGCGGCATACGGCCGTGGACCTTGGCATCCCGACCATGCGTGGTGATCGATGAACTCACGGAGGTGGGCTGCCGCATGGCCTTCAACCAAGATCGAGAACGAGTTCAAAGAAGCGTGCATCAAACGCCCTTCAGAACACGATCAAGTGCCGCCCGGCCTGCAGGTCCCCAGTTCGGCTTGCCGCCGGGAATGCCCCTATCTCCGTTCTGTCCCATGAGCATCAGGAAGAGGCTCTTCATAGCGGCCAGCCCGCGGGCGCGCCGGATCGCCGCCTCGTCCGCATGCGCGTACATGTCGAAGAACCGTGAGGCCGTGCCCGCGGGTAGCAGCACCCATGCGGCGGCGAGGTCCCACGCCGGATCGCCGGCGAACATGTCGCCGAAGTCGACGATGCCCGAGAGCGTTCCGTCCGAGACGACGACGTTCGCGGGATGGAGGTCGCCGTGCACCCACACCGGCGGGCCCTCCCACGCGTGGGCCGCAACGGCGTCGTCCCAGACGGCCCGGACGTCGGCAGCGATGTCGTCGGGGGCAACGGCCTGGAAGAAGTTCTCGAAGCCGTCCGTGCAGTTCCTGGGATGGGCGCCGCGGTCCGTAGCGATCGGCGCCTCGGCGGGCGCCTCCACATGGAGCGCCCGGAGAAAGCTCGCCAGCGTGTCGGCCGCGTGGGCGCCGCGGCTGATCGAACCGTGGTCCAGCGGCTCGCCGGGAACCCACGTCATCACGGTCCAGTGCTTGGGGAAGCGCTCGGACGGTTCGCCGAACCGCACCGGGGTCGGTACTGGGAGCGGCAGGCGCGGGGCCAGCACGGGTAGCCACCGCCGCTCCTTGAGCTGGAGCTCCGGGGTGGGGTCCATGCGCTGCATGCGCACGGCCAACTCGTCCCCGAGGCGCCACATCTGGTTGCCCCACCCGCCCGCCACCTCGCGGATGGCCAGCCCTGCAAGGTCTGGATGTTGCTCCTGCAGCAGGTCGCGGACCAGGTCTGCGGTGATCTCGATCTCGGTGTCGGTCATGCGAAGTCACAGTACTGAGCCGGCAGGCGGAGCGGCTCTCGCTCTCCGGAACATCTCGCTGTGATGCCTCTGACATCACCGATTCGGTTTCAGAAAGCTGCAGGCCAGAGGCTTTGGGACGGAACGACACCAAAGTTCAGAGAAGCCTGCATCCGCTGCCCCGTTCTCCAGATGGACCCCCGCCAGCGGCCCCGCCTCATCGAGATCATTCAGAACCTCCGCGAGCGCATCACCGAAGCCCGCGGGAACGGCTGGCTCGGGGAGGTCGAAGGACTCCAGGTCAGTTTCGACGCCGCGATGGCCAAGCTCAACAGCCTCAAGAACAGCCGCACCGATGGGCGTCCCCAACTGGTCGACCTCGGCATCCCCGTCTTCACCGACACCACGAGCGAACCCCCATCAGGAACAGGAAAACCCAGCCATGCATCCGATACGCCTGATCTCGTTCGGCTACCTTCACTTGCCGACGGACCCGACAGGGAGGCCGATCCCGCCGGCCGCTGACCGCGTCGAGGACGTTCGCGATCGACTCCGTGACCCGGCCGCCGCCCGCGACATCCTCGACCTTGACGGCTTCCACCCCCGCGTTCAGGACATCGTCCTCAACACTCCCGGGGCCCGTGAACTCGACAACCTGGTGTCCTACGCGATGCTGCCCACGGGCCCCCGCAGCATCGCCATCGGATGCGCCGGCGGCCGCCACAGGGCCTGCGGTTTGCCAACGTCTCACCCACACCGGAGCCCAAGTCATAGCCATAGCCACGTCCATAGCCATGGCCGTCCCTATAGCCGTAGCAAGCGCAACAGTGAGCCGGAACGAAGCCAACGAGCAGTAGGGGCCCGGCCCGATGTACCCGGGCGGGGCAGCCACCAGCCATCGGCCATCGGCCATCGGCCATCAATGGTGTTACTCGGCGGTGCTTTGCTGCCCGAGGGCCCGGTAGCGGTCCGCGAGTGCGTGGAACGCCTTCTTTGGTTGCCAGGGCAGGTCGGGGTAGCTGTGCGCGGAGGTGGAGATGCCGCTCTGCTCGTCGAGGATCTTGACGATGCCGTAAGAAGCCAAGTCGAGGTCCGGGTCCGGTCCGCAGGAGCGGTGGGGGGTGGCGTAGCCGGCGAAGCTGAACCAGAAGAGGGAGTCGACGCCCTCGTCCTCGAAGACGGGCAGGAGGGCGTCGAGGTAGCGGACCTGCTCGTTCTCGTCGCGCACCAGGTCCGGTTTGGGGGTGACCCCGTCCGGTCCCATGGCCACGTACCACCCCGCGCCGCCGTGGTCGCCCGCTCCCCGGAAGGTGCAGCAGCCGACCTCCGTGATCGCGACGGGCTTGCCCTGGGCGAACGCCTTGCGCAGGTCGTCGCGGTAGGTGGCGGCGTTGCGCAGGCTCCGGAAGGCGTCCAGGCCGACGATGTCGAACGGGCTCCAGTCCACGCCGTCCAAGGGGCAGGAGGCGTAGCTGACGGGGCCGGCGAAAACGGGCCGTACGGCGGTGACGACGTCTCCCAGGAAGGCGTTGACCTTGTCGGGGATGCCCTGGAGCGCGGCTTCGCGGCCGGGGCCGGCCAGGACCGGGACGCGGGCGTTGAACGTGTCGCCGGGCAGGTATCCGCGGGCGAACAGGCTCAGTTCGCAGCCGGTGACCAGGACGACGTCGGCGCCGTCGCGACGCAGCCGTTCGGCGCGTTCGGCACAGTCGACGAAGTACGGAAGCATCTGCTCGTTCGTCAACTCACAGGGAAACGGCGAGAACCAGACTTCCAGGCCGACGTCCGCGGCGTGCCGGGCGGCGGTCTCGATGCGGTCCGGGTCGCCGCCGGTGATGCGGACCGCAGTGCAGTGCAGGTCCTCGGCGATGACCCGCATCTCCCGCTCGACGGTGCGGGGGTCGAAGACGGGGCGGGAGGTGTCCCCGTTGGGGAAGGTGCCCGTGTCGTAGTGGATGCCCTTGCCACGCATGACCAACGCCTCCAATAAGAATCGCTGTGTATCTTATGGCAGAGATTAAGATACACAACGTGTCTAAAGAGTCAATGCGCAAGCGCCGCCGAGGGGCCGAGCTGGAAGCGGCACTCCTGGAGGCGGCCTGGGAAGAGCTGGTTGCGGTCGGCTACGAGCGACTGACATACGAGGCGGTGGCCGACCGCGCCGGCACGAGCCGCCCGGTGCTCTACCGTCGATGGCCCTCGAAACGGGAGCTGGTCCTGGCCGCGCTGCGCCACCGAACGCCGCCCCTGCCGGACGAACCGCCCGACACCGGCGACCTGCGCGGCGACGTCCTGGCCCTGCTGCATCGCGTCGTCACGCGCACGCAGGAACTCGCTCCCGTCCGCGAGGTACTGGCCGCGGAACAGGGACAGGCGACGGAACTCTCCGCATACCTGGCCTCACGCAACCAGGGACCGGGCCACGCCTGGATGCGGATGGCGTTGGAACGGGCGGCTCGACGCGGTCAGATCGACGCCCCGGACGCCCTCCCGGACCGCTTGGTCACGCTGCCGGTGGTGCTGGTCGTCCACGACCTCTTCATGGCCCGCCGGACCCCGACCGATGCCGACCTGGAGGAAATCGTGGACCAGTTGTTCCTCCCACTGGTCACACACCAGCGGGGACAACACCCTTGAAACAGACTGTGGAGCGAGCCCTGGACCGGACCCTGAACAGGGTTCTGCGCGGGTTCTGCACGCGGCCAGCCGGAGCCAGGCACGGCGGAGGGCGCCACCCCAACCCAATCCACCCCAGCCCAGCCAGTCCAGTCCAGTCCAGCCCAGCCCAGCCGCATGAACCATCGGCTATGCCTTAAGAGGCGCGGTTCAGCGGCACAGGGCCGTGTCCACGACGCTCTCGACGTGCTTCGTGGCTGCCGCGTCGGTCGGGATGCTGGTCACTGCGACGTTGGCAGCGCGGCCGTCGTCGGTGACGCCGCCCCGGGTCTCGTATCCCGTGATGTCACCGCCGTGGCCCCAGTAGACGCCGCCGCACGACAGTGGCCTGCTCATGAGCCCCAGTCCGTAGCCGGCGCCGGTGTCCCCGATGGGGACGGTGGTGCGCATCTGGGTGAGCTGGGCCGCCGGGAGGAGGCGGCCGGCGAGGAGCGCGGTGAAGAACTGGTTGAGGTCGGAGTTGGTGGAGATCATCTGGCCTGCCGCCCAGCCCGCGGAGGGGTCGATTTCCGTGAAGTCGCGCAGGGGTGTGCCTGTTGAAGCCCTGTGGTAGCCCTTGGGGTGGGGTTCTCGGATGGTCATGTCGCCGGGGGCGGGGAAGTAGGTGTGGCGCAGCCCGATGCGTTTGATGATGCGCTGCTCTATCTCTTCGGCGAGGGGTCGGCCGGTGACCTTCTGGATGATCAGGCCGGCCACCACGTAGTTCGTGCTGCTGTACGCCCATTTCGTCCCGGGGGCGAAGTCGGCCTTGTGTTGGAGAGCGATGTCCAGGAGGTCGCGGGGGTCGAAGTACCGGTGCTGAAGGATGTCGTCGCTGACGAGGTCTTCGTATTCGGGGAGTCCGCTGGTGTGTTGGAGGAGCTGGCGAACGGTGATGTGGCGTCCGTCGATCCCCTCCCCGCGTACGAGGCCCGGCAGATAGGTGTCGACCGTGGCGTCGAGGCCGATCTTCCCTTCACCGACCAGTTGCAGCACGACCACCGCGGTGAACGTCTTGGTGTTGCTGCCGATCCGCACCTGGCCGTCCGTGGGCACCTTCGAGCCGGTGGCCACGTCGCCGACCCCTGCGGTGTAGGTGCGGGTGCGGCCGTCACGGTCCTTGACGCTCGCCAGCGCCGCGGGCAGACCGTCGGTGTGCACGAGCGCGTTCAGGCCCTGCCGAACGGTGTCCGGCCGGGCGGCAGCGGACGCGGCGGGCGGCGCCAGGGCAGTCATCGTCAAGACGCCGACGGCCACCGCGGCCGGCACGGCTCTGCGCCGACCACTCGGATGCCGCCTGGAAGAACGAGAACTCTGCCATGCCTGCTCACGCACGAGCCAACTCCTACGGAATCGTGGGGAAACCAGTGGTATGTGCCGGCCCAGCATTTCCGGATGCGACCGCCCGGGACGATCCTGCTACCCGCCCAGCTCCAGGTAGGGCTAACCCCCGACGCGTCCGCCGTCGTCCTTGCTCGGGCCTTGGCTCAACTCCTGTGCTGTGCGGCGTCGTTTGGTGTGATGTCCGCCGACGGTCGGTGGGAGTCGACGGCTAGGATCGGATGGTGATGCAGAGCGCAACGCTGGCCGGGGCCTTCGACGATCTGGCCGACAGCTACGATCACCGGCACCACGAGGAGATCGCGCGGGCCCTGATCGCGTGGGTGGTGCCTGGTGCGGCCGACGCGGTCGCCGACGTGGCGTGCGGAGCGGGAGCCGTCGCCCGGCAACTCGCGCCGAACCGGCCGGAGACCGCCCGACCCATCCTGGCCATCGACCTGTCTCCCGGGATGGTCGCGGTGGGCAGGGCACTCGCCACGGGCCCGGGAGGTGACGCGGCGATCGACTGGCGGGTCGCCGATGCCGTACCGCTGCCGGTTGCCGCTCACTCCCTCGATGTCGTGCTCTGCGCCTCCTCGCTGCACTTCCTGGGGCGCCGGGCGCTGGCCGACTGGCGACGCGCGCTCCGTCCGGGGTGTCGGGTGGGCTTCACACTGCCTCTGGCCACGCACTTCCGGCCGTCGGAACGCTTCTCACGTCACGTCGCCGATGACGTGCCGCTGCCGCATACGGCACAGGAGGCGAGCGAGTGGACGGCGACCTGCGGATTCACCGGGGTCGATTCCCGCATCCATGTCTTGGGAACGCGTCGCGTGGTGGTGACCTCCGCGACGAGCCCCGACGGCCCATGAGCCCCAACGGTTCGTGAGGCCCAGCGGCCGGTGAACCCCGGAGGCCCGTGAGCCCGCGAGTCCCCTCGCCCGTGATCTACGGCGGAGCAGGGCTCACGGGCGAGGGGACTCGCGGGACGCTCGTGCGGGCGGGACCTGGGGGTGCTGCGGTCCGCTCAGGAACTCCTCGGAGGGCGCGGGGAACGGGCTGGGCGATCCAGGTAGCTCGTCCGGCGGGCGTCCCAGGAACGCCGCAGCGGGTCCCGCACCGCCCGTGCGCACAGCCCGGCCGGGGTGATCACCGCGAAGTACAGCGCGGCCAGGCCCAGGCACCGTAGCCGCTCAGTCCATCGGGATCGCGGCACGCCAGTCATCCTCCTCCCGCCGCTGGGGCTGGTCCCGCTTGTCCAACAGGAAGTCGCCGAGGACCAGCAGGTCGATGCGGGTGCGCATGAAACAGGCGTACGCCTCCTCGGCGTCCCGCACGATCGGTTCCCCTCGGACGTTGAACGAGGTGTTCACCAGTACGGGGCAGCCCGTGCGGTCCCGGAACGCGGTGAGCAGCGCGTGGAACCGCGGGTTGTGTTCGGCGGTCACGGTCTGGATCCGAGCCGAGCCGTCGACGTGGGTGACGGCCGGGATCGTCGAGCGCGGCACATGCAGCAGGTCCAGGCCCATCGCCTCCTCCGCTGCGGCACCGCACTCCCGCCGCCGGGCCGCGGCGACCTGCGCGGTCAGCAGCATGTACGGGCTCTCCTGCGGCAGGTCGAACCAGTCCTTGGCGTCCTCGGCGAGCACCGCGGGCGCGAACGGACGGAAGGACTCCCGGAACTTGGTCTTGAGGTTGAGGGTGGACTGCATGGTGGGATCGCGCGGATCCGCGAGGATCGACCGGTTGCCCAGCGCCCGCGGTCCGAACTCCATCCGCCCCTGGAACCAACCCACCACCCTTCCCTCCGCGAGCTCCGCCGAGACCCGCTCCACCAACTTCCGCTCCGGCAGCCGCACGGCGGGGTATCCGCCCCGGGTCAGGAACGCCTCGACCTCCCGGTCGGACTGTCCGGGGCCGAGCAGCGCCCCCGCCATCGCGTCCGTGCGGCGCGTGACATGGGTACGGGGCGCTCCCCAGCGGTGCGACTCGGCCAGGGCCGCGCCGAGGGCCCCGCCCGCGTCCCCGGCCGCCGGCTGGACCCACAGCTCGTCGCAGACCCCGTCGGCCAGGATCCGACCGTTGGCCACGCAGTTGAGCGCCACACCGCCGGCCAGGCACAGTCGTCGCTCCCCGGTGCGTTCCAGCGCCGTCCGGGCCAGTCGCAACATCACCTCTTCGGTGACCTGCTGCACGGAGGCCGCCAGGTCGAACTCCCGGCCGGTGAGCGGACCTTCGGGTGTCCGGCGCGGCCCGTCGAAGAGTTCCTCGAAGGCCCGGCCGACCATGGTCTGCCCGTACAGGAAGGTGAAGTGGCGCAGGTCCAGGCGGAAAGAGCCGTCTGGTTTGACGTCGATCAGCCGCTCCCGGATGAGCGGCGCGTAGCGCGGTGTTCCGTAGGGCGCCAAGCCCATCAGCTTGTACTCGCCCGAGTCGACCTTGAAGCCGCAGAAGTAGGTGAATGCCGAGTACAGCAGGCCGAGCGAGTGCGGGAAGCGCAGTTCTGCGAGCGGGACCAGCTCGGTGCCCCGGCCGTGCCACAGCGTCGTCGTCGCCCACTCCCCCACGCCGTCGACGCACAGCACCGCGGCCGACGGGTACGGGCTCGGGAAGTACGCCGACGCGGCATGTGAGGCGTGGTGGCGGTGGGCCACCACCGGGGGCAGTGACTGTCCGGGCGCCAGGTCGCGCAGCTGCGCCCGTACGTCGTTCAGGGCGCGCCGCTTCCAGGTGGCCCACTGGGGGAACGTCCGACGGAACACCGGGAGACTGTGCGGGGCCGTGGCCAGCCAGGTCGCCAGCACCCGGCGGAACTTCAGCGCCGGGTCCTCGTAGAAGGCCACGGCCGCCAGCTCGTCGAGGCGCAGGCCGGCCTCGCGCAGGCAGAAGACGATGGCGTGCGCGGGGAAGCCGGGGTCGTGGCGGCGGCGGGTGAAGCGCTCCTCCTGCGCCGCCGCGAGCGGGGTACCGCCGGCCACCAGGGCGGCCGCGCTGTCGTGGTAGTAGGCGGAGATGCCCAGGACGGGGCCGTCCGGCCGGCTGGGGCCCGAGCGGTCGGCGCGCGCTCCGCGCTTGCCGTTCCTCATGTCAGAACAGGGGGTAGATGGACGCGTCGTCCTCGGGCTGCGGCCGCAGCGGGGACGGTGGCGGGGCCTTGGTGGCCAGCCGGTCCGGCGGGGCGCTGGGGGACGGGGTGGGTCGGCCTCGGCGTCGTAGCCAGGCAGCGAGGCGGTGTCGTAGCCGGGGGGCGAGGGTGCGGGCCGTCGACGTGGCCGTGGTGTCGTCGTGCATGGCGGGGCTCCTCACACCAGGTCAAGGCGGTCCGCCAGTTGCCGGGCCACCAGGTCGTATCCCAGATCGGTGCAGTGCACACGGTCGATGAACAGCCAGTCCGACAGCCCGGCGGCTTCGGCGAGTGCCACGTTCATGTCCAGGAACGGCACGTCGAGCCGGGCGCACCCGGCGGCCAGCCGGTCCGCGTAGGCGCGGCCCACAGTCATGGTGGAGATGTCGTTGTGGAACCGGCGGAAGTTGGACACCTCGTCCAACTCTTCGAAGAGGAGCTTCTCGCGGGGCAACGGTTCCTCGCGCACCCAGGGCGCGAGTGGCTGGAGCACGAAGGTCAGCCGGGCGTCCAGTGCCTGCGCGAGCGCCTTCCACCCGCCGAGGTGTCGGATCGTCAACTCCGTTGCGTGTGCGACCCGTTGCTCCGGTGGTGGGACGACGTCGAGGGCGGGACCGCAGTCGAAGAAGGCGCCGTGCCGGCCCTGCTTGTCCTCGGGCAGCCGGCTGAGCACCAGGTTGTTGACCCCGGAGAGCAGCACGATGTCCTCGACGGGCGGGAGTTCGTGTTGGAACAGGGTGAACAGCAGGAGTTCCTGCGTCGAGTTGTGGCTCTGTCCGGCGATGTTCAGCCAGGGCAGTCGGGGCGCGTGGGCGTTCCACAGGCGGGCGGTGATCGTGGCCGCGTCACCGGTGGCGCCCACGCCGAAGACTGCGGAACTGCCGGCGAGCACCCGCACGGGGCCGTCGGGGCGGTCGTCGCCGACCGTCGCCCGGAGTCCGTCGGGGCCGGGGGTGACCCGGAAGCCGTGCCGGTCGGTGCTGTGGACGGGGGTCTTCTCATTGCCGTACTGGAAGTACCCCAGATAGGGCTGGTCCTCCAGGACGAAGGTGTAGTGCTCCATGTGCGGGGTGAACTCGGCGCGGGGTGACGTCATCGCAGCGGGGCTCCCGTCGGTGTGCGGGTGGGTGGCGGGTGCTCAGGGGGTCGGGGGTGGCGGCTCGGGCAGGGAGCCGGGGCGGTCCTCGCGGATCAGGTCGGCGTTGATGGCCATACCGGCCAGCCCTCCGCTGGCCGCGGCCATGGCGGCCTGTTGCATGTTCCGGCCGAGGTCCCCGGCCACGTAGAGCCGGGGCAGGCTGGTGCGGCCGCGCTCGTCGGTCTGTACGGATTCCAGGTCCGGGGCCTGTAGCCAGGGGCGCAGCGGGGCCACCCGGGGTTCGATGTCCAGGTGCAGGAACAGTGCCCCGTAACTCGCGGACCGGCCGTCCTCGAAGACGACCTCGATCCCCTCGGCATGTGGCTTGACCTCGCTGACTTCGTCGCTGACGACAGGCACGTCGGCCGCGGTGAGCCGGTCCCGCTCGTCCTGCGGCAGCTCGCGCCGGTCGGTGAGGTAGGTGATGCTGTCGGACCACACCGTCAGGGTCGCGGCCAGGCATTCGCTGGGTACGTTCCCTCCGTACACGGCGAAGCTGCGGTCGCGCACTTCCCAGGCATGGCAGTACGGACACTCAAGGACCGTGTGGCCCCACAGGTCGGCCAGGCCCGGGACCGGCGGCAGCACCGAGCGCACCCCGGCCGCGTAGAGCAGGGTGCGGGCGCGGTGGGTGCCGGACTCCTTGGTGGTGACCACCACGTGGTCGCCGTCGAGTTCGGCCGACAGCACCTCGTCCTCGCGGAACGTCACGTCGTACGCGGCGAGTTGGGCGCGGGAGCGGGTCCGGAAGTCCGCGATGGTGGCCCCGTCGTTGGTGAGGACGTTGTGCATGACGCCCGCCGCCATGTTGCGGGCGTCGCCGGAGTCGATCAGCAGCACGCGGCGACGCGAACGGCCCAGGTAGAGCGCCCCGTTGAGGCCGGCCGGGCCTCCTCCGACGATCACCGTGTCGTAGGGCTGTGTGTCCAATGGTCACTCCTTGTCGAGAAGGTCGCCGTGCGGCGGTGGATCGGATGGCGGCGAAGAGGAGGACTGTGGGTCGGAAGGCGGCGGGTCGGACGGCTGTGGTGGTGCGGTGGGCGCGGGCCGGGGGCCGGCCGCGGAGTGGTCCTCGCGCAGGGGCGCGAGCAGCACCAGTGCGCCCACGGCCAGGACCGTTCCGCACACCACGAACACCGCCGGCACGGACAGGGCTTCGGCGAGCAGTCCACCGAGCGTCGCGCCGACCGGCATGGTGCCCCAGGCGCACAGCCGGGACACGCTCATCACCCGGCCCTGGAGATCTTCCGGTGTGAGCCGCTGGCGCAGCGACATCACGGGGATGTTCCAACCCATCATGAAGACGCCGTTGACCGCGAGTGCCAGCCCGGCCAGGACCGGGTGGCGGCCCAGGCCCAGCGCGGCGTACGCGGCCCCGGAGGCCACCAGGGACCACCGGGCCAGTCGCACGGTGGGCAACCGGTCCGCGGCCCGGGGCGCCAGCCAACTGCCGGCGACGGCTCCCAGTGATCCGGCGGTGAGCAGCAGCCCGTACCCGGTCTCGCTCAGCCCCAAAGTGTCCTCGCTCAGCAGCACCAGCATCGAGAAGGTCGCCGAGAACACCAGGCCGTACAGGGCGCTCGCGGCCAGGGTGAGCCGCAGGGTGCGATGGTGCAGGACGAAGCCGAGTCCGCCCCGGATGTCGCGCAGCACCCCGCCGTGTGACGCACCCGGTGTCGCCTCGCGGCGGGGGCGGACGAGTGGGGCGAAGCCGAACAGCAGCAGCGCGGCCACGGCGTACAGCACCCCGCCGGTGGCCAGCGCCGCGGCGGCGGTCAGGCCCACCAGCAGGCCCGCGAGGGGCGGTCCGATCGTCTCGTTGAGCACGATCTGCGCGGTCAGCAGTCGGCCGTTGGCGCGTTCCAGGTGCCGTTCGTCGACCAGGCACGGCAGCATCGCGGGCGCCGCGGTGTCGGCGAAGGTCTCGGCGATGCCCAGGAGGAACGCCAGCGCGTACAGCAGGGGCAGCGGGCGGTTGTCGGCGAGCGCGAGGGCCGCGCCGAGCAGGGCCGCTGCGCGGATCACGTTGCTGCCCAGCACGATGCGACGCCGGTCCACCCGATCCGCGAGGACACCCGCGGGGAGCGCGAACAGCAGCCAGGGCAGCATGTTGACGGTGGTCAGTCCGGCGACCGCCGCCGGGTCAGGGTGGTGCGCGACCACCAGGAGCGGGAGCAGCGTACGGGTGATGCCGTCGCCCGCGTTGGAGGCGGCCGTCGACGCCCACAGCCAGCGGAACGGGCGGCCCAGGTCCACCTGGCGAGCCGGGCGGGTGCCGGACCGGGCGGTGCTAGCCAACAGCGCTCCCCTCGGACCAGGCGCGCAGGCCCAGCAGCCGCTCGCCCAGTTCCGTCAGCCTCGCCGGTCCGTACAGCTCGGCCTCGGCCTTGCGCACCCCGCCTTGAGGGGGATGTGGGGGGATCCGGTCCCGCCAGAACCGCACCCGGGCCGCTCGGAGGTCGGCGTTCTCCTCCCAGGCGGGGGCCATGGTCAGGTACTGGGCCATGCGCACCCGGGTGCGGGAGACGTTGGGGTGCACCCCGTGCGGCAACAGGCTGTTGAAGATGATGAGGTCGCCGGGTGCGACCTCCGGCGTGGTGATCGGGTAGCCGGTGATGTCCGGCGTGCACGGGTCGCGGTCGGCGGGCTGGCCGCCGACCCACTTCTCCCATTCGGTGAAGATCTCGGGCACGCATTGGAAGCCACCGATCTCCTGGTCACCGTGGGTCAGCGAGAGCACCGCCTGGCAGCTCACCGGCAGTGGGTCGGTGGCGGTGTCCACGTCCCAGTGGATGAATCCGTCGAAGGCGCGCGCTCCCCGGTTGGGCGGATTGACGTTGGCGAAGTCGATGGTGACCCACAGGTCGGTTCGGTCCCAGATGTCGGCGAAGGCCCCGTACACCCGCGGTGTCTGTCGGACGTCCCACTGGGCTTGGTGGTTGTACATCTCGACGAGCCCGCTGTGGCCCGGCAGCCGGTCGTTTCCGGTGTGCGGCGAGGTCCAGGTGGCGGGGTCGTCGGGGTACATGTCGAGGAAGGAGTACAGGCCCTCGGTGAGGGCGGCGATCGTCTGCGCCGGCACTGCCTGACGGACGATCACATAGCCTTGGGTGAGCCACTGTTGCCAGTCCGTCGGGGACAGGACGCGCAGTGGTTTCGTCTTGTGGATGTCTCGCAAGGGGATGGCGGCCACGGGCACTCTCCAGGGACACGACGCCTGCACATGGTCGGGTGGGACGGGCCGGCCCCGACATCGCCGTTCCGGCTGGACTTCGCCTGGTCGGGGTGTCGGGGGAAGCGGGTACGGGGTGTTGGCCGGAGGGCGGGGATCACTCGACGATCAGGCGGTGTTCGGGGAGTACCACGGCGTCCAGTTCGGTCTCGGTGAGCAGTTGTAGTGCCTCGTCGAGGTGGTTGAGGAGGGGGCGGCCGCCGCCGTTGGCACTGGTGTTGATGAGCACGGGCAACTCCGTGCGGGCGGCGACCGCGTGGCACAAACGGTGCAGCAGGGGATGGGTGTCGGGTCGTACGGTCTGGAGGCGGGCCGTGCCGTCGATGTGCCTGGCCTCCGCGAGCTGCCGGGCCCGGTCGGGCCGTACCCGTACCGCGAACAGCATGGTCTCGGTGTGGTCCAGGGGGCCGGTGAAGTAGTGGTCGGCCACCTCCTCCGGGCAGATCGGCGCGACCGGCCGGAACCACTCCCGGTGCTTGATGGTCTGGGAGACGTATCGGCGGGCGCCGCTCCAGTGGGCCGAGACCAGCAGCGAGCGGTGGCCCAGCGCCCGTGGTCCGGTCTCCAGGCCGCCCTCCAGCCAGGCCACGCAACGTCGGTCGGCCAGCAGGTCGGCGACGGTCCGGAGGAACTCCTCGACGTCGGCCGGGCGGCGCACGGTCAGCCCGCGGCCGCTCAATCGGCGGGTGAGGTCGCCGGCCGGGGCCGCGTCGTCTCGGTCCACTGCGTCCAGGCCCGCCAGCAGTGGCCCTGAGTAGGCCAGCTGCGCACCTCCCGAGCGGCCCAGCAGGGCCGGGCGGTCGGCCGGTTCGGCGACGGCCAGTGCCGCACCGAGCGCGATGCCCGAATCGTCGCAACAGGTGGGAATGGACACCCGGGTGAACTGTCCGCACTCGGCCAAGCGGCTGTTGGCTGTGATGTTGAGCGCGCAGCCACCCGCGTAGCAGAGCGTGGCGTAGCTCGGGAAGAGCCGGCTGATGCCGGTGACCAGTCGTGTGAGGTCGTGCTCCACGGCGGTCTGCAAGGTGGCCGCCAGGTCCCGACAGGTGCGGTCTTCGGGGGAGGTCCCGACAAGGGTGGTTCGGCCGTCGGCGGTGCGGATCTCGTCGGGGAAGACCGAGCCGAAGGAGTGCACGACGTCGTCGTCCGAGGAGTCGTCCAGGCCCGCGTCCAGATACCCGCCGCTGTAGGGGTCGTACTCCCACCAGGTGTCGGCGTAGCGCAGTGCGGTGCCGGTCAGTTGGTCATCTTCGAGTTGCTCGTACAGATCCGGTGAGGCGTTCCGGGTGGACTGCGGGACGAGCATGGCGCGCAGCACCGGCAGCAGGGAGGTGTCGGTCTGCCCGGTGGCCGTCAGCCCGAGCAGTTTCCCGGTGTCGAACTGGCTGCCGTGGATGCGTCGGGCGAGCGCTTCGTAGACCAGGCCGAAGCGCGGGCCGGTGCGGTTGGTGAAGGACATCACCGGGGTGAGCTGGTCGCCGTCGCCGAGGCAGACCATGCCGCATTCGGCGTAGTTGCCCGTCCCGTCCAGGGCGAGCACCAGGGCCTTGTGGGTTCCGGAGGTGTAGTACGCGAGGGCGGCGTGCGCGTAGTGGTGGCGCACCGCGGTCAGGGTGATGTCGCCGAACTCCTTGGCCAGCGGCCAGTCCAGGGGTTTGATCACGCGGGTCACGACGTCGGCGAGGCGCGTGCCGCCGGTGGCTGTCCATCGGGCGTCCTCGTTGACGAGCTCGACCAGCGCCGGGGGCAGTGCCTGGCACATCGGCGTGTACCAGTCGGCCACCGCGATGCGGGTCACCGGGCTCGCCGCCCGCTGCCGTAGCTCCGCCAGCCACTCGGCGGCGGCCCGGGGGAAGTCGCCGTTGCCGCCGCACACATGGCGCAGGCCGAGGCGGCGCTCGGCCTCGATGACGCGATAGCCGCTCTCGTCGGTGAGCGCGGCGCCCGCGTCATGGCCGAAGTGCATCCCAATCGTTGCCATGGAACCAGTCACCCTTCCTCGGCCCGGCGGGGTTCGCGGGGCCGGTTCGTGGATCGACAGCCCGCCTCGTGCGGGGCGGGCCGTTGCGGAGGTCGTCGGGACAGGGCCGGGTCAGGACGGGCTGGCGAGGCTCTGGAGGTGATGGCGCTCCAGGAGGCCCTGCACCACCTCGCGCATGTAGGCGCAGTAGCCGGGCGACATCAGTTGGATCGATCCGTTCTCCTCCTCCAGTGCTCCGGCGGAGCCGCCCGAGCAGGTGCCCTGGAGCTCACAGCCCTGGCAGCCGGGGCCGTTGGTGTAAGCCCGCATGCCGTAGTCCTGGTACGCGGGAGAGGCGAAGATGCCGCGCCAGTCATCGATGGTGCCCAGTTTGCGGGCGGTGGCCTTGCAGGCGAAGACGCTGCCGTTGGGCTCGATGGAGAGCTGGCGGCCGACCGCCGGGCAGGTCTTGTAGTCGGCCTGTTCGGCCCATTTGGCCTCGTCGGTGATCATCTGGAAGGTCTGGTACCAGTAGCCGCTGAGTTGCACGCCGCGCTCGCGCCCGTAGTCGACGGCGGCCAGCAGCCGCTGCGCCACGTCGTGCGGGCTGTGTGCCTGGAAGAACTCCTTGGCCTGGAACGACACGATGACGTCGAGGGTGTCCAGGCCGGCCTCGGCGACGAAGTCGATGAGTGGGTTGCCCCACTTGTCCCAGGTGAACTGGGAGAGCACCGAGGTGATGTTGACGGGGACGCCGGCGGCCTTCATGTCGAGGATCGCCTTGCGGACCACGGCCCATGGGGTGCGCTGTTGCTGTCCGCCGCGGAACTCGCCGGTCTCCGGGACCAGGTAGTCGATGGAGACGGTGGTGTCGACGTGGTGCTCGGCGAGCACCGCCAGCAGTTCGTCGTCGATGCGGGAGCCGTTGCTGGTCAGGTCGTAGGAGAGGGTGACCCCGTCGTGACTGTCGCCGAAGGTGCGCAGTACGTGGAGGATGGTGCCCCGCGCCAGGGTGGGCTCGCCGCCGAAGAACGACACCGTCAGATGGCCGCCGCCGTTGGCCTTGCGCAGCTCGATGGCCTCCTTGATGGTCTTCTCGGCCACCTCGCGCGACATGTGCATCGAGGGGTTGCGGCCCTGGTCCGAGCCATGGTTCCAGTCACCCTTGGCGAGCGTGGGGCCCGAGTCGTGGCGGGCGGGGCCCTGGTCCTCGCGCGAGCGGCGCAGTTCGACCAGGACCGGTCCGGGCTTCACCGACTCGCCGGAGGTGTTGCGCTCCTCGACGCCGCCGTCGAAGTTGTACGCGAAACAGCCCTGACAGGAGAAGTTGCAGGCGTTGGTGAGCACGAGCTGGATGGAGGAGTGGAACACGCCGCTCCCGAGTGCGCTCTGCCGGCTCTCCAGCAGTCCGTCGATCTCTCTGGCCTCGTCGTGCCCCGCCTCGACGAGGAACCGGGCCTCGACGAGGTCACGCAGGGAGTCGTCGTCGACCCGCTCCCGCAGTCGGTCCCAACTGATGCCCTGGGAAGCCTCGTTGAGGAGTCCGACGATGTCCCGGTCGATCAGCCGCGCATTTCCGTAGAGTGAATGAAAGGCCATGGTTTGCTCGTCACCCTCATAGGAATGGAGCCGACCTCCGAATGACGTGAAATCCCGGTCGCCCGTGGCACGCAGGGTGCGGACGTAGCGCGACGACTGGTACATCGAATTCTGCATGGCTGAGACTTCTCCCTGCATCTTACGAATTCCGACACGACGTACGGCTCGGCCCTGGCTGCGCGGCGTGCGGCACGGCGTCGGCGAAAGGCCCCCGGGCGCGGAGCCGTTGAGCGCGGACCGATCCCGACCGTCGGCCCGGCCCGCGCGACAGACCGGGGCCCGGCCCGTGGGCAGGGCCCCGGCGGAACCTCAGCCCTTAGGCCGACGCACGCTCTTTCCGCTGCTCAGCGGGGGCCGGGGCGGCCTCCATCTGCTTACGGGCGGGCGTGATGGTCGGAGCGTTGCCCTTGTCCGGCGAGACGAACGCGCACGGGCGGGACGACGCGGTGACCGCAGGGCGGACGACCTTCTTGACTTCGGCCATGTGGCCTCCTCGGTAGGTGCGACACACAACGCGTTCTAATTAACCAGAAGAAACCACACTAAATAAGACGCCAACCAGTCACGGTGAGAAATCATGTTCCGCCGAGGCATCCGAAGAGAATTGATCGTTCACCCATTCGACGCCTGCCGCATTTATCTGCCACTTCGCCCGCCGGCCCGCATGATCCGGAATGTCCGGGCCAGCCACCGGGCTCCCTCAAATCCCCTTGCACAGAATGAATTCGGCCAGGAGGCGGGGCGACGGGCAACGGCGACAGACGACGGGAACAAGGAAGGCCGGGCCCGTGGCGGTCACTCCGTTCACGGTGGCCACCACAGTCATGGATGCCGCCGAAGCCGACGCCCGCGAGCGAGCCTCGGGCTCACGGCCCGAGGCTCGCATCGTCGCCACTCTCCCCGAAGCCATCAACGTGACTTCATGTGACGGCAGTTAACCGAACGGCAATTCATGGGCGACCAGTCACACCCCCGCCGATCTGCCCTCCTCGACGCCCTTGGCGGTTCGTCATGCAGCCTGCGGCTCCAGCTCCCGCAGTGTCTCCTCGGCCTTCGGTGTCAGGACGAGCGGTCCCTGGCCGGTCGTCCACACGGCACGGACGTCCAGTCTCCGGAAGCGCCAGCCGTCGACGCTCCGGACGACCTCGCCGGTGAACGTGCCTCCGACGTCGAAGTGGCCGCCTGGTTCCGCACCGCGGGCGGCCTGCGTCACGGCCAGGTGGACATGGGTCATCAGTGCGTTCCACCGCACGGTTGCCCGGTCGCCGTCGAGGTCGATGAGGTAGTTGGAACCGAGGTGCTGCGTCCGCTCGAACTTCGCCATGGTCGCTCGTTCGGATTCGGCCAGCCCGTCGATGCCGCGGTGCTTCCCGACCGGCGAGGTGATCACGATGTCCTCGGTGAACAGGCCACGCGCCCAGTCGTCGTCGAAGCCGTCACCACCGGGCAGTGTGTCGAGGCTCAACAGGTAGCGGTCGATGAGGCCGGTGATTTCGGCCCGGTCCACCAGGACCGCGACCTGCTGCTGAAGGGCCAGGGCATCGGTGGTGGTGACAGCGGTCATGGCGGCGTGCTCCGTTCGTTCGGTCAACAGTCGCCTGGTCGACGGCCATTGCCCCGAACATAGAAGCTCAATCAAACTTGAGGTCAAGCGATGAGGCGCCGGTCCTGGAGCAGCACCATCGCCTGGTCGTCGACTCCGGCGGCCGGCGACACCCTCCTGCCGACCGGGAAGAGCGGCGCGTACGACCGTCGCCCGGGTTGCGGTCAGGACCGCACGGGCCGTAGGCGCAGGAGCGGCATCGTGTCGCGCAAGAGCTCTCCCCAAGGGCCAAGGAGCAAGGGCCAGGCAGCTTTCTGTGCTTGGCGCGGGAGCGGCTGCGGTCGGTTCCACAGTCGGTTCCGCGGTGCGCTTTCTCACGGGGGAAAACGGCTGGTGGCCGTTCCGAAGCGTCGGTGCGCAGGAGTACTTTTCCTTCCGTCAGGAAGAGACAAGACCGGAACGGATGGGGGTTGCGCACGGTGTTCTCGCGCAAGGCAGTGAGTGAAGCAGGGAGTCCGGACGGCCGTTTCAGGTTCTCCCTGGTGCGGCGCGGCTATGACCGCGAGCAGGTCGAGGCGTACGTCGAGCGACTGTCCCCGGCAGGGCCGCCGGCCGAACCGCCGGCGTTCGACGTGGCCCGGCGGGGATACGACCGGCAGCAGGTCGACGCCTATATCGAAGAACTGCGGGCACGTAGGAACCCCGGAGAATAGTCGCCGCACAACCGGTGATCGGCAGGCCGGTGCCGCCACCGCCGCTGAGGCGGTACTGGGTACCGGCGGCCTTCACCGACCGGGGCGGCCAGGAAACAAACGAAATTGCCTGGCCCGGCCCCATCCATGAGCAGAACACCTCGACTGTCTAGCGTGCGTGGTGAGTGATACGCGTCCTCACAGCAGGTTCCCGCTCGCGATCTCAGCATTGACCCGGATCGGGTCCCCGCCCCAGGGGTGCTCGATCGGGTCGTTGTTCCGCACGGTGAATTCGTTGATCAGGCCCTTCTCGAAGAGCACGCACATGCTGGAACCGCCGTAGCTGAACATGCCGAGCTCATCGCCCTTGCTGACCGACTTTCCGATGAGATCGGTTCTGAGAACGACCGAGGAGATCTCCGTGATCCCGATGGGCATGACGCAGACCTTCTTGCCGAAGTCGCTGTCGATGAAGACCAGTCCGCGGGTGTTGACCGATGCCTCGTATCCCTGGGACAGGACACCCGCGTCCTTGTCCGGCCGAACGGTCTCGCTGAACATCAGCCCGGGGATGAGCTCCATGTGCGTGACGGTGCCATTGACCGGCGAGCGCCACCGGTGATAGTCGGCGCCCGAGAGAAACGACTGGAACACATAACCTCCGACGAACGGTTCCGCACGCTTACGCCCGTGCACCATGTCCGTCAGCGAGTACGGCTGAGCCTTGAGCCAGAACCGGTCGTTCGGCGAGGTGACCTGCTTGTACGTCCATACCTGGCCGTCGTTGGGCGAGACGATGGCATTCGGCGCCTGATCCACCGGACGGCATTCCTCCTTGATCTCGCGGTGGAAGAAGGCGTTGTAGGACGCGAAACCGCCGTCGGGCTGCTCGGGCTTGGGAATGACGAAGTCGTCGAGGTTGAACTCCTTCCAGGCAGCCGGGGAAAGCCAGCCGAACTCGCTCCTGTTGAGGACCGAGCGACTCTTCTGGCTGTCCAGATAGCCGCACCACTCCGCGAGGATCGCCCTGAGTGCGTTGTTGAACGGCTGGAGGCGGAAGGCGACCTCGCCCGCATTCGTCTCCATCATGTGCACGAAGAGGGCGGACATCGGGAAGGCGATCCGCTTGGCCTTGTCCGGGTTGTACTCCGGGGCCGTCCCGGTGATGTAGTTGAGACAATTCAGCAGCTGCGGAATGTCGACGACGCTCCGCTGGTCCGGTGGGACCTGCTCGATCATCTCGGTTACGTACTGTCTGACGGTCCCGTCCAGCTCGATCAGGTCTGCCAACGCCTGGACCGCGGGGCTGAATTCCTCTTTGTAGTCCGCGACCTTCTGGACGAGCCCCGCCTGCCACTCGTCGATCGCGGCCCGGCTCTCCGGCAGATAGCCGGCCAGCCGTCCGAAGGAGTGCTGGTACCGCGCCTCCAGCGTGGCCTGCAGGATGTCGTCGCTCATGAAGTGCGCCCTTTCGATCGTCCTATTCGTCTGGAATATGAACGCGAACCTACGTCTCGCCTTGCTTCCCCGCATCGCCCGATCGGGTAATGCGTCGCAATTCGAGTAAATCGGTTATGTGTCGCGGCACGAACGGGCGGCACGAACGGGCGGTACGAACGGGCGGTACGAACGGGCGGTACGAACGGGCGGTACGAACCGATGGCGTGTGCGGCGCCCTCGACGTGGCCGGTCGAGCAGGCATGGGCCCGCCTGGCCGCGCCGACGGTTGCCGCGGTGCGGCCTGAGACGTGGATGTGGGTGTGGGCGTGGGCGCGTGGGGCCTGATTGGCGTTCACGCGGCCGCGTAGCCGCTCCCCGTAGGCGGCGAAGGCGGGGGAAGACGCGCAACTCGGCATTGTTCCGCACCGTCATGGCCACGCAGCCCCACTGGCCGTCGGCGCCCACGACGCGCCTGAAGCGCCGCTCGCCCCCGCTGCGGAAGCGGACCCGGACGCCGTCCTCGCGTGCACGCACTACCCGCTTGCCATCCCTAGGACCCCTAGGATAAACCTAGGATCCCTAGGAGCGTAAGGAGGGCACATGGTGCGGGCCGGACTGACGGCGGAGCGGGTGACGATCGCGGGCGCCGAGTTGGCGGACGAGGTCGGGCTCGACCACGTGACCATGTCTCAGGTGGCGCGGCGGCTGGGCGTGAAGGACGCGAGCCTCTACACGCATGTCCGCAGCCTGGAGGATCTGCGCGGACGGATCGCGCTGCTGGCGGCGGACGAGAAGACCATCCGTATCGCGGAGGCGACCGCGGGGCGGGCGGGCAAGGACGCGCTGGTGGCGTTCGCGAACGCCTGGCGGGAGTACGCCCGCGAGCATCCGGGCCGCTACACGGCGACGCAGACCCCGATCCAGATCGACCCCGAGCTGGTTGCGAAGGCGCCCGGACCGCGGCGCGCGGTCGAGTTGAGCTACGGCATGCTCCGCGGCTACGGACTGGCCGAGCCCGACCTGACCGACGCGGTCCGGTTGCTGCGCAGCACGTTCCACGGGTTCGTCGCCCTGGAGGCCGCGGGCGGATTCGCGCACGAGCGTCCGTCGCAGCGCTCCTGGGTCCGCGCCCTCGACGCCCTGCACGCCCTCCTGGCGCACTGGCCCCCGTCCGAAGAAGGAGAATCCTCGTGACCGACCCGACCATCGGCAACCTGCGCGTCAACGGCGCGACCCTGCACTACGAAGTACGCGGCCGGGGACCGCTCTTGCTGCTGATCCCCGGAGGGACGGGCGGCGCGGCCTCCTTCGACGGTGTCGTCGACGATCTGGCCGCCGCGTACACCGTTGCCACCTACGACCCGCGCGGCATGTCCCGCAGCACGCTGGACGACCCCGAGGCCGAGCAGCACGTGGCCGAGCACGCCGATGACGCGTTCCGCATGCTGGAACTGCTGTCGCCCGGTGCGCCCGCCCGGGTGTTCGGCGCCAGCTCGGGTGCGATCGCCGCGCTGCACCTGCTCACCGCCCATCCCGAACGTGTCGAACGCGTCGTGGTGCACGAGCCCCCGGTGGTCGAGGTCCTCCCGGACGCCGCCGAACATCGCGTGCTCATCGCGTGCGTACAGGAGACGTTCCGCACCCAGGGGCTCATGCCGGCGATGGCCGTCTTCGCCGCAGGTCTGAAGAAGGACGGCGACACCACTGAGCCGAAGGCCGAGGTCAAGCTCCCGCCGCAGGCAGCGGCGCGGGCCGAGCAGACGATGGCCAACCTGCCGTACTTCGTCGGGCGCATCGTCCCCGGCTTCATGTCCTACGCCCCGGACATCCACCGGCTGGACGCGCTGTCGGGCCGACTCGTGCTCGCCGTCGGTCAGGACTCACCCGGCGAACTGTCCTACCGTCCGGCCGCCTTCCTGGCCGAGCGTCTTGGTACGGAACTCCTCCACTTCCCCGGCGGCCACACCGGACTGACCACACACCCCGCCGAGTTCGGCGAACTCCTGCACCGGGCCATCCGGGCCACCCGCGCCTAGCGGTTGCGGTTGTCCGCCCGGTCATGTGGCGGTGCGTCCGTGGATTCGTTGTCGGGGCCAGAGGTCCTTCCCACAGGCCCGCGGGGCCGGGGCGTTGCCCGCTCCCCTATGCCGACGTCCACCGTCACACTCATCCGCATGTCGCGGACGCCACGCTCATCCTCCATCCGCACGTCGCGGCTCTGGTCGGCGCAGGAGTGCGGCCGTGTCACGGTGGGGGTTGATCAGTACGTGGCCAGTTCCGCGAGCAGTTGTTCGGCGGCGGCGATCTCGTTGCTGAGGGTGTGGTCCTCGGCGATGTACGGCAGGCGGTCCGCGGCGGTGGCGAAGGCGCGGGAGACCGGCGCGGGCGGCAGCGGCGCGCCGGACTGCCGCAACGCCCTTACTGCGCCGATCAGTTCGCAGGCCAGGACCGTGCGGTAGGCGTCGGCCGCCGCGGCGGAGGAGCGTGCGGCGTGGGTGGAGAAGCTCGCGTGGTCCTCCAGGCCGCGCGAGATCACCGCCGTGCCGAGGGTGACCGGGGCGGCGGCGTGCCGGAGTTGGGCGAGCGCGTCGTGCGCCACGTATTCGAGGATCATGATGCCGGAGCTGCCGGCGGGCCCCGAGGCGAGGAACGGCGTCAGCTTGGTGAGGTCCGGCTCCACCAGGTCGCTCAGGCGCGCCGCCGAGAGTTCGGCGGCGTGGTGGAGGGCGGCACGCAGGCCGTCCAGGGCGAGGGCGAGATGGGCGGTGGAGAACTGGCCGTGGTGATGGATCTGTTCGCGTGCGATGTCGATGAGCGGGTTCTCGGCAGCGGCGTTGATGTCGATGGTCAGGACGCGTTCGAGCGTGTCGGCGGCATCGAGGGCGGGCCCGTGCACTTGCGGGTAGGCACGCAGTCCGAAGGGGTCTTGGAGCCTGCGGCCCGCGGGGGCGTCCTCGTCCAGCCCGAGGAGGCGGCGCATCGCGGCGGCGCAGGCCACCGAGCCGGGGTGCGGGCGGGCCTCGTGCACCGCTGCGGCATACGCCTCGGGGGAGCCACCGAGCGCGCAGTAGGACAGCGCGGTGACCGTATGGCTCGCGCGCAGCAGCTGCCGCAGGTCGTACCAGGCCAGTACGGACTGCGTGAGGGTGACGGCGTTGCTGGAGATGAAGGCGAGCGCGTCACCGGGGCTGATCGGGACCGGTTCCAGGGCCCGTCCCGCGTACGGCAGTTCGCCGGCCAGGGTCAGTGCGATCTCGGCGAGGGTGGTGAGGTCCCCGGTGCCGAGGGCGCCGCGGGCGTGGACGGAGGGCAGTGCGTCCGCGTCCAGTGCGGCCTGGAGCGCCCGCAGGAGTCGGGGGTGCACGCCGCTGCCGCCGGCCGCCAACTGGTTGAGTCGGACGAGGAGCGCGCCGCGTACGACGTCGTCGGGCAGCCGTTCGCCGCTACCGCCCGCGTGGCTGCGCAGCAAGCGCAATCCGTGCTGGTCGGCGGCGTCCTGGTCGACGACGGCATGGCGGTTGGCGCCGACCCCGGTGGTCCTGCCGTACACCGCGCGCTTGGCCCCGCTGTCCCGGGCGATCCCGTAGGCCCGTTCAGCGCGCTCCAGCGCCTTCTCGTCCAACTCCACTGGGGCGGGCTGCCGCGCGGCGTGTACGACGTCGATGCAACCGAGGTCCGTACCGGTGATACGGAGGGGAACGGTGTCCGGCATGAAGACTCCTCTTGACAAGCTGCTATTCACCTCGCAGGCTGCATGAAACCTTCCATTCGTCACGCTGGCAAGAGCCTCCACCCACCGCATCCGGGGCTCCGCACACTGCGCCCGTCCCGCCCCGTCCGTGGCCGCAAGGCTCCTGCGTCCCCCTGAACGGAGAGCTCGTCAGCCATGCCCCAAGACAGGCTCCGCCCCGTTACGCCCAGCCTCACAGAACCCTCGGAGCAGACCCCCGGCCGCCCGACTCCGCCTTCGGCAGGCGCCTCCTTCGACGACGTGCCGCTCAACCGCTTCCACCTCAAGATCACCGCGTTGACCTTCGGGGCGAACTTCTCCGACGGCTACCAACTGGGCATCATCGGCATCGCCCTGACCGCGATGGCCCCGCAGATGCACCTCGGCCCACTGTGGCAGGGCCTGATGGGCGCCTCCGCCCTCATCGGCGTCTTCGTCGGCAGCATCGTCATCGGTTGGGCCGCCGACCGCATGGGCCGGCAGCGGCTCTACATGCTCGACTTCCTCCTCATCGCCCTCGCCTCCGTCCTCCAGTTCTTCGTCTCCGGACCCGTCGAACTGTTCGTCCTGCGGCTGCTGATCGGATTCGGTATCGGCGCCGACTACGCGCTCGGGCCCACGCTCGTCGCGGAGTTCGTACCGCGTCGCTACCGAGGCGGTCTGCTGGCGTCCCTGACCGTCCTGTGGACCGTCGGCTACATCGCCGCCTTCTTCTTCGGCACGTACCTCGTCGGCCTGGGCGGCGACTCCTGGCGCTGGCTGCTGGCCAGCAGCGCCCTGCCCGCGATCGTCGTGCTCCTGCTGCGGATCGGCACACCGGAATCCCCGCGCTGGCTGATCGGCAAGGGCCGGATCGACGAGGCCCGCCAGGTCATCGCCCGGCACGTGGGCGGCCAGGTCGACTTCGAAGCCTTCGCCGCGCAGCAGCGCACCGAGCGGAAGCCGGCTCCCTACCGGGCACTCTTCGGCCGGCAGCACTGGAGGAACACGGCGTTCGGCGTCCTCTTCTACAACTGCCAGGTGATCCCGTACTTCGCGATCTACACCTTCCTCCCGCTCGTCCTCGTCAAGATCAGCCTGGACGGCCAGGGATTCCTCAGCGAGGCGCTGCTCAACCTGTTCCTGCTGCTGGGCGGTGTCGCCGGGCTGTGGTGCGTGGCCAGGCTGACCCGACGCCGGCTGACCATCGGCTCCTTCGCCGTGCTCGCCGCGTCCCTCGCGCCCATGGGCATCTGGCCGGACGCCCCGGCCGCGGTCCTCTTCCCGCTGTTCCTGGTCTTCACCTTCACCATGTCCGCGGCCACCAACCTCGACCAGGTCTACCCGCCCGAGCTCTTCCCCACGGAACTGCGCAGCTCCGGCGTCGGCCTGCTGAACGGTATGAGCCGCGTCGGCTCGGCCATCGGAACCTTCCTGCTCCCGGTCAGCCTGGGCAGTTTCGGCTTCGCGCCGACCATGATCGCCCTGGCCGTGATCCTCCTGATCGGCGCCCTGGTGTCCCTGCTGTGGGCCCCCGAGACGAGCGGCGCCGCGCTGGACTGACGCCACGGCGTGCGTGCGGCGTCGTCACCCCACAGGCACAGGGCAACGTGCGAACAGGCCCGGCGCTCCGGCGACCATGCGGATGCTCGTCGAAGCGCCGGGCGGGAGCACCATCACGCGGCACCGAAGTGATCGCCCGACCGACGAGCGGCAGCAGAAGCCCCCCTCCCCGCGCTTCCCACCTCTCAGCCGAGACCGGCCGTAGGGACCGGGGACAAACTCCCCGATTCCTACGGGGTGTCAGATTCGACTCACAGGAGTGCCCCGTCACATCCCTTCCTTCTGCGTCGTGCATGGCGCAGAATCCGAGCCGGCGGGCGACGACCGTTAAAACTGACTGAGCGTCAAATCCCTGCCAACGGGAGGCTGTCATGCGCCTGCGCCACGCCGCCATGCCCCTTTCCCTCGGACTGGCGTTGCTGTGTGCCGTCATGGTTGCCGGCCCTGCCGAGGGGCCGGCAACGGCCGCGCGGACAGCCGCCTGGTCCGCGCCATTGGCCGCGCGGGACGGGCGGGCAGCCGCCTGGGCCGCCCCCTCCGGCACCGTCACCGCGCCCGACGGCCGTACATTCTTCACCGATCGGGACGGCCGGGTCGTGCGACCGCGCGGCCTCAACCTCGGCAAGACCGACACGGTGACCGAGGAGCACATCGCCCAGTTGGCCGGCGACGGCTTCAACCTCGTGCGGCTCAACATCCAGTGGGAGAAGGTCGAACCGCACCGCGGCCGCTACGACACCGGCTACCTGCGCTACCTCGACCGGGTGCTGGACTGGGCCGACCGCTACCGGGTGCTGGTCCTGATCGACTGGCACCAGGACGTCTTCGGGCCGGCGTTCGGCCACAACGGCATCCCTACCTGGGCCACCCGCACCGACGGACTGCCCTTCCAGCCCAACCCCGACGACTGGTTCGCGGACTACTTCCAGCCCGCCGTCCAGGCCGCCTTCACCCACCTGTACGACGACCCCGACCTGCGCGCCGCCCAGCGGGCCGCCTACACCGAGGTCGCGTCCGCTCTGCGGGGACACCGCTCGTTGTTGGGCTACGACCTGTTCAACGAGCCCTTCGGACCGGTTCCCGGCGATCCGACCGACCCCGATGACCAGATCCGGGCCTCCGCCACCCTGGAGCGCGGGCGGTTGGCGGCCATGTACCGGCGGTTGATCGGCGCCGTCCGCTCCGCCGACCCCGACGCGTGGCTCTTCGTCGAACCCACCGTCCTGGTCGGTCAGGGCGTCCCCACCAGCCTGCCCGGCTTCCACGACCCGCGGCCCGGCGCGGCGCGGTTGGGCTACGCCCCGCACTACTACGACACCGCGGTCGAATCGGGTGCCGACTGGGACCCCTCGGGTCGCTTCATCGAGCAGTACGAAACCGCCATCGGCCGCTACCCCACCACCCACCGACTCCCGGTACTGGTCGGTGAATGGGGCCCGCCGCAGGCGCACACGCCCGGGAACGCAGAGCTGATACGGCGTCAAGTAGCGTCCATGGACGGCTTCGCCTCGGGGTGGGCGCTGTGGTACGACTGCCGCGCGGACAACGGCGGCGGCTACTGCGCCTACGACCGCGACGGCAGCCCCGCCCCCGGGAAGGAGCCCGCCTTCGCCCCGTACGCTCCCGCGGTGGCGGGCATCCCCGGCACCGAGTCCTACGCCCCGGCCACGCGGACCTACACCCTCGCCTTGACCGCCGACCGCACGACACGGCGCGCCTGGACGCTCCTGTCCCTACCGGTCACGGCCTTCCCCCACGGAGTACGCGTAACCGTCACCGGGGCCGGCCCGGCCGTCGAAGTGGTCGCGGGCGGATCTGGCCGGGCGAAGTTGCGGCTGCCCGCGGCGCGACCGGGAGCCAGGGTGCGGGTCACTGTTTCAGCTCACTGACTTGCCATCACTACGTAGACATTTGACTGGAGTTGATGCAACCGCCCGCCGGCCAGACAGAGGAGCAAGGGGCGGACGCCCCCTTCGACGGACCCGTAATCACTGGACCGTAATAACTAGACCGGTCGTCATAGTTGGGTTAGCGTGACGGGCATGGCTCGCCGAACCGACACCCGGCGGCGGATGCTTGAGTCCGCTGCCGAGCTCTTTCACACGCAGGGTTATCACGCCACCGGCCTCAACCAGGTGGTCACCACCAGCGGGGCCCCGAAGGGCTCGCTGTACTTCCATTTCCCGGGCGGCAAGGAGCAACTGGCCGCCGAGGCCCTCCGGATGTCCGGCAGCCAACTCTGCGAGGTGCTGCGGGAGGTCATCGCGGAGGCTCCGGACGCGGTGGGTGCGGTCCGCGCGGTCGTGGAACTCTTGATCGGTGCGCTGACCGGGTCCGGTTTCCAGCGTGGCTGCCCACTCGCGGCCGTCACGCTGGACGCCGCGGCGGACAGCGCACCGATCCGGCAGGCATGTGCCGAGGGTTACGACTCCTGGCGCGAGCTGCTCGCCGGATTCTTCACCGAGCAGGGACTGGCCGCGGAGCGGGCGGGCGCCCTGGCAACCGTTGTGCTCGCATCCATCGAGGGTGGCCTGCTGCTGGCGAAGGCCAGTCACGACCCCGCGCCGTTGCACGCGGTCGCCGACCATTTGTACGCCACGATCGAGAAGGAGCTTTCCTGATGCGCGTCCACCACTTGAACGGCGGCACCCTCCGTCCGCTCGGCGGGCGACTCCTCGACGGCGAGGCAGGGCTGTTTCGGCGCGCCGAGATGGTCTGCCACTGTCTGCTGCTGGAAACCGATGCGGGCCTGGTCCTCGTCGAGACCGGGTTCGGCACCCAGGCCACCCATCGGCCCGAGGAGTGGCTCGGCCGGCGGTTCCTGCGGGTGAGCAGCCCGGACATCGACGCCGAGCAGCCAGTCGTCCGGCAGATCGCACGGCTGGGATTCGATCCGGGCGATGTGCGGCACATCGTCCTCACCCACCTCGACCTCGACCACGCCGGCGGGCTGGTGGACTTCCCCCAGGCGACCGTGCACGTCTACGCCGAGGAACTCCGTGCGGCCGAGCGGCCCCGCACCACGCTCGACCGCAGCCGGTACCGGGCGGCCCAGTTCGCGCACAAGCCGAAGTGGGCGCCCCACGCGGGCGTCGGCGAACCGTGGTTGGGCCTCGAAGCCGTCCGGGAACTCGACGGCCTGCCGCCGGAGATCCTGCTCGTCCCGCTCGCCGGCCACACCCGCGGCCACGCCGGGGTCGCCATCGACACGGGCGGCGGCTGGCTGCTGCATGCCGGTGACGCCTACTTCCACCCCGGCGAGCTCGACCCGGTCCGACCGCACTGCCCGCCCGCGCTCGCCCTGTTCGAGTCGATGATGCAGACCGAGAAACGAGCGCGGCTGCACAACCAGCAGCGGCTGCGTGAACTGGCCCGCGACCATGGCGGCCGCGTCCAGATCTTCTCGGCACACAACTCCGCCGAATACCGCCACCACGCCGGCACACCGTCCAAGGCCACCGCCACCTGACCGACCCGGCCCGACCCGACCGTTGACGGGCAGCGCGGAGCGAGCTTCGGACCGTCCCCGTCGAGGGCCGCGAACGGTTGCGGCTCGCCCATGACCAGCGCCTGGCGCACACCTTCGTGTCGGTCAGCGGCGGCGACGACCGGTCCGTGCGTGCCTGGGACGTGGAGTCGGGGCGCGCCAGGCCGGACCGCCTGTCCCGTTCCCGTACGGGGTGCACGCGCTGGCCCCGCTTCCCGACGGCGCCCTGATGGTGGGCTTCGGCGAAGGACTCGCCCTGCTCATGGCATCGCAAGGCGCCTGCTGAGCAAGGAACTTGCGCGCCCATCCGCGCATTCCTCCCGCTGCGTCAGGCACCGTCCGACGAAGTGGCGCCCCACCTTGACCGGCTCACGCCACCCCCTGTTCTCACTCCTGCACGGGGACCTCGTAGCCTGCTGTACCGAACGTCGAACCGAACGTCGCCGGTGTGCGACGGTCCAGCAGCACAGCAACCGGGGGAATCCACATGTCCGCTTACTCACCGCCACCCAACGGCCCCACGCCCTACGGTCAGCCCGGCCCCGCCCCGTACGGTCCGCCGGCCGGACCGCCCGCCAACCACGGTGGCCCCGCTCCGCACAACCCGCCCCCGGGCGCGGCGTTCCCCTACGGCCAGCAGCCGGCATACGGTCCCGCAGGTCCGCAGCCATGGACGGCACAGCGGCCCGCTGAACCCATGTTCACGCCGACGGGGCCGCCGCGGCGGCCCTGGCTGCGGCCAGTGATCGCGCTCGCCGTCGTGGCAACGCTCGGTACGGGCTTCTGGGTCCTGTCCGTCCTGACCGACGACGGCAAACCCCCGGTGAAGGTCGCCCGCGACGCCAGTATCGGGGACTGTCTGGAGAACCGCGGCACACACAGCAAACCCGTGCTCTTCACCATCGAGTGCAAGGACGCCAAGGCCGACTACCAGATCGCCCTGAGGCCGGGCTACCGAGGAACCTGCCCCGGTCAATACGACCAGTACGAGGAACGCGGCGGTCGCCTCGGGGACACCACGCTGTGCCTCAACCCCATGCGGCACTGAGGGACCCGGCCTGCGCCGCCCTCCCCGCCTGCGGGCTGCCGTCCCCGCCGGAAAAATGTTTGACACCCGGCGGCGGCCGGCGATCGGATGGTGCGCCATGAGCGCAGGGCAGATGCATCCGGGCATGCACCCCATCGACGACGACCTCGTACGGCGGTTGGTCGCCGGGCAGTTCCCGCAGTGGGCGGAGTTGGCGGTGGAACGGATCCCCTCCGGTGGCACGGTCAATGCCATGTACCGGTTGGGCGACGGCATGGTCGTACGGCTGCCGTTGACGCAGGGCGGAGCCGAGGACGTCGTGATGGAGCAGGAGTGGCTGCCCCGCCTCGCGCCCCGGCTGCCCGCGGCGATCCCCGAGGTGCTCGGAGCCGGGCAGCCGGCCGAGGGGTATCCGTCGCCGTGGGCGGTGTACGGATGGCTGGTGGGGGAAGTCCCGCAGGTAGGGGCGCTGAGCGAGCCGGTGCGACTGGCCGAGGATCTGGCCGCGTTCGTGGCGGCGATGCGGAGCATCACCCTGCCCGACGCGCCGGCGGCCCACCGCGGAGGGGCGATCTCCTCGCTCGACGCGGCGACCCGGGCGGCGATCGAGGACCTGCGCGGGATCCCACAGGAGGGCGTCGACTGCGCTGCCGCGCTGGCCGTTTGGGAGGACGCGCTGCGGGCCCCGGAGTGGGACGGCCCACGGGTGTGGCTGCATGCCGATCTGATGCCGGGCAATCTCCTGGTGGACGGTGGCAGGCTGACGTCAGTGATCGACTTTGGGTGCACGGGGGTGGGCGATCCGGCCTGCGACCTGTTCCCGGCGTGGAATCTGCTGCCGGCCGAGGCCAGGCAGGTCTTCCGTGCGGCGCTCGGCGTGGACGACGCGACCTGGAACCGAGGCCGGGCGCGCACGCTCTCCCAGGCGCTGATCGCGCTGCCGTACTACCGGCGGACGAACGCGGCGATGGCGCACAACGCCCGACACGTGATCCGGGCGGTAATGAGCGAGCGTTGACGCCCGCCGGCACTCCAGCACGCGGTTACGCGGTTACGCGGACGATGCCCGTAGCGGCATGGGGCGGTGGCCCATCGTGACTTGAGACGGCGGCCCGTAGCGACTTGGGACGATACTCCGTAGTGACTGGGCTGCGGCTGGCGTTACGCACGCCCGAGGTCCGCGATAACTGCTGCTGTGGCGCTGAGAGTTGCTGGCGGCCAGCCCACGCGCTCCCCTGCTGTCCGTTCATCTCGCCGGCCCGCTCGCATCCGCCAACGGTGGCGCGAGCCGTCAGGCCGGTGGGGCGGGCCGGTCCGGGACCCGGTCGAGGAGGTGTCCGACCCGGTCCGCGACGGTGCCTGGCCGCTCGGCCTGGACGAAGTGGCCGGAGTCGACCTCTTCGAACCGTCCGTCCGGCAGCGTGTCGATCCAACGTCGCTGGTGCTCGGCAAGGGCGGCGTGCTGTTGGGCCCGGCCCTTGGCGGGGCGGGACGCCGAGAGCAGGACCGTGGGGCAGGTGGGGAGCGCGGGCGGTGCGCTGCGGAATTGCGGGATGGCTGCGGCGACGGCCTGCAACTCCTTCCGTGTCTGGGCGATGCCGTCGGGGACGAAGTCTTCGGCGAGCATGGCCTCGTAGGTGTCCGCGGGGAAGACCCGGCGGATGTTCCCGCTGGCCATCCGGGCCAGCGGGCGGAAACGGACCAGCTGCTGTGTCAGGCTCAGTGCGCGGTCCACCTTCGCGACGGTCTGGTCGAACGTGTCGTAGACCGGCGCGCTCTCCGGGGTCGGGTCGACCAGCAGCAGCCCGCGGAGCCGTGGTTCCAGGCTCTCCGCCGCGCGGCGCGCGACCAGCCCGCCCATGCTGTGCGCGACGAGCACGAACCGGTCGGGGACGACCGCCTCGACCATGGCGACCAGGTCCGCGGCCAGGTCGTCGATACTCAGGTGCGCAGTCGTCCGGCCACTGCGGCCGAAGCCGGCCCGGTCGTAGGCGACCAGCCGTGCGCGATCCGTCAGCAGCGGCAGCACCGCGTCCCAGCTGGTACGTCCCAGACCCTGACCCGCTTCGAAGACCACCCAGTCCGGTCCCTCTCCGGACTCCTCGACGTGCACGGTCCGGCCGTTCACCTGTACTGCCCGCCCCGTTTCCCGGCGCATGTTCCCCTCCCACAGGCTTCCATTTCCAATTTAGATAATGGTATCGCTCATGGAACAGTAGGGCCATGGCCATCACCGAACTGCTTCTCCACCCGGTGCGCCTGCGCGTGGTGCACGCGCTCTCCGGCGGCCGGGTGCTGACCACCGCGCAGCTGTGTGAGCGCATGCCCGAGGTCCCGAAGGTGACCATGTACCGGCAGGTCGGTCTGCTGGTCGAGGCGGATTTCCTGGAGGTCGCCGAGGAACACCGGGTACGGGGTGCCGTCGAGCGGCACTACCGGCTGCGTCCGAACCGACCCGTCGTCGACGCGGACGCCGCCGCCGCGATGTCGTTGGACGACCACCGGCGGGGCTTCGTCGCCGCCATGGCCGTGCTGATCGCGGAATTCGACGCGTACCTCGACCGCGACGGCGCCGACCCGGTCGCCGACGGGGTCTCCTACCGCCAGGGCACGTTCTGGCTCAGCCCGGACGAACTCGCCGAGCTGAGCGGTGAGTTGTTCACGGTCCTGGCGCCACGGCTCGCCAACCAGCCGGCGGCGGACCGCGCACCGTACCTGCTCAGCCCGATCCTCTTCCCGACCGAGACCGAGCAGGAGCACCCGGCCGAGGCGCGGTCGTAGCCTCAAGGACGCACCGCACGGGTGAGGACTTGCGACCCGACGGCCGATCCGGGGTCCTGCGGCCGGGCGTGGACGGGGTGAGCAGGCCCGGTCTCAGGCGCCGTGGTCGGCGAAGGGGCCGTTGGCGGTGAAGGCCAGTTTGGCGAAGCGTTCGCCCATGCGGCGGTGCGTGGCGGCGTCCGGGTGGAGTTCGTCGGGCAGGGGCAGTTCGGCGGAGTCGGAACGACCGTAGAGGTCGCGGCCGTCGAGGTAGTGCAGATTGGGGTCTTCGGCCGCCCGCCGCTGCACGATCCGGGCCAGTTCGTCCCGGATGCCGGTGAGGGTCAGCTTTCCGCTCGCGCGCTCCGCCGGATCGCCCGCGGCCCGGAACCGCAGGCGTCCGGCGCTGAGGGCGGCGAAGTCCGGGGCGCTGGGGCCGGGGGTGTCCTCGTGGATGGGGCACAGGATGGGCGAGATGACCAGCAGTGGCGCGGTGGGATGCCCCTCGCGGATGGTGTCGAGGAAGCCGTGGACGGCGGGGGTGAAGGCGCGCATGCGCATCAGGTCGGCATTGACCAGGTTGATGCCGATCTTGATGCTGATCAGGTCCGCGGGGGTGTCCCGCAGGGCTCGGGCGGTGAACGGGTCCAGCAGGGCGCTGCCGCCGAAGCCCAGGTTGATCAGTTCCACACCGCTCAGGGAGGCCGCGAGTGCGGGCCAGATGGTGGTGGGACTGGCCGCGTCCGTGCCGTGACTGATCGAACTGCCGTGGTGCAGCCACACCTTGCGCCCCCGGTTCGGCACGGGCTCGATCGGGGCGTCGGTGCGCAGGGCGACAAGTTCGGTCGTCTCGTCGTACGGCAACCAGAGTTCGATGTCCTTGACGCCGTCGGGCAGGTCGGTGAAGCGGAGGGTTCCGCTCGGGCCGGACGCGAGGTGACTGGTCCCCTTGGCCATGTCGATGGTCAGGGTGTTGCCGCAGGTCACGCTTGCCTGGCCGGCCAGGCGGCCGTCGACGAGCAGGTCGTAGATGCCGTCGGGGCGGGGCGGGGCACCGACGTAGACCCGCTTCGTGGGGAGCGTTTCCAGTTCGATGGCGGTGGCCCGGGTGCGGAAGACCAGTCGTACGCCGGAGGTCTGGGATTCGGCCATGGCGAGCTGCCCGTCGTCGCACTGGGCGCGGGCCCGGGCGGGCAGCCGGTGCGGGAGTACTCCGCGCTCGGTGCGCTCCAACTCCAGGGCGCCGCGCAGGATCTCGGCGGTGAGCGGGGTGGTGATCCAGTTGTGTTTGGCGTTCATCGCCTCAACCTGTTCGTCGCAGTGTGGCGGGGTGTGTTCGGATACGGCAGTGCGGCGCGGGGGTGCCGCCGGCTCCGGCGGGCGTGACCGCCCTGGTGGTCAGGGCGTGGGCCAGTTCCGCAGCAGGGCGTCGAGGGCGTCCACGATGCGTGACCACGTTTCCTGCGGGTCGGGGGCGCTGTGGCTGAACCCTCCCCCCAGCTCCAGGCTCACGTAGCCGTGGAAGACGCTGCCCAGCATCCGGACCGCATGGGTCTGCTCCGGTTCCGGCAGGTCGTAGCCGCGCAGGATCGCCCGCGTCATCTGGGCGTGCCGGACGCCGGCGCTGGCGAGCGCCGCCTCCGGGGCGAGCCGGAACTGGGTCGCGGCGTAGCGGCCGGGGTGCTCCCGGGCGTAGTCGCGGTAGACGTTCGCGAAGGCGGTCAGAGCGTCCTTGCCGGCCCGGCCGGCCAGGGCTTCCGCGGCCCGGTCGGCGAGCTCCTCCAAGGCGAGGAGGGCGATCCTGGTCTTGAGGTCATGGGAGTTCTTCAGGTGCGAGTACAGGCTCGCGACCTTGACGTCGAACCGCCTGGCCAGCTCGGACACGGTCACCTGCTCGAAGCCGACCTCGTCGGCCAACTCCGCTCCCGCCCGGGTCAGGCGTTCCGTGGTCAGTCCTACCCTCGCCGCCATGTCCACCCTTTCGTTTACCTGTATTGATTATGCACATGCCTAAAAGCATTAGGCAAATGGCGAATGTTCATTCTCGTGCTCGTCGAGGCGGCGTGATCGCTTGGGACGGGCGGAGCGGGGTCGGGACCCACCCTGAGGAGAGTCAGGGTGGGTGCGACCGCAGGATGACGGCGGACGCGACCGTGGTCTGACGACGCCCACCAACTCCCGCTACTACGTTCAGGCATTGACGTTCAGACGCTGACGTTCAGACGCTGACGTTCAGTCAGAAGAGATCGATCCGGCACAGCCGAGTACGGGAGCGACATGAGCAACGAAGCGGTACGTGCGGAGGGCGCGGCGGGCCGGCGGCGGAAGGCGCGGCGGGGCCGGCGGGCGCGTGCCGGGGTGGCGTTCGGCGCGGCCCTGGTCGGCGTGGCCGCGGCGCTGGGCACGGCCGGTCCGGCGCAGGCCATGTCGGGCGGCACCCAGCTACCGCAGCCGGGGGCCGCACCGTGGCTGGCGACACTGGCGATCAAGGGCGACGCCCCTTTCCTGAACCGCGCCTCGTGCGGCGGGGCGCTCATCGCCCCGGACCGGGTACTCACCGCCGCGCACTGTCTCGACGGCCTGGACTTCCGGAAGGCGGAGGTGCACATCGGTTCCTCGGTCCTCTCCCGGGACCTCGGCACCGTACGGGACATCAGCGGTGTCACCCTTCACCCGCGGTACAAACTGCTCCCCTCACCCGTCGATCCGCATGCCCCGGAGCTGTCGTCGGCCGCCTACGACCTGGCCGAAATCCGGCTCAGTGCCCCGGTACCCGGCACCTCACCCCTTCCCCTCGCCCAGCACCGGCCGGCCCCGGGCACCCCCGTATCGATTTTCAGCCACGGCACCACGGCCGCACCGGACCCGTCCCAGCCCGGTAAGGAGATCCGCGGCGATGTGCTGCGCCGCGGCGACCTGACCGTCCGGACCCATGCCCAATGCGCCGCCCAGACCCCGGCCGTCGTCGATGAGGCATCGGTCTTCTGTGCCCGCGATCTGCCCAGCGGCCGGACCACCATGTGCTTCGGGGACAGCGGCAGCCCCCTGGTCACCTGGGGGCGACGCGGCCCGGAACTGGTCGGGGTGTTCAGCTTCGCCGGGGAGACGGCGGGCAAGGTCTGCGGACAGCCGGCCGACGCCGCGTTCGCCGACGTCCCCGCGCTCGTCGGCGCACTGAGCTGACGCTTTGGCCAAGTGCCTGGCGGAGTGCCGGAGCGGCGGACTGGCGGCGTAACGAAGCGACGGGGTAGCGGGGCGGGGACGACGGAGTGCTGGCCGGATGGGGTCGGTGAACGGCGAGCGGACCGTAGAGTCCGGGACCATGCCTGCCGCCTTGGACCAGATATCGCTGTGGCGTGACCGACAGTTCGCGCTGCTGCTCTCCGCCCGGATCGTTTCGGTGCTCGGGAACGGCTTTGCCCGAGTGGCGCTGGCGTTCGCGGTGTTGTCCTTGCCGGGGGCGAGCCCGGGCCGGTTGTCGCTCGTGCTGGCGTGTCAGGCGGTACCGCAGTTGGCGTTCGTTCTGATCGGTGGGGTGATCGCCGATCGGATGTCGCGCTCGCGGTTGATGGTGACGGCGGACGTCGTGGGGGCCCTGGCCTACGCGGGTCTGGCGGCAGCGGTGCTGATCGGTCGTGCGCCGCTGGTGCTCATGTGTCTGCTGGCGGTGGTGGCGGGCACCGCCACCGCGCTGTTCGCGCCGGCGATGGACGGCGTGGTGCCGCTGGTGGTGCCGGCCGGCCGGCTTCAGCGGGCCAACGGGCTGCTGCGGGTGGGCACCAACGTCTCGCTGCTGCTGGGACTCGCGCTGTCGGGTGTGGCGGTGGCCTGGCTCGGTCCGGGGTGGGCGTTGGCGCTCAATGCCGGCTCCTTCGTGCTCAGTGCGGTGTTGACCTGGTTCCTTCGGGTCGATGCGGGTCCGCGGAAGAAGGCGTCCGGGTGGGCGGATCTGCGCGAGGGGTGGCAGGAGTTCTCCGCACGACAGTGGTTGTGGGTCGTGGTCTGCCAATACGCGGTGGTCGTGGCGGCGTTGAACGCCAACGCGGGCGTGCTGGGGCCGCTGGCCGCCGAGGAACACCTGGGTGGCGCCCGCGCCTGGTCGGTGATCGTGGCCGCGCAGGCACTGGGCGCGTTGCTCGGCGCGGGGCTCGCGGCCAGGATCCGGGTGCGGCGGCCGATCCTGGTGGCGGTGCTGGCCACCCTGCCGTCGGCCGTGCCGCTCGCGCTGCTCGGAGCCGGGGCGCCGGTCTGGCTGATCGTGACGGCGATGTTCTGCTCGGGCGTCGCCTCGGACGTCTTCGCGGTCCTGTGGTCGACGACCGTGCAGCGCGAGGTGCCCGAGGCCGCGTTGTCGCGGGTCAGTTCCTATGACTGGTTCGGTTCGCTGGCCTTCGCGCCGCTGGGCCTGTTGGTGGCGGGGCCGGCCGCGGTTGCCTGGGGCACCGACGCGATGCTGTTCGGCTGCGCCGCGCTGATCGTCGTCGCGTCGGGCGCGGCCCTGCTCGCCCCGCAGGTGCGGGGGCTTCGCGCAGCCGAGCCTGTCGAGCAACCGTCCGCCGGTCGTGGCACGGAGCCGCGGGCGGTGGGTGAGGAGGCCGCCGGATAGCGCGGCGGCGGTGGGTCAGGTCTGGGCGGCGGGGAGGGTGACCTCGAAGCGGCAGCCGCCCGCGACGTTGTGGACGGCGGCCCGTCCGGCGTGGGCCTCGACGATGCCGCGGACGATGGCCAGGCCCAGACCGGCGCCGGCCGGTGGCGTGCGGGCCGTCGTACCGCGCCAGCCCGTGTCGAAGACCCTGGGCAGGTCGGTCTCGGGGATGCCGCCGCAGCCGTCGGTGACGGACAGCACGACGGTGTCGGCGCGGCGCTCCGCCGTCAGCGCCACGGTGCCGTCGGCCGGGGTGTGGCGGATCGCGTTCATCAGGAGGTTGGCCAGTGCTCGGGTCATCTCCTTGCTGTCGACTTCGATGGGGACCGCTTCGACGCGGTCGCCCACCAGGCGCACCCGGTGTTCCCGGGCGAGCGGGCCGACGCCGGCCAGTGCGTCGTCCACGAGGTCGTAGACCGACACCCGGGAGGGGGCGAGGGCCAGTACGCCGGCGTGGATGCGGGAGAGTTCGAAGAGGTCGCCGACCATGGTGTTCAGGCGGTCGACCTCGGTACGGATCTGGCGGTGGTAGCGGGCCGGGTCGTCCGCGACGCCGTCCTCCAGGGCCTCGGACATGGCCCGCAGGCCGGCGAGCGGGGTGCGCAGGTCGTGCGAGATCCAGGCCACGAGTTCGCGGCGGGATTCCTCCAGGGCGCGTTCGCGGTCTCGGGAGGCGGCCAGGCGGGCGCTGGTCGCCGTCAACTCCGCGCTCAACGTGGCGAGTTCGGCGGCAGCGGGGCGGTTGGGCGGGACGAAGGTGCCGCCCTCGCCGAAGTCGTGGGCGGCCCGGGCCAGTGCGCGGGAGTCGAGCACGACCCGGCGGCCCAGGGCGAGCGCGGTGACCAGGGAGACGACGGTGGCCACCGCGACCACGGTGGTGACCACGCTCAGGTCGTGGGAAGAGAGGAACATCGCCCAGGCGACGGCGAGCGTCCCGGCGAGCATCGCCCCGACGGCGACGGCCGCGACGACGGCCAGGGACACCGCGATCGAGCGGCGCCGCAACAGGTGCAGAACGCCGGCACCGAGGAGTCCGGCGCCGGCCGCACCGGCGGACGCGTACAGGGCGATGAGCAGCATGTCCCGCACGGTCACGGCCTCTCGTCGGGGTGGGGGGCGGATTCTTCGGGCCGGGGGTCGAAGCGGTAGCCCACGCCCCACACGGTCTGGATCAGTCGGGGGCGGGCCGGGTCGTCCTCGATCTTGGCGCGCAGTCGGCGCACGTGGACGGTGACCGTCGACAGGTCCCCGAATTCCCAGCCCCACACCTCGTGCATCAGGCGCTCCCGGCCGCAGACCTGGCCGGGGTGGCGGAGGAAGTAGCAGAGCAGGTCGAATTCGCGCAGGGTGAGGGCGAGTTCCCGGCCGTGGTGCAGGGCGCGGCGGGCCGCCGGGTCGACGTCGAGTCCGGCACCGCTCAGGGCGGGTCCCGGTGTGCCTGCGGTGCCTGCGCGGCGCAGTACGGATGTCACGCGCAGTACCAGTTCCCGGGGGCTGAACGGTTTGGTGACGTAGTCGTCGGCGCCCACTTCCAGACCGAGGATGCGGTCCTCCTCGTCGCTGCGGGCGGTCAGCATGATCACCGGGAGCGGGCCGTGGGACCGCAGTTCCCGGCAGACGGTCAGGCCGTCCATTCCGGGCAGCATCAGGTCGAGGACCACCAGGTCGGGGCGGTGTGCGCGGGCCGCGGTGAGGGCGGCGGGGCCGTCGGCGGCCCGGCGCACGGTGAAGCCGGCGCGTTCGAGGTAGCCGGCCAGGACCTCGGAGACGGTGGGGTCGTCGTCCACGACCAGCACGTTCTTCATGCGTCCAGCCTCCCATCCCGGTGGGGCGCAGCGTCGGGCCCGGCGGCCACACGGCGTCGACGTCCGTGTTTCGTAAGGTCTCGGAGCCCCACGGGGCGCTTCGCGGTTCGTACGGTGAGAGCCGTGAACGACTCGATGGAACAGCAGGTGGCGGGCGCTCCCGCCACGTCCCGTGCCGCGGCGCCGCGCCGTCTTCCCTCCCCCGGCTCCCCTCCCCCGGCCTCGCCCGCCGCAGGGTCGGTCGCCGTGGTGCTGCCGTGTCTCGACGAGGCCGGTGCGCTGCCCTGGGTGCTGGCGCGGATCCCGGACGGCTGGCAGGCAATCGTCGTCGACAACGGGTCCACCGACGGTTCGCCCGAGGTCGCCCGGTCGTGGGGCGCGACGGTGGTGAGCGAGCCGCAGCGGGGCTTCGGGGCCGCCTGTCACGCCGGGCTGCTCGCCGCCCGCGCGGACATCGTGTGCTTCTGCGACTGCGACGCCTCCCTCGACCCCGGCCACCTGGTGCCGTTCGTCGGTCAGGTGGTGGCGGGCGAGGCCGATCTGGTGCTGGGGCGCAGGAGGCCGCAGGCCAGGGGTGCCTGGCCGGTGCACGCCCGGGCCGGCAATGTCGCCCTGGCCCGGATGGTGCGTCGGCGCACCGGCTTGCGCCTGCGGGATCTCGGGCCGATGCGGGCGGCCCGGCGCGAGGCGCTGCTCGGGCTCGACCTGACCGACCGGCGCAGCGGCTACCCGTTGCAGATGGTGGTGCGTGCCGCGGACGCGGGCTGGCGGGTGGCAGAGCGGGACGTGGCGTACCTGCCGCGTACCGGCCGGTCCAAGGTGACCGGGACCTGGCGGGGCACCTGGCAGGCGGTCCGTGACATGCGCCGCGTGCTGGCCGAGCCTCCGGTGGCGGTGCGGGACGGGGTCGCCCGGTGAGCACGCTGCTCGTCATCGCCAAGGAGCCGGTCCCCGGGCGCGTCAAGACCCGGCTCACTCCGCCCTTCACCCCGCGGCAGGCCGCCGACCTGGCGCGCGCCGCCCTCGCGGACACGCTGGAAGCGGTGCTGCGCACGCCGGTGGACCGCCGGGTGCTGGTGCTCGCCGGCGCTCCCGGGCCATGGCTGCCGGACGGCATCGAGGTGGTGCCGCAGTGCGGCGGGGGTCTGGACGTGCGGCTGGCCGCGGCGTTCGCGGGCTGCACCGGGCCGGCCTTCCTGATCGGCATGGACACGCCGCAGGTCACCCCCGAACTGCTGGCCGCCGGGCTGGACTTCGCCGGGGTCGACGCGCGTCTCGGTCTCGCGGCGGACGGCGGATTCTGGGGTCTGGGCCTGAAGGTGCCCGATCCCGCACTGCTGCGCGGTGTCCCGATGTCCGTACCGGAGACCGGACGGACGCAGCGGCGGCGCCTGGTTGCGGCCGGGCTGACCGTGTCCGACCTGCCGGTGCTGCGGGACGTGGACACCGCGGCGGACGCGCGGAGCGTGGCCGGCCTGGTCCCGGGCAGTCGCTTCGGCGCTCTGCACACCGCACTGGCCGGGGTGGGTGTCCGATGAGGGCGGCGCGCACCGCGGTGGCCGGGACCGCTTCCGGGGCCCGGGAGTGGCACGCCGATCCGTACACCGATGCCCTGCGCACCGGCCGTGGGCCGCTGTTCCTGCGGCGCGGCGACGGCTGGCTGCTGCCCCTTGAGGTGGAGCGCTGGTGCGCCCCGCCGGACGAGGCCGATGCCACGGTGCTCGCCCGCTGCCGGGGCGGGGTCCTCGACGTCGGCTGCGGGCCGGGCCGGCTGGTGGCCGCTCTCGCCGCGCGGGGCCGCCCGGCGCTCGGCATCGACGTGAGCCGGCACGCCGTGGACCGGGCGGTGCGGGCGGGCGGCGCCGCGCTCTGCCGTTCGGTGTTCGATCCGTTGCCCGGTGAGGGCCGGTGGACGACGGTGCTCCTCATCGACGGCAACATCGGCATCGGGGGCGATCCTTCGGCCCTTTTGACGCGTGCCCTCGAACTCGCCGCGCCGGACGGCACGTTGATCGTGGAGACGGCCGGGATGGACCTCGACGAGCGGGTCGTGGTGCGGGTGGACGACGGCCGGGGCGGGCACGGTACGCCGTTCCCATGGGCCCGGCTCGGCAGCCGGGCGCTGCTGGCTTACGGCGGCCGGGCCGGTTGGGAGGCTGTCGAGCAGTGGCGGGTGGACGGGCGCCGGTTCGTTCAGCTGCGCCGGCGCTGAACCGTCCGCCGCCGCACGAGGAGCCGCACCCCGACGAGGGCCCCGGTACCGGCCGCTACGGCCAGTACCGACACCAGCCATCCGCGCGGGTAATCCAGCGGCAGGACCGAGGAGTTGGCGGGGGCGCCGGGGCGGAGCAGGGCCGGCAGGGCCACCGCGGTCAGGGCGCCCGCGGCGATCAGTGCACCGCGCACCGCACCCCGAACGGGTCCGGGCCCCCGTCGCCCCGCCCGGCCCGCGAGCGGTAGTCCGACCCCCAGCACCAGCGGCGCGAGCACCCCGTCGTGCAGGGCCACCGCCCCGGCCAACCAGAGCACTACGTGGCCCGCCCACCCGGTGCCCGTGACCAGGAGCACGCCCACCGCCATGCCGGTCGCGCCCAGGAGGCCCAGCGCGTAACGGATCCGTGTCGTGGTCACAGGACCTCCAGTCGGGTGACCCACTTGGTCTGGAGGACTCCGGGGCGGTTGGGTGCGATCAGGCGTGCGGGGTGGCCGTGGTCCAAGGAGAGCTCCTGGCCGTTGAGGCGTAGCGCCAGCAGCGTCAGCGGATCGGCGGCGTAGGTGGGGCCCATGTCCGTGACCCGGTAGGCGCCGTGGCGTTCCAGCGAGACGACGCGGACCCGGGCGTGGGGGTGGGCCCCGGCGTGTTGGAGGAGGTCGCGCACCCGGACTCCCGTCCAGCGGGCCGAGACGCTCCATCCCTCCACGCAGGCCAGCGGCAGTTGCACATCGTGCTGGGGCAGGGCCCGCAAGGCGGCCAGGCTCAGGTCGTACGGTCGGGGGCCGACGACGGTCAGCCGCCAGTCCGGGCCGACGGTGGTGATGCCGGCCGCCCGCGCCGTGCGGTTGACCGGCAGCCCTTGCGGCCCGTGGTCGGGGTGGCGGGGTGCGAGCAGGTCCAGTGTGCCCAGCGGGGTGAAGGACTGGCCCACGGTGGTCAGCGTCACGGCGCCGACCGCCGCCCCCAGTCCGGCCAGCAGTGACCGCCGGTCCGGGCCGTCCTCGGCCGGCAGCTCGCGCGTTCCCGGTGCGTTGCGGGTCCAATGGTCGCTGATCTGCGGCCACTTGACGGCGATGTGGAGCAGCACCGCTCCGATGAGGAGCCAGCCGACGGCGAAGTGCACGGGCACGAACGGGAACGGCCACGGGTACCACTGCACGATGTTCAACAGCCCGCTCAGCAACTCGAAGACCGCGCTCGCCACCAGCACCGCCACCGAGATCCGCTCCAGGGCGTGCCGTGCGGACCGCACCGGCGGCCACACGAAGAGCTTCGGATACACGGTCCACAACTTGGCCAGCAGCAACGGCAGCGCGGCGGTGCCGCTGGCCACGTGCAGTCCCTGGGTGAGTCGGTAGCCCCACGCGGGTCGGCTCGGCAGGTGGTCGACCAGCCAGTGCGGCGGGTGTTGGAGGACGTGGCTGAGCAGGCCGGTGGCGAAGCACAGGCCGACGGCCAGACCCAGCCAGCGGCCCACCACCGTCGCGGTCCGGGCATCGTGCAGCGGAGCGGAGCGGGCGGGCGCGGACAGCAGCCGGTGCAGCGGGCGGCGCGGTGACGTTTCCATGCCTCCCATCACACCGCCCACAGGCCGGTACGAGGGCCTTGAACTCCTTACGAAACAGGGACGGTGGGCCGTGCGCCCTCGGCACGGCCGGACGCCGCTGCGAGGCTGCAAGCGTGATCAAGCCGCGTACTCGTCTCCTCCTCGCCGCCGCCCTGACCGCCGCCCTCGCCGCCGCCCTGGTGTGGACGGTCGGCTACGACGGCTACCGCCGCGACCCCGCCGGGCTGTCCTGGCGGTACGCCGTCTGCTGGGCACTGTTCGCGGCCGCCGCCTGGGCCGTGCGGCGGGCCCCGGTGCGCCGGGCGGGCGCCCTGATCCTCGCCGGGTCGGCGATCGTGGCCGCCACCGGGCTCCTCGCCCCGCCGCGCACCAGCACCGACGCCTACCGGTACGCCTGGGACGGCCGCGTCCAGGCATCCGGTACCTCCCCCTACGACTACGCGCCGGCCGCCCCGGAACTCAGCCCGCTCCGCGACCCCTGGCTCTTCCCCACCGGCGCCGCCTGCGCGGGCCCCGACCGCGCACGTCTCCCCTCCCCCACCACCACGCCCCAATGCACCCGGCTGAACCGCCCCACCGTGCACACCATCTATCCGCCTCTGGCGGAGACCTACTTCTACGGCGTGCACCTGCTCTCCCCCGAAGGGTCCCGACTCAAGCCGCTCCAAGTCGGTGGCGCGCTGCTGTCCGTCGCCGTCACCGGGGCCCTGCTGCTGGTCCTGCGCCGTCGGGGAGATCCCCGTACCGCGGCCTTCTGGGCCTGGTGTCCGGCCGTTCCCGTCGAGGCCGTCAACAACGCCCACGTGGACGTGGTCGGCGTGCTGTTCACCGTGGCGGGACTGGGCACGGTGGCGCTGCGGCGGGCGCGCGGCGGCACGCTCCTCGGTGCCGCCGTCGCCGCCAAGCTGATGCCCGCCGTGGTCCTGCCGGGCGCCCTGTCCGGTGTGCGCCGCCCCCGCGACGCGGCGGCGGTGCTGCTGCCCGCCGCCGCCCTGCTCGCCCTCGCCTACCTCCCGTACCTGCTCACCTCGCACGGCTCCGTCCTCGGCTACCTCACCGGATACGTCAGCGAAGAGGGCTACGGCGACGCGTCCGCCGGCAGCCGGTACGCGCTGCTCCGGCTGCTCCTGCCGGATGCCTGGGCGCTGCCGGTCCTGGTGGTCGTCCTGGCCGCACTGTGCGGCTACGTCCTGTGGCGCGGCGATCCCGAACGCCCTTGGAGCGGCGCCCTGTTGGTGACCGGAACCGCCTTCCTGCTCCTCACCCCCGGCTACTCCTGGTACGCGCTGCTGCTGATCGGCCTGGTCGCCCTGGACGGCCGGTGGGAATGGCTCGCCGTCGCCGCGGCGGGCCCGGCCGCGTACGTCACGGCCCGGGCCTTCCAGGCTCACGGTGCGGTGGGGACCACGGCGTACGCCCTGGCGGCGGCCGTTGTGCTGCTGGTTTGGCTGGTGCGGCGCCGGACGACTGCCGTCGACTATCCGGCCCGCAGCACGTCGCAGATGGCGGCAACCACGTCACCGGGACGCGAGAGTTGGGGGAAGTGACCGGAACGCAGTTCGGTGACCTTCGCACCGGTCCGTTCGGCGAACCATCGTTGCAGTCCGGGGTCCAGGAGCTGGTCGTCGAGGGCGAGGACGTAGCCGCACGGCAGATCGTGCCAGGCACCGCGCCCTGAGGGACTGGAGAAGCACGTGTCGTGGGTCGGCTTCTGGACCGCCGCCAGCATCCGGGTCGTCGCCGCCGGCAGGTCCGCGCCGAACGCCACCCCGAACAGCTCACTGTCGAGGCTCGTCCAGCCGTCCTCGGCGAACCGGATCGCACCGGAGCCAGGGGTCCTCGCACCACGCCTGCTCAGTGCCGCGCTCGTCTCGGACGTGTCGGGGGCGTAGGCCGCGACGAACACCAGCGCGGCGACCTGCTCGTTGGCGTGCGCGGCCCCGGATATCACCGCCCCGCCGTAGGAGTGCCCGACCAGTGTCACCGGCCCGTCGAGGGCGGCGATCTCCCGCCTCGTCCAGGCGATGTCGTCCTCCAGTGAGGTCAACGGCAGCTGGACTGCACGCACTTGGTGGCCGGCGTCCTGGAGGGCGGGGATCACCGCCTGCCAACTCGACCCGTCACTCCAAGCTCCGTGCACCAGCACGACGTTCGCCATGTCCGCCTCCACATCGCAACTGTCCGCCGGCCGGCCCCGTGGCCGTCCTCGTCGCGGACGAACTGCCTTGCGGACACCAGTCAACCTTGCCGGGGCAACGGTTTCCGATCCGGAGGGCCGATCTGGCCACGTTTCGACATCACCCCGCGACCGGACGACGCGTTCCGACCCGGGACACCGGTAGCGAGATCAATGCACAGCACTGGGGGCTGCGGCGCGATGCCACAGCCCCCAGGCACTGCGTCGGTGAGGGGTCAGGCAGTTGGAGTGCGGCGGTCGATGACGGTGCGGAGTTTGCCGCTGGTGGGGGTGCGTTCGAAGGCGAGGGTGGGGGCGGTATCGACGGTGCAGGTCAGGAGGGCCTCCGGGCCGACCGCGGAGCCGAGTTCGGGGATGTGGGCCAGCAGTGCCGTGCGGGCGGTGTCCGGTTCGGGGGCGTAGCGCTCGTCGAGGCGGACAGTGAGGTGTTCGCGGCCGGTCCCATTGGTCAGGACGAGCTGCAACTCGCCGCGGTACCCGAGGTGTTCCTCGGCGACCTGGGTGAAGCGGCGGTAGTTGAAGTGGTAGGTGCCCATGCGGAACACCTCGCCGTAGCGGCCGAGGAGTTCGATGCGCGGGGTGTGGCTACCGCAGGGGCACACCCCGTCGACGGCGCGGCCCAGGTCGCCGATCTGGTAGCGCTCCAGGTGCTGACCCGCCCTGGTGCGGGTGGTGAAGACGAGCCTGCCCGGCTGGCCCTCGGGGACGGGGCGGTCCTCCTGCGGGTCGAGGATCTCCAGTGTGTGCAGGTCGGTCAGGACGTGGTGTTCCGTGCCTTGGGCGTGGGTGCACTGGTAGCCGAGCGGGCCAAGGTCGGTGCTTCCGTAGGCGGCGGAGCGGATGACGTCCACGCCGAAGGTTTCGGTGAGGATGCGGCGTTGTTCGCCCGTGAAGTGCTCACCGCCGTAGAACACCTTGCGGATGCCGCCGTAGGACCGCAGCCGCTCGGCCTGGGTGTGGAACAGCTGCCACAGGTAGGACGGCATCCCGAAGAGGGTGTCCACCTGGTACGTGACGAGGGCCTCCGCTATCGCCTCGTGGTCGGGGCCGGCGGCCATCGGGATCTGGGTGGCGCCCAGACGTTCGAGGATGGAGAAGAAGCTGATGAAGCTGCCGTACATGCCGCCGCAGTAGAAGAGGTTGGCGGCGCGGTCGTGGGCCGGTTCGAAGCCGGCGGCGAGCAGGCCGTGCGCCGACGCGCGCATCTGCGTGTCGTAGTCGTCGCAGGTGAAGACCGACAGGGCCGGCGCGCCGGTGGTTCCGCCGCTGCGGAAGTACAGCTGGGCGTGGTGCGGTGCGAGCGAGCGCAGTTGGGCCTGGGCCGCTGCCTTGTCCATCAGGGGGCCGGTGGGTGCGGCGGGCGGGGTGGTGGGTGCGATCAGGTCGTCCAGGCACGGGGTGGCGGCGAATTCCGTGCCGGTGGCTTGGACGCTGACCCGTCGGCTGTAGCGCTGGAGGGCGTAGACACCGTCGTGGGGTTCGCCGTGGTAGCTGTCGAGCATGGCGCCGAGCGGGGTGATCCGCTGGACGCCTGCGGTGATGAGCGTGCGGGACAGCTGGGCGATGTCGGCGCGGGTGCCGGCCACGGAGGCGGTCTGGAGGTAGCGGCGCATGGGCCGCAGGGTCGCGAGGATGTCGCGGCGGGGCAGCGGTTTGATCCAGATGGTGCGGTGGAGGGGGGAGGCGGTGAGGGCCGGGCGGGTGTCGGCGAAGACCCGCCAGCTCCCGTCGTCGGCGGTGATGACCTTGGTCAGGCCGAGGTGCTGCTCGGCCCGGGCGACCAGTTCGGTGGTGGTGATCTCGGCCTGCTCGGCTGCGTCGGCGCGGGCCGCGCTGTCGATCCGGTCAGCGTGAGAATTCCGGTCGGTGATGGTGGTCCGGTCAGGGCCGGCGGTCCCGTCCGCCGCCGCGTCGGCCGCGCCCCACGGGCCGGGGAACTTGGCAGAGACCTCGTCCAGTACGGCGGCGAACTGCTCCGCGAAGGCGAAGAGTTCGTCGCGGGTGGCGGCGGCCTCGGCGTCGCCGCCCGTTTCGACGTCCAGGTAGATGACCTGCGGGCTGGAACACGCCTGCTGCTCGGCCCGGCAGACGTCGGAGGCGAGCGCGGCGAGGGCGGCCCGGTCCGTGACGACCTCGCGGGTCAGGTAGGCGAACGAGATCTTGTGGCCCCATTCGACGAGCCGGCAGCCGGGCGGGATGAGGGCCGCGGCTCCTTGCACCGCGTCCTCGCCGCCCCATACGGCCACGGCGTCGGCGGGCTCGCACATCAACCGCATCAGGTCCTGGCGGCTGGAGGGAAACCGCAGTGCGACGATCCGGCGGCCGACGGCTCCGGTGGGGTCGGCGGCGGCCAGTTCGGCGAGCAGGTGCGGGGCGAGTGCGGTGTCGCTGCTGCTGGTCTTCAGCACGTTCATGTTGCCCGCGAGGAGGCCCTCGACCACGCTCAGCGAGGCGACCGCGGCGGCGTTGCCGGGGGCGATGTGGACGAGCAGGCCGACCGGGGCCCATGCCTCGTAGACGGTCTCGCGGGCGTCGGGGCGGGTGAACCGTTCCGGGCGCGGGCCGCCGAGTTCGCGCCGGAGTTTGCGCTCCAGGGCCGGCCGGGCGAGGGCGTCCGCGATCTCGGCGAGGGTGGCTGCGGCCTCCTCGGGATCGGGCGGCGTTGCGCCTCCGGGGCCGGTCAGCTGGGCCAGGAGTCGGGTGTGGACGGCACTGTGCGGCTGCTGGAGGGCGCGGCTGACGGTGTCGCAGGCGACCAGGACCGTCTCGGTGGACAGCGGCTCCGCCAGGGCGCGTTCGACGAGGCCCGGCAGCTCGGCGAGACGTTCGGCCGCGTCGGCTTCACCGATGAACTCGCCCTGCCAGAAGTGGAGTTCGCGGATCATCACATTCCCTTCAGGAGTTCTGCGGCGGCCACCGCACAGCTGCGGTTGCGGCTCACCCCGGCGCGGCCGTGGATCGTGAACCACGGGGTGTCCAGGGAGCAGGGGCACGCGTCCCCGGGGTGCAGGGAGGCCAGGTCGCCCATCACGACGCTCTGCGCCGGCACCGAGGTGATGTACGGGGAGACCAGATGGAGGTAGCCGGGTCGGTCGTACGGCAGTGGTTGCAGGGTGCGGGTGTCCCGTACCGCGGCGCGGGACCAGACCGGCACGTGCAGGCGGTGGTGGGTGCACTCGACGTACGGCACGCAGTGTTCGACGGAGCCGTAGGTGTCCCGGATCCGCTCCTGGGGGATGCCGAGTTGTCGGGTCACCTCGTCGTAGAACTCCTCCTTGGCGATCTGCCGGTCGGCGTGCCCCTTCCAGCCGCCGCCGAGGATGACCAGGGAGCCCGGCGGGAGCTGGAGCGGCGGGACGCCGGCGGCGCGCATGCGTTCCAGGGTGAAGTGCAGGAACGCCGGGAAGCCCAGGATCCGTACCGGCAGTCCGTCGTCGACGTAGCGGCGGAGGGCTTCGATGCAGCCGTGCACGTCGAAGGCGTGGCCGGTGCCGGTGTGCCGGAGGGCGTGGGTGGTGTGCCGGGCGGGTGCGAAGTCGCAGAGGTAGTTGTCGGTGAAGGAGGTGCCCAGGCGCACTTCGGGGGCCGGCTCGTAGCTGTAGAGGAGGTAGTTGACGGGCTGGTCGGGGGTGATCCACCCGTAGTGGTCGAAGATGCGGGCCACCATGCGCTGGGCGGCGCGGATGGTCCACCGGTCGTAGAACATCTGCGACTTCTGGCCGGTGGTGCCGGAGGAGGTGAGGTGCAGGAAGACCTCGTCGCGCGGGATGGAGAGCACTTCGTGGCGCTTGAAGAAGTTGGCGTGCAGGAGCGGGGTGCGGGTCCGCGCGCCGACGGTGGGCGCCGGAGCCTCCGGGGCGTCGTCGAGGAGGGCGCGGAACAGCGGGGAGCGCTCGGCGTGCCAGGCATGCGACTCGGCCATCGCGGCGGCGAACAGGGCGTCGGTCTCGGGGCCGGTGGCGTAGGGCGACGGGAGGTCGCAGAGGCGTTGGACGGTGGCGAGGGCCGTCGGGTCGGGGACCTCGACGGGGGCGAGATGCGGGTTCATCGGACAACCTCGTGCTGGGGCAGGTAGGTCGACGCCCAGGCGGTCAGGTACGCGCTGAGGTACGGCTGGATCAGCGGGCTGACGGCTGTGGTCCGGAAGTCGATCTGTCGGTCGGTGCGGGAGAGGACGACGTAGTCGTGGAAGCGGTCGTCGACCCGGCGCATGGCCGGGTAGCCGGCGCTGGGGACGAAGCCGGCGGAGAGGAAGGCGTGCAGTGCGGCGGTGTCGGACAGCGGCACCAGCGTCTCGACGTAGTCGGCGCCGGCCCGGGTGAGCGCTGTCATCAGCGAATCGAGGGCCCGGGTGGCGGCCGACGGGTACGGGTGCACGGCGACGAGGGCACAGCTGCTGGCCGCCGGATCGAGGTCGGCGTAGATCTCGAACTCGCCGTCCGGCGTCGTCAGTACCGTGTTCGGGGTACGCAGCGGGGAGTAGGCGCCCGCGGGGTCGGGGAACAGGTCGCGGAAGCGGCGGCGGACGAAGCCGGGTGCGGTGATCACCTCGATGGGGATACGGGTGCTGGGCCGGGTGGCCACGGGGGCGGTCAGGAGGGCGCCCGGGGACGGGTCGGTCGCCGGGGGGTTGCCCGGGTGCGGCAGTGGCGGAGCGATGTCCGCGTCGGCCAGGGGAAGGACCCCGGTGCAGGGGATGCCGATGCTCTCCTCGGCCGCTTCCAGCAGGGGCAGCAGGGCCCGGGGAACGGCGGTCACCTGTTCCCGGCGTTCGAGGACGCCTTCGGCGTAGCAGGCGAACAGGGCCAGGGTCTCGCAGCCGGAGACGTCGGCGGCGTTGGGCAGCAGGCCCAGCGGACGGTATCCGTTGCGGGCGACGACGCGTTGCGGCGCCTGGGTGACCATGCGGACGGTGGTGTGGATGGAGTCGAGGGTGCCGGCGGCGAAGGCGTCGGCGGTGACCGCGCCGGTCAGTCGGCCGGCCAGTCCGCACTGGCGTTGGCGTGGGTGGACCGCGAGGCCGACGAGCTTGCCGACGCGGTTGCCCGGGTCGGTCTGTACGACCACTGAGCCGACCAGTTCGCCGGTGTCCGTGCGGCGTGCGGTGAGCCAGTGGCTGTGCGGGTCGGTGATCAGGCGGTGCATCTCGGTCGGGTCGCTGCCGAGGGCCACCGGGTAACCGTGGCCGTACACCTCGAAGTACAACTGCCGGAGTTCGGCGATGTCCTGGGGTGCGGCGGGGCGGATGGTGGTGGTCATCGGGCCTCCCCCAGCGGCGTGCTGCCGGCGGGCGCGGGAGTGGGTGCGGCGGGGCCGGACGCGGCCGGTGCGCGTTCGGCGGCCTCCGGCGGTGCGTCAGCGCGTCGTCCGGTCCACCACAGCGCCGCGGCGAGCGGGAGGAGCCCGACGGCTTGGATCAGGCACAGGATCCGCGGTGACAGGTGGTCGCCGAGCGCGCCGAAGAGGAGGGAGGACAGCGGGAAGGTCGCGCCGAGCAGGGCCTGCATCACGGCGAAGAAGCCGGGCTTGTCCGCGGCCGGGACCAGTCGTTGGAACAGTGCGACGAACCGCACGCCGATGGCTCCTACGCACCAGCCCGCGACGACCAGCGCTCCGACGACCGCGCCGCGGTCCGCGATCAGGCCCGGCGTCCCGAGGGCCACGGCCAGCAGTGCCAGGCAGGCCCCGCCGACGGTGGTGGCCGATCCGGGCAGGCGCGCGCCGGTGAACGACCCGAGCAGGGTGCCGATGCCCAGTGCCGTCTCCAATGCGGCCGCCGTGGAACCGTGCGCGTGCAGCACGGCGCGCGTATACAGGGGCATGACAATGTAGAGGGCGGTGGAGAAGACGTTGACCGCGGCGAAGCAGAGCAGCACCCGCCGGATGAAGGGGTGGTCCGCCAGGATCTGACGGAGCGTCCGCCGGGGCGGTGCGCCGTCGGCCGGGGCGTCGCCGTCCCGCGCCGCGCCGCCCCGGGGGAAGCGGGTGACGGCCACCAACCCGGCCGCGACGAGGTACGCGCCGGCGCACCCGGAGACGATGCCCGTCAGGTCCCAGGCATCCACCACGAGCGGTCCGAACAGCCCGCCGGCCAGGCCGGCCAGTGACTGGGTGGCGAGTTCGAACCCGGTCGCGGCCTCGATGTCGGCGTCGTCGACGAGTTCGGGAACGGAGGTGGTCAGGCACGGGTCGAAGAGGGCCTGGCAGCCGGCCAGCAGCAGCGCGGCCCCGTAGGCCACCACCATGGGCGGCGAGCCGAGGTACGTCCATCCGGCGGTGGCGGCGGCGACCAGGCCCGCCACGGCGGCCGACGCACCCAGCACGGTGCGGTGCTGGCAGCGGGCGATGACGGAGGCCACCAGCGGGGCGAGCGCCACCGCGGGCAGCGTGCTCACCGCCAGGAACACCCCCGAAGCGAGGCCGCGGTCGCCTTCGCCGCCGATGGCGTGGCCGACCAGCCACCACACCACGCCAACCTGGAACATCCGGCCCGCGGCCTGGGTGAGGACCTGTGCGACCCAGACGGCGCCGAAGGCCCGATTGCGGAGGACCACCGGGAGACGGCGCGGGGTCGAGGTCGCGGTCATGAGTGCGGCCGTTCGTCGATGACCCGCATCAGCTTGCCGGTGCGCGCGTTGACGACGAGTTCGTCGTGCCGGACCCACTCCACGGCGATCGGGTGGATGCGGGCCGCGTCGACTTCCTCGGCGTACATCGGGCGGGCGGCGAGGATCTCCTTGGCTATGGCGGCGGCGAGGTGTCCGAGCTCACTCGGGCCCCCGGCACCATCGGCGGTCGGGTCTCCGTCCACCGCCAGCCGCAGGACCAGTCCGTCCCGACCGTCCCAGCGGCGCACCACGAGTTGTGTGCCGATCACCCGGCCGGTCGGGTCGGCGGCGCGCACCAGGTCGTACACGTCCTGGGTGTAGAGGGACACGGCGCCCATGCGCACGCCTTCCTCGGCCCGGCCGAGGATGCGGAAGTGCCCGGCGGCGGCATCGGTCCACTCCGCCCGGTCGCCGACGGGGTACCGGATGATCGGCATCAGCCGTCGGCGCAGGTCGGTGACGACGACGCGGCCGGCAACGCCCTCGCGGGTGACCGGCTCACCGGTGTGCTCGTCGAGGATCTCGACGACGGTGTACGGCGTGAACGCGCGGTGGACGCGGGGGTCGGCCCCCGGGACGGCCTGTCCGAGCAGCCCGGAGTCGACACCGGCGTAGCCGATGGAGCGGGCCTCCGCATGCGGGAACGCCTTGCGGAGCAGCGGCCGCTGGTCGTCGAAGAGTCCCTCGCCGCCGAAGAACAGGATCCGCACGTCGGGGAGTTGACGCCCGTTCCGCACGAGGTGGTCGGCGAGGCCGCAGAGTGTCGTGGTGGTGCCGGCGATGACGTCGACGTCGAATTCCGTCAGCGTGTGCACGGTCGATTCGAGCGGTGCGGCGCCGCCGATCGGCAGCCGGACGTTGGCGACGGGTGCCCGGTGGAGGGAGTCCAGGATGAAGGTGAAGCTCGCGTAGAGCTCACCTGCGTAGAAGAGGTCGGCGACCCGGTGTCCGGGGCGGAGCCCGGCTTCGACGAGTCCACTGCCGAACGCGGAGGTGAATTCCCGCCATTCTTCCCGGGTATAGACGGAGAACTTCGGCGCGCCGGTCGTGCCGCCGCTCTTGAAAACCACCGCCTCGTCGAGCGGTCCGGTCAAAAGGCTGTTGTTGCGGGGAGTGTTGGCTCGCCAGAATGCGTCGTGCGGGGCGACCGGCAAGTCCGTCAACTCGTCCAGGCGGTCCGGGAGGCCGGCGTAGAGCTCCCGATAGAAGGGTGAGTTGCGACGCACGAAGCGTATGAGTTCCGTTAATTGTTGAACGGGCATTGCATTCCTGTTTTTCGCATTCCGAAGAACCGGTACCGCGGGGTGTGCGGCACCAGCTCATGAGGTGGGGGCAGCGACGGGTGGTGTGGGAAAACCCGGTCAGGGTCGTTCCTGCGCACCTTTCCGCGCTGGGTACTTCGCTCAGTGATGGTATGTCATGGCCGAAGTGCCGACTAACGCACGGTGGGGTCGCAAACGGTATTTTTACCAACCGGGATCGCACTGGATGCCCTACGCATCCAACCGGTTCCACTATGCACGGTGACGTGCCTCACCACGTAGCTTTTCGGCCGGGCGCGGTACCGGTTTTTGAGCTTCAGTTGACTATTCTAGTAATTCTTGGGTCGAGTGCCTGGTAAGAGAATCAGCCTCGCGGCGAGACCGTGCTCCGGCTACACCGGCGCCGGAATGCGCACGGCTTTCGGGTCGGCCCCGTGCATCGCGAGGAGTTCGGACGCGGAAGCCGGGCAGGATGTCCCGCCGCACAAGGCGCGCACCCTTCGCGAACGGTCATTCGTGGGACGGGCCGGTCACCCTCAGGTCCGCTCGCATGGTCGCCCGCATGTCGGACAGCACCCGCCAGCTCTGTTTGATCCGGTTCCGGGCGGTGCCGAGGGTGTCGCCGTCGGCCGCGGCTCCACGGGTGAGGCGGACGAGGATGCCGTAGATCCCGCCCAGGGCGGTGTTGGCCCGGCGTACCTCGGCCAACACGGTGTCCGGCACCACCATTTGCGCCTCGGCGTACCGCTGGCGGAATTCGATACGCGCGGTTTCCATGGCGTCGAGCGTCTCGTCGGGCTCGACGGGGTCCCGTTGCAGGGCGTGCGCGTGGTCGTTGAGGCAGGCGAGGTAGTTCCGGGCGGCGGCGTTGAACGCCGTGTACGTGGACTGGCGGGCGGCCAGGCCGTCTTGGGTGTGTTGGGCGGCCAGTTCGGCGCGGCGGGTGCGTTCGAGGTGTTCCCGTTCCTCGCGTCGGTCGGCGTCGCTGCGGCGCTGGGTGAGCCAGGCCGAACCCAGGGTGCCGCCCACGCCCACCAGCGCTGCCAGCAGGCCGGCTACGGCCGCGTCCATGGTGCCTCCCCCTCTGGTGTGGTGACCGATCCGGTCACTGTCCCTGACAGGCGAATGCCGCCCACAGTTCCAGGGCGGCCGGATCGCCGTCGTCAAGGATGTCGGCCACCCGCCGCGGCATGTCAGGGGGGATGCGGCGGGCGGGGTCCAGCAGCCACAACTGGGCCTGGCGGAGCGCGCGGACGGGGGTGGCGCCGCCGCGGAGGTGGTCGTGGAGGACGTACATCAGCAGGCCGGTCTGTCCGTCGGGGACCTCCCAGCGTGAGCCGATGACGCCGGTGGCACCCGCGGCGAGGAACGCCGTGGAGAGGGTCAGGGCTTCGTCGAAGTCGCCGGCGGTGTGGTCGCTGACGCAGGCGTCGAGGATCACCAGGCCGCCCGGCGCGCCGGGTGGGCGGCCTTGGGCCTGGTGCAGGATCTCCCGGACCGACAGGTGACCGGCGTCCTCTTTGCCCCCCGCGCCATCGGGGGCGAGCGCGAGGTGGGCGTCCAGGGGTGAGCTGGCGGAGGGGAAGGCGTGGCAGGCCAGGTGGAGGACGGAGGCGCCGGCCCGTTCGCGGCCGGGGAGGGCGGCCAGGATGTCGGTGGGTGTGCCGGGACCGTCGGCGCCGCGCACCTTGCCCAGCAGGAGGCCCTGGGGGTAGAGGGCGGCGTGGATCTGGCGGGCCTCGCTGGCGGCGCCGGGGAGGGAGTCGTCCGGATTGCCGACGATGGCCGGCGCGGTGTGCAGGGGCAGGCGGGGGCGGCCCAGGACTTCTTGGAGCTGGCGGGCGGACGCCGCGTAGGACAGGGTGAGGCGTTCGACGGCGCGGACCGGGCGGCCGCCGTGGCGCAGGCCGCTGCTGAGCAGGGCGGCGTGCCAGGGGATGCCGCCGAGTTCGCCGAACGGGACCAGGACGAGGTGGGGTTCGGGGCCGGCGGCGCGGATCAGGGGTGCGCGGGTGAGCGGCCCCATCACCGTGGGCCCGGCCCAGTCGCACAGTTCCTGGAGTGCGGCCTGCCAACGGGCGTGCGCTACCTGGTGTTCGGGGTCATCGTGCGGCAGCTGTGCCAGGGCGTTCTGGCGGTGGCGGTGTGCCTCCCGGTAGGTGTGGAGGTGCTGGAGGCCCTGGGGGCGGAGGAGGCCGAGGTCGAGGGTGTCGAGCCGTCCGTCGTCGGTGAGGATGACGGCGGCACCGCTGCCGGCCACTTCGGCGGAGAGGGAGCCGGCGCCGCCGGGTGGCAGCAGGTAGACCAGGGCACGGGCGTCGGCGGCCCGCAGGGTGGCGGCGATGGCGTCGGGGGTGGGTGCGGTGGTCAGTGCGGTGCCCGCGTCCGACTGGGCGAGGGCGGTGAGTGCGCGGTGCCGCAGGTCGTCCGGGAGCGGTGGTTCGGCGCCTTCGGCGAGGGTGCCGAGGAGGGCGCCCTCGCCGCCCAGGAGTGCCCCCAGGTCGGGGGTGGCCGGTGCCCGGCGTCGGCCGGCCCGGCCCTCCCACTCGTCGGCGAGGTCGGCGCGGCCCGCCGCGCGCAGCAGCGCGGGGACGTCGGCGGTGGTGATGGAGGCGTGCAGGACCTGACCGCGGCCCAGTTCGAGCGCTTCGACGGCCCCGGGCAGGTCGCCGTCGGCCAGGCACCACCGGGCGATCTGCAACGCCCGGTCGGCGGCCGTGCGGGCCATCTGGAGGGCCGGTTCGGCGGCGGCCTGGAGCAGGACGACGGTGGCGGCCTCTTGGAGCGCGGCGATGCCGGTCCGTCGGGCGGCGGCGGCGTCCCCGGGGGCCGAGCGGGCCCGTAGGGCATCGGCGAGGACGTTGCCGAGCAGGGTGCTCACCGGGGACGGGGCGCGGGTGCGGATCCGGTCACGGGCGGCCTGCGCCACCTCGACGGCGCGGTCGGCGTCGCCGGGGGCGCCGGTGTGCCGGAAGCGGTGGTGGAGCAGCAGCGCGTACAGGGCACTGGCCCGGAGCCCTTCCTGGCTCTCGGGGACGACGGCCGCCAGGGTGTCCTGGAGCATCTTCTCCGCCGCGGCGATACCGCGGGCGCGGTAGGGGGTGGCGGAGGTCATCAGCAGGGCGCCGGCGGTCCGCAGCAGGAGTCGGGGGCGGTGCGGGTCCTCTGTGGGCAGGGACTCGACGGCTTCGACCATGAGGAGGAGGCCGTCGATCCGGTCCCGCGGGGTGCCGCCGAAGAAGGAGTACACCAGCAGCATCAGCCCGTAGTCCGCTTCGAACGGCAGGCGCCAGGGGTCGTCCGGGGCGAGGGCGTCCCGCACCCGGCGCTGTACCGCGATGGCCGCCGTCATCGCCTGCGCGTTGCGGGAGTTGAAGGCGAGGGCGAACTGGAGCTGCGCCAGGCCGTGTTCGAGGTGGGGGCGGTCCCGCTCGACCAGGTGCCGGACGTCGGGCGCGACGGTGCCGCCGGCCAGGACGGCGTTGACCTCGTTCAGGTAGTGGTGGGCGGTGTGCAGGTCCTGGAGGTCGCCGCCGGCCAGATAGCGCTGGTAGAGGCCGACGGCGAGGTTCTGCAGGTAGACGATCCGGTTCGGGTCGTCCGCGGGGGTCTGCCGGAACGCGGCGGTCAGGTGGCGGAGCGAGGCGCCGAGGTCGTCGGCGGAGTGGGACAGGGCGTGCCGCTGGCTGAGCGCGGCGGCGTACGCGCCGTGTGCTTGGGAGCCGAAACCGGGCGTGGGGGACGGCATCCGCATCGATTCGTTCAGCAGGGCCAGGGTGCGGTCGATGCCGTCCAGGTCGGGGGTGGCACGGTCGTCGACGAGGGTGGCGTGCGCGAGGTGGTGGAGCAGGTTGCCGCGCATCGGGTCGTCGGCGGGGTAGCCGTCGAGGGCGCGTTCCAGGTGGTGCCGGGCCTCGGTGAGGTCGTACCGCTCGGGCTGGTGCTCCTGTAGGAAGCTCAACACGCTGCCGAGGAGGGCGTGGCCGGGCGGGCTCAGGGCGTCGTCCGGGGGCAGTCGGGTGAGGGCGGTCCGCAGCAGGTCGACCGCCTCGTGCAGTTCGGGGGGCGGCGTACGGCCCGGGGGCTGCCGCTCGACGAGTGCGCCGCCCAGCATGACCGTCGCACGGGCGTGGTCGGGGTCGTCGGGGTCGAGCAGCCGGTGCAGATCGCGCAGCCGGGCGACATAGGCGGGTTCGTCGTCCGGCCGTACCGATCCGCCGCCCCGCTGCTGGTAGGCGTCGATCAGGTGCCCGCTGGCGAAGATCCGGGCGGGGTGGTCGTGGGGTGCGGTGGTGGCCAGCAACTCCAGGTGGTGGCCGGCCCGTTCGGCGTCGGCCGGCTCCGGGGACTCCTGGAGGAGCCGGATCAGCCGGATGCGGGCCTCGATCTCCAACTGGTCGGCCTCGTCCGCCCAGGAGCCGGCGCCGTCCGTCGCGGGCTGCCGGCCGGGCGGGCGGAGTGCGTCGAGGAGTTCCGCCAGCAGGGCCGCCGCGTCGCGCAGGTCGTCCGCGACGCGGTCGCGGTCGTAGCGGTCGGCGAGCGCGCAGGCGTAAGTGACGAACACTCCCGGGTGGGGCGCCTCGTCGAGGAGCGGCAACCCCTCCTGGAAAGCGGCCAGGGCCTCGTCCAGGTCGTCGTGGTGGGCGGTGTGCGCGGGCGACGCGGCGTCCTGGCCGGGGGCCTCGTGCCGGTCGTGCAGGAGCAGTCCCAGGCGTAGGCATGCGGTGGGGTACGCCGGGGCGTCGTCGGGCAGGGTGGCCCGGCTCAGGGCCAGCAGCCGCGCCGCGTCCTCCCGCAGCGTCCAGGTGTCGTCGATGCCGTAGGCGTCCGCCCGGCCGCCGGTGGCCTGCCAGTACCCCACCGACAGGGTCAGGCCGAGCAGGTACCGGGCCCGGGCCAGGGCGTCCGGGTCGGCGGCGGCGCCCTGGGCTTCCAAGGCGTCGCGGGCTCCGTGCAGCACCGCGCGGCAGCGGTTCCAGGCACGGCCCGCTTCCTCGGGCCGCTCCTGTGCGTCGTGGTGTTCGAGCAGCTGCTCGGCGAGGTCGAGCAGGGGGAGCGGCCCGGTACCGGGCGTCGGATCCGGCGGAGCGGACGTCGCGGTACCGGGCGCGGGCTCCGGTGGGGTGGGCGCGGGTGGCGGCGTCATCGCGCGGCACGCCGGGTGCGGCGTACGGCGAAGCCACCCGCGTACACGCTCAGCGGCAGGGCGAGCAGCAGCGCCGCCCAGAACGCCCCGTGCCCCCAGGTGGCGGCGAGGCCGGTGAAGAGGTCGTGCAGTACGGGCACGCTCAGCGCCTGGGCCGGCTCAACGGGCGGCGGAAGCAGACCGAGTGCGGTGACGGCGACGACGGCCCACCCCCACACCCGGCGGGCGCCCGCCGGCCGGCACAGCGCCGCCGCGGCACAGATCGCGGCGCAGACCAGCAGGTACTGCGACTGGTAGGAGGCGCCCTGCTGACCGGTCCCCCACGAGGCGAGGGTGCGGTGTTCCCCGCTGAGGAGGGCGACCCGGATCTCGACGGCCGCCCACAACACGGTGACCAGGGTCAGCAGTGCGGCCAGGCCGAACTGGACGCGGTCCCGGGTGCCGTCCGCGCCGGTCCGCCACTGCCGGACGTTGTGGTGCGGGCGCGCGGGGAGCCCGGCCCGGACCCGCCGCCGCTCCGCCCGTTCGCGGCGCAGTCCGGCCTGGGTCTCCTCGGCCGTGCGGGCCTGTCCCAGCAGCCAACGGGCCAAGACGCCCAACGCCACGCATCCCAGCGGGAAGATGACGAGGGCCACGAGGCCGTTCCCGCTGCGCCAGCCGCCCTCCAGGTGGCGCAGTCGTTCCGCCAGGTCGTCGCCCAGGTGCAGCAGGTCGAGCGGGGGGAGGTCCGGGCGGGCGTAGCCGAGGTAGCCGGCGAGGAGCGCGACGGCCAGCAGCAGGGGGCGGTTGAGCCTGGCGGGGGCCGCCGCGAAGGCCAGCGCACCGGCGAGCGCCACCGCGCACAGTCCGGCCTGGGTCGCGATGGCGGCGTTAGCGGCGCGGGTGAGCGGGACGATCAGGGTGTCGCCGGGCCACAGCGCCGCCCAGCCGAGGTCGGTGTCGTAGACGTACCGGAACACCGCGCCGGACCAGATCAGCAGCCACAACAGGGTGCACAGGGTGGCGGCGGCGATCAGCCGCTGTGCCAGGGGGATCCGGGAGGCCGACCACCACTCGCGCAGGGTCACTTGGTGGTCGGTGCCGAGCGCGTCGGCCCGCAGCACCCGGGGCAGGAGCGCGGCGGCGGCGACCAGGGCCGCCCGCCCGGGCACGGTGGCCGGGTCCCCGCCTGCCGCCCGGCGGTGCAGGTCCGCCCAGCTCCGGAGGAATCCGGCGTCCTCCTTGCGGCGGCGCAGCACGGCGAGCGCCTGGTGGCGCAGTGCGCTGAAGTGGGCGAGGAACACCAGGAGGGCCACCGGCGCCTTGGTGGCCAGCGGGGCGAGTACGCCCGGCAGCCCGGCCAGCGGTACCAGGGCCCGCCGGCGGTTTCCGGGGTGCACGATCAGGGCCGCGGCCAGGCCGTAGGCGAAGTTCGTCTCGTAGGTGTTCAGGGCGCCGTCGGTGCTGTGGTCGCCGCGGCGCTTGAGCGTGCCGGCCTCGGTGCGGATCCGGTCGAGGGTGCGGGGCAGTTCGTCGGCGAGGGTGAGCAGCACCTGGCAGCGTCCGTCGGTGCACTGCTCGTGGCCGCAGACGAAGCCGGCGGCCACGGTGGGAACGGAGGCGGCCAGGAGTTCCTCGACGAACCCGACCGCCTCGCCGCCCTGGGCGATCCGGGCGATGCCCTCCGCGTCCACGCGCCGCCCCCGGTACTGCGGGGTCGCGGTGGGCGCGAAGACGGCGACGAAGGCCAGCGCGGCGACCGAGGCACGGATCAGCCGCTGCCCGTCCCGGCCTCGGTTGAGGGTGAGCAGTTGCTCGCTGTCGTAGGCGGTGTCCGACAGGTCCTCGCGCAGCCAGGCCGCCAGGCGCGGCCCGCCCTCCTTCATGAGCCACTTCGCGGCCGCCTCCGAATGCTGGGCCATGGCGGCGGCCAGGCTCTCGGCTTCGTGGTGGGCCTGGCCGCGGAAGGTGATCGGCCGGTTGGCGTGTCGGGCGGCGGTCGGGGCGGTGGGAGCGGAGGGCCGGACGACGTCCGGGGTCTCGCCCTTGAGCCACCGGTGGATCTCGGCCGCGGTCCACCGGTCGTCGGGGTCCTTGGTCAACAGGCCCTGGAGCAGCAGGTTCTGCCGGGCGTCGGTGACCGCGCTGAGGTCGACCTCGCTGTGCAGGATCAGTCCCCGGGTCCATGCCTCGTCGGTGATCCGGGCGTCGTCGTCGAGGACGTACAGCGGGCGGCCGGTGAACACCTGGTACAGCACCAGGCCGAGGGTCCACCAGGGGGTGGCCTTGAGGTTCTGGTGGACGATCTGTTCGGGCGCCATGTAGAGGGCGGTGATCTGGAAGTCGCGGTAGCTCTGGCTCGCGGTGAACTTGGCGATACCGCCGAAGTCCGCGACGACGAACTCCGGTGCGCCGTCGGGCCGTTCCCTGACCAGGATGTTGGCGGGCTTGAGGTCCAGTGGGTTGCGGTCGATGCGGGTCTGCCAGAAGTCCAGGAGGTCGGCCAGTTCGCGGACGGTGTGTTCGGTTCGGGTGTGGTCGTCGCGCCGCTGGCCGCCGCGCAGTTGGCGGGTGAGGTGGTCGTCGAGGGCCGTGGGCAGGTACTCCATCGCCACCCAGCCGCATACGGCGGGGCCGACCGGTATCTCCCCGAAGTCGTGGATGCGGGGCACGTGGCGCCGGAACTCCGGTGTCGCGAGGTGTTCGAGGGTGTCCATGTCCATGGCCTGGCCCGGGTGGGCGACCTTCACCGCCGCGTCGGAGCCGTCCGCCAGCCGCCGCACGTGCCAGACGGTGCCCTCACTTCCGGCGCCGGCGACGCCGTGGGGCTCGTAGCGGTCCCGCAGGCCCGATGGGAACTCGCGGTGCGCGGTGTTGCCGGCCTCGCGGCGGGTGGGCGGGTCGGTGCGGCGCGGGGTGGGGCGGGTGGGGGCGTCCGGGGAGACGACTTCGGGGTATTGGGCGCGGGTCGGCGGGCTCGTGGGGCGGGGTGGGACGGCGTCCGGGTCCTGGTGGCGGGTCGGCGGGCTCGGTCGGCCCGCGGCGTCCGGGCCCTGGGCGCGGGGCGGCGGGCTCGCCGGCTTCGGGGGCGCGGGGTCGCGGTGCTGTTTGCGGGTCGGTGGGCTCGGGCGCTTGTGGGGCGTCCCGGCGTCGCCTGCTGGGTCTTCGGTCGGTGTGTCGGCCATGAGGGTTCCTCGTTCCGGCGTCGCGGTGCCGGGTGCGTGCGGGGGCGGGTCGTGGTGCTGTTCAGCAGGGCGCACCGAACTCGTCGAGTGCGACGAGGGTCACCTCGACGTCCCGAGCGAGTCGGAGCCGGTGGTTACCCGGCCAGATCTGGGTGGGGCCGGTGATCCTCTCGTCGTCGACGTAGGTGCCGTTGGCTGAGCCGGTGTCGGTGAGGAGGAGCCGGCCCGCGTGCCAGGACAGTTCGGCGTGTGCGCGGGAGATCTGGTCGAGCGCGGACAGCTCCGGTACGTGCGCGCAGTCGGGGGCGTCGCGGCCGAGCAGCGTCGGTGCCCCGCCCTCGTCGCGCACCGGCACCAACGCCCCGGCGAGTACCAGGGCGAGTCGGACCGGCGGACCGGTGGCGCCCCCGGCCTCGTGCCCGGTCGCCTCCCCGGCCGCCGGCTCGTCCACCGCATCGCCCGCCGGATCGACTGCTTCCTCCTCCAACTCGGCGGCGAGGAAGGTGCGTTCGGGTACCAGTCGCTCCCACTCGTGTACCGGGCAGAAGCCGCGCCGGGGCGACGTCGGGCAGGCGTCCGGCGTCACGGGACAGCGGTATCGGGTGGTCACGGTCGCCATGAGTTCTCCTGGAAGGTCACTCCGCGGGCCGCCAAGTCCCGTTCCAGTGAGCTGAGTTCGCCGGGGCGGGGGACGCCGATGAGGTGGACGGCGTCGGCGGTCACCCGTACCTGTAGCTCGGGCCGGTCGGCGAGCCGGCTCAGATGGGGGCCGTAGCGGCGGTGGCCGAGCGGGGTGCGGGGCACCAGCCGCTGGTTGGCGGAGCCGCGCCAGACCAGCCGGGTCGGTTCGCCCGCGCGGTACCGCCCGGTGATGACGGCGTCCGCGTGGGTGAGGGCCGCGACGGCCTGCGGCGAGGCGGTGATCTCGGCGTCCTCCCGGCCCGTGTAGACCAGGAGGTCCGCGTCCGGGCGTCCGGCTTCGCGGCGTACCCGGTCGGCGGCGGCCAGCAGCGCGGCCAGTGCCCGGGGCTGTTCCAGTGGTTCGCCGCCGCTGACCGTCAGCCCGTCGTAGCCGTCGGCCAGCCCCTGGCGCCACAGCGCGGCGAGCTGCCCGACGCCGACGTCCCGGCCGCCGCGCGGATCCCAGGTGTGCCGGGACATGCACCCGGCACAGGCGAGCGGACAGCCCTGCACCCACACGCCCAGGCGGCGGCCCGGCCCGAGGGTGGTGATCGGCCCCAGGACGTCGGACACCCGCAGCGTCTCCCCCGTCAGTTCCATCGCCGCACCTGCACCGTGTACGCCTCGCCCTCGCCTTCCACGGCTTCGACCTCCAGGTGTTCCCCGCGCCGGGCCGGCTGGTGGAACAGCTCCCGGGACAGCGGGTTGACCAGCGCCGATTCGACGGCGGTCACCACGCCCCGGCCGCCGTGGTCCAGGCGGCCGGCGGCCTCGACGCGCAGCACCTCCCAGGGGTCGTCGGCGACCGTGAGTTCGGCACCGTGCACCTCCCGGACGCGGGCGATCACCGATTCCAGGGACTTGTTGAGGATCAGCGGCACCGATTCGGGCTGGATGAAGTCCATCGGGACGAAGCTGTCGCCGAACCGGTTGCGCAGTTCGGGCCGGCCGATGTGGTCGTTGAAGAACGTGTCGAACGCCGAGCGCAGCGCCTCCCGCACCATTTCGGGCTTGTCGTGCCGGGTGAGCCGGGGCTTTCGCTTGGCCTCCTCCGCTTCTTTGCTCTCCGCGTCACCACCGCTGTCGCCGGCGTCGCCGCCGGTACCGCCGGTGGGGGCGGTGCGCTGCGCCGAGGAGCGCACCACCTGTGCGGCGACGCCCAGGTTGGAGGTGAAGATCAGGACGCATTCGGTGAAGTGCACGGTGGCGCCCTGTCCGTCGGTGAGTCGGCCGTCCTCCAGGATCTGGAGGAACAGGTCGAACAGCCGCGGGTGGGCCTTCTCGATCTCGTCGAAGAGCAGGACGCTCATCGGGTGCGCGCGGACCGCATTGGTGAGCTCGCCGCCGGCGCTGTGCCCGACGAAGCCGGGCGGCGCCCCGATGAGGCGGTCCCGGGCGTGTTCCTCGGCGAACTCGCTCATGTCGAAGCGGATCGGCCGGGCGTCCTCGCCGAGGATCATCTTCGCGACGCCCTTGGCGAGTTCGGTCTTGCCGACGCCGGTGGGGCCGGACAGGAACAGCGTGCCGCGCGGTCTGCTGGGCGAGCTGGCGGACTGCGCGCCGGTGAGTCCGGCGGCCGACCGCATGAAGATCTCCACGGTGCGCCGTACGGCGTGCGGTTGGCCGATGACCTGGGCGTTGAGGTAGTCCTCGCCGTTGAGGATGTTCTCGCGCACCGCCTGGGTGGCCCAGGGGTTGTCCAGTACGCCCACCCGGTACAGCCGGGCCGCCTCGTCCAGGCGGGCCAGTGGCAACCCCCGGTCGGCGGCCATCCGCCCGACCGCCAGGATCTCCCCGACCCCGAGGCCGTACGAGGAGCGGGCCAACGCTTCGGTGGCCCGGGCCCGCTCGGGTTCCGCCACCGGTTCGCCGCCCTCGCGCGTGCGGCGGGCGGCGAGCCGTTCGACGACGTACCGGCTGGCTTCGCGGCGCTGGTCGTGCGGTGGTTCGGGCACCGTGATCACGCGGAGCGCGCGGCTGCCGATGGCGAATTCGAGCGGCAGGTCCTCCTGCTTCTCGACCACCCAGAAGAGGGTGTTGTACGGCGTGACGCCCCCGTCGCCGGCGACCGGGCGCGCGGTGTGTCCCAACTCCTCGACGGTGGCCAGCAGTCGCGCCGCCTGGCCGGCGACCGGGCCGCGCGAGGAGCCCAGCCGGTCGGTGTAGGGGACGATCAGGCCGATGGCCGGGCCGGTGTGCCGGACCGTGCCGATGATGATCTCGCGCAGCCGGGCGGTGCCGGCCTCGGTGTCGTCGTCCTCGTCCGCCTCCTGTTCGGCGTCCGGTCCGTCGTCCTCCCGCCGGGCGCGGTCCCGCTCGGTGCGGGCGTCCTCCTCGGCCATCCGGCGCAGGGCCGGCGGGAAGGTGAACCCGTCGGTGAGCCGCCAGGCGACCACCCGGTCGATCACGTTGTCCTGCCGGGCCAGGGCGCCGTAGCCGCGCGCCCGGCAGACGGATTCGACGATGTCCTCCAGGCTGTAGGGCATCAGGGGGCGGTCCGGCTCGGGCAGGGCCACTCCCCCGTCGCCGTCCTCGGGCAGCAGGAACTGGTCGCGGACGTTGCCGGTCAGCAGGATCTGCGGGTACACCGCGAGTGCCATGTCCAGTTCCCGGATCCAGGCCGGGGCCGGGGGTGGTGCGGGTTCCGAGGGCGGCGGGTCGGGTTTGTGGAGCGGGGTGGGGGTGTCAGCGCTCACGCTGCCGCTCCTGTGGGTACGCGGTGGTCCGCGGCGGCGTGGCCTTCTTCGCCGGACGCCGGGCCGGTGCGCGATCGCCGGCCGCACGGTCCTCCGCCGTCCGGTCGCCGGTCGTCCGGTCGTGGGTGCGGTCGTCATGGGTACGGTCGTCGCGGGCGCGTCCGGTCTCGGGCCAGGGGGCGTCGGGGACCACCACGGTGCGCCGCACGCCGGGCGGTAGCGCGGAGGTGCGGTCCAGACCGACGCCGTGGCCGCGGATCGCGTCCTCGATACCCGGCAACTGGTCGTCGCAGAACCAGCGTTGGACCCGGTCGTCGGTCTCCGCTCCCGGGTCCGCGACGCTGCCGCCGTCGTCCGTGCCGACCTGCGGGGCGCGTACCAGCGCGGTGGTCAGGCCGGGCCGGTCGGCGGGCAGCGCGACCCGCAGGCCGTAGCCCTCGGGGACCGAGCCGGTGCCCGGCGCCCCGGCCGCGGCGCCGAACGGGACGATGACGCTGCCGTCCGCGGCGAGCAGGTCGGCGAAGTCCTCGCCCACGGCGTAGTGGCGTTGGCGCAGCACCTGCATCACGGTGTCCGCGACGGCGGAGCGGTACCGGGCCGCATCCGCGCGCTGCACGGCCTGCTCCACCTCGTCCTGGAGGTGGGACGGGTCGGGTGCCTCGGCCACGGCCGCCGCGAGCCGCTGCCGGTCCGTCGGTTCGGTATCCGCCAGGCGGTCGAGCAGCCGGGCCCGGAGCGCGGCGGTCCGGGCGGCGGCCCGTTGCCGCAGCGCCGACTTGTGCACCAGGACCCCCAGATCGGCCAGGAGTGTGCGGGCCGCCTCAGGGCTGTCCGCCCGGCGCAGCGCCTCCAGGCGGCGGGCGAAGCCGGGCAGGTCGGCCGGTTCGCAGGCGGGCCCGTCGCGGTGCAGCAGGGCCTCGGCCTCCACCAGCGCCGCCGCCCTGACCTGTGCGCTGCGTTCCTGGCGCGCCCGCTCCGCCTCCTGCGCGGCGCGCTGCCGGGCAGCGGGCGGAGGCGTCGCCGGGCGGTCGCTCCGTTCGGGTGGGACGGACCAGATGCCGGCGGCGGCCCGGCCGAGCTCGGCCTCGGCCCGCTGGTTGGTCCGGCGGGCCGACTCCAGCGCCGTGCCGAGCTCCTCGGAGCCGGCCTGCGACGACACGGTGACGACGGGCACGTCGACCGGCGCGGTGCGGTGCACCCGGCGCAGTGCCCTGGCCTGTTCCTGTAGTTCGCGGGCGCGGGCGGTCTCCTGCGCCAATTGGGCGCGCAGTTCCCGGCGCCGTTCGGCTTCCACGTCCACGTAGGACCACCGGTATGCCGCGGAGTTGCTCACTGCCCCTCCCCCAGGGCCGTAGGTGAACCGCCCGGGACGGGCGCACGGTCGATGCAGGGCGGTGCCCGGAGCCCGTGGGGCGGGTACCTGACGACGTGCACCGATTTTCCGCGGGCGATGCGAGGTACCCATGATGCCTCACCCGCCCCGCCCCCGGATCCCCTTCGGCGATCTCAACTCCCCTTCGTCTCCGCGCTGTTACGGTGACCAGCGGGGAGAGGGGGTGTCGCGTTGGCCGCCAACCGCAACGAGGGCGCATCGTTCCTGGCCACGGCCGTCGAGGCGATCCACCGGCACTGGGCGGACCTGTCCGGGCGACTGGACCCGGCGGCGCGCGAGGAACTGTGGGAGATCCTGGCCGAGGCCGAGGACGACCCCGTGGCCGCCGCCCGCGACCTGCGCGAACTGATCAAGCCGTTCGCCCCGCCAAGTCACCCCGCCCGGGAGGCCCTGACCCCGCCCGGCGTGCGTTTCCGACCCGGGGCGGCGGCACCGCCGGATCCCCAGCTGCTGCCCTTGCTCCTGGCGCTGCGCACGGACGTGCTCGGCACCCCCGGCCACGGCCCGGCGGCCCTGGCCGGCACCGCGGTCCGCCCCGCGACCGACGGCCCGCACGGCACCGGGGACACCGCCCAACCGGCCCCCGGAGACACCGCTCCGTACCGCCCGGACGCCGACGATGCCTGGCTGCTCGCCGAACCCGCCGTACCCGCCGCGTCCGTGGACCTGGCCGCCGACCAGGCCCATGACCTCATCCTGCTGACCGACGAGAACGACGTGGAACTGATCCCCACCTTCCAGTTCGACCCGGGATCCGGTGCGCCGTACCCGGTGGTCATCGAGATCAACCGTCTGCTCTCCGCCGAGGTGGACCCCTGGGGCGCCGCCGACTGGTGGCTGGGCTCCAACGTCTGGCTCGACGCCCCGCCGGCGCGGCTGCTGGGCACCGGAGCGGACGACGCCCTGCGGTCCGCCGCCTGGGCCGAGACCCCGGAGTGGTGAGGCGTGCCCGACCAGATGATCCCCGCCCCGACCGTCCGGGCCCTGCCGCGCCGGCACGTCCTGCCGGCCGGTACCGAACTGTGGCGCGTGCACAGCGCACGCCGGGCCGCCACCGAGTTCAAGGAGCTGCCCGCCGATCTGCACTGGGGCGGTGGGCGGTTCTGCGACATCCGCGACGAACTGAGCGCCGGCCCGGCCCCCTACCTGTACGCGGCACTGTCGCCGCTCGCCGCGCTGTGCGAGACCCTCGCCCGTGACCTGTGCTTCCGGCCCGACGGCCGGCGCCGCATCACCCAGCGGCGGGTGCGCGACATGCTGCTGTCCAAGGTCGTCGCGGTGACCGACCTGCCGCTGGTCGACCTCACCGACCGGGCCGGTCTGACCGCGGTCCACCAGGACATCTGGCTGGTCCAGTCCTCGGCCCCGGACTACCCGCGCACCCGCCGCTGGGGCTCCTGGATACGCAACCAGGCCCCGTGGGCCGCGGGTTTCCGCTGGCCCTCCCGTCAGGACTTCGGCCCGGACTCCAGCGACGTCTGTGTCCTCTACGCGCCCGACGACGCCCCCGCCCGGCTCGCACCGTCCGGCCAGGACCCGCTGCCCCTGGACAGCACGGCCGGCCGCGACTACGTCAACGCGCTCCTGGACCCCTTGCGGATCCGGGTGGAAGCGCCCCGCACCCGCAAGTGACCACCCCGCACCCCGCCACGAACCGCTGCTTGCGGGCCTGGAAGGGAATCACGCATGCCTCGCGTGCCGTGAAATTTCCCCGGCTTTTCCGCCTTGGAAGAGCGATCACGGGCGGCGGTCAATTCCCAGAAAGAATCGGGCGTTCGGTGCGTTCGTCGGCGCAGGCAGTCGATGTGCCTGTGTCGTAGGCGCGGGCGACGGGGTGAAAAGCATTGCTGGGAGGGCGATTTGACCAATCGTCGGCCGGAATTGCACATGGTGGCACGCATGCGGTGATGCGTACGCGGTGGTGCGCAAGCGGTGCCCGACAGCCCGATTGTGCGGCGGCGAAAGCCGATGGGTCCGGCCGGGTGACCGGCCGGACCCATCGGCTCTCCTGGCTTTCAGGTCGAGGTGGGTGGTCAGTGACCGCCCTCGTCCACGACCGCGACCTCCTCGATGTTCTGCTCGATCGCCTCGGCCGGGACGGCGGTGGCAAGGGCCCAGTAGTAGATGCCCACCGAGAACACGGTGACGATCGCCATGTCCCACCACAGCGGGATGTGGCCCTGGCCGCCGAAGCCGCCCTGCCAGGAGATGACGCCCATGCCGATGAGGTAGACCGGAAGCCACTGAGCGGCCTTCCAGTCCAGTCGCGGAGCGTTCGGCAGCCGCTTCTTCGTGGCGTAGAAGGCGTAGCTGCCGAGCAGGACGTAGCCGATCACGATCGCCCAGCCGAGCCGCTCCAGGGTGCTCCATCCGGCCCAGTAGATGATCAGGCTCGCCACGGCGAAGGACAGCGGCGCGATCACGTGGCCGCCGGGCAGGCGGTACGGGCGCTCATGGCGCGGCAGGCGGCCGCGGAACACACCGAACGCCAGCGGCGCACCGGCGTACATCAGGACGCTCGCCGAGGTGATGAAGGAGACCAGCTCCTGCCAGCTCGGGAAGGGCAGGAAGCAGATCACGCCGGTCACGAACGAGATGATCAGTCCGAACCACGGCACGCCGCGGGCGTCGGTCTTCTCGAACAGCCGGGGGGCGTAGCCGTTCTTGCTCAGGCCGTAGGAGATCCGCGAGGTCGAGGTGGTGTAGATCAGGCCGGTGCCACCGGGTGAGATGATCGCGTCCGCGTACAGGACCCAGCCCAACCAGCCCAGTCCCACCACGGTGGCCAGGCCGGCCCACGGGCCGCTGATGCCGGCGTAGTCCAGCTTGGCCCACCCGTGTGCGAAGGACGCCAGCGGCAGTGCGCCGATGTAGACGACCTGGAGCAGGGTGTAGATGACGGCGCCGATCACGACCGACCCGATGGTGGCACGCGGCAGGTCACGCTTGGGGTTGCGGCTCTCGCCCGCGAGCTGGATGGCCTGCTCGAAGCCGAGCAGCGCGAAGATGATGCCGCTGGTGCTGATGGCGCTGAGCACGCCCTTGGCGCCGAACGGGGCGAAGCCGTGGGAGGTGAAGTTGTGCGGGTGGAAGTTGGTCGCCGCGATGACGAAGATCGCCCCGAGGGGTACGGCGATCTTCCACCAGGTGGCCGCACTGTTGGTGTGGGCCAACACCTTCACGCCCAGGAAGTTCACCGCGACGAAGATCGCCATGAGGGCGACCGCGACGATGAACCCGCTGGTCGTGAGGGTTCCGTTGGCATGCTGGAGGCTCTTGGCCCATGACCAGTGCCCGGCGTAGCCGATCATGGCCTCGACCTCGATGGGGGCCACCGTCGCCGCCTGGAGCCAGGAGAACCAGCCGAAGGACATGCCGGCCAGCCCGCCGAAGGCGTAGTGCGGGTAGCGCGCCGTACCGCCGGCCACCGGGAAGAGGCCACCGAGCTCGGCGTGCACCAGCGCCAGCAGCACGATCGCGACCGCGCCGATGCTCCAGGAGATGATCGCGGCCGGACCCGCCACCACGACGGCCTTTTGGGCGCCGTACAGCCATCCGGATCCGATGATGGAGCCGACCGAGGCCCACATCAGACCGATCAGTCCTACGTCCCTGCGCAGGGAGCCTGGTGGGCGTGCCTGCAGTGGCGTGATCTCGTCAACGCTTGCCATGAGGGGGGCCTTTCAAGACAGCTGGCCGAAAAGTTGCCTCAGAGTAGGGAGCTTTCAGGGCTCTGCAAATAGCCGGTGACTGAATAGTTATTTTCCGTGGAAAATTCATAGCGAACTCAGAGATTCGGCACTGCGCCAAAACAGCGCGAGGCAGGGCGACTTGAGGCCGGCAGGCCGATTCGGACGCCAAAAAAGAGACGGTCGATGACCCATTCATCCCACCAGTTCGGTGAATTCAATTTGACGAAACCTTTGAGATGGCGCGCCAATCGCATTACTTTCCAGCGCATAGGGTCGTGCGCTTTCCGTCCGCGAGCCCGCCGGCGCTCACATGCGGGGCACCGTACGGAGGGGACATGCTGGGGGAGGTGGACCGGCGAGGCCGGACAACGGCCCCTCCACCCTGGAGCGCTGAGCAGCAGATGACCGGCAACCCCAGCAATGCCCCGCCTCCCCCGCCGACCGGCGCCGACAACGGGCCCGCCGTCTCCCGCCGAGAGTTCGACGCGGTCTTCGCCACCCTCCGCACATGGGGCCGCTGGACACCCGCCGACCGCGGCGCCTGGAACCGGGTGACCCCGGACCACGTACGGCGGGCCACCGCCCTGGTCCGGGCCGGCGCGGCCATCCCGCTGGCGCGCCCGTGGGACACGACCGCCGGCCCGGACAACGGCAAGCCCGCGTTGCACTTCATGTCCGACCTCGGTGACGTCGAGGCCCCGGAACCCTCCACGCACAAGGACTTCCTCGCCGTCGACTACCACGGCAAGGCCGTCAGCCACCTGGACGCGCTCTCCCACATCGCCTACCGCGGGCACCTCTACGACGGCCGCCCCGCGCACGAGCTCATCGACTCCCGAGGCGCCCGGTTCGGCTCCGTATCAGCGCTCGGCTCCCTGGTGACCCGGGGCGTGCTGCTCGACCTGCCCGCCGTTGCGGGGAGCGCCTGGCTGGAGCCGGCGCGAGCGGTGCACGCCGCGGACATCGTGGCGACGGAGCGGGCACTCGGCGTGACGATCGGCGACGGCGACGCGGTGCTGCTGCGGTCCGGCAGCGTGCGCCGCCGCCGCGAACGGGGCGCCTGGAACCCCGACGCGGCGAGCGCCGGCTTCCACGTGGACGCCATGCCCCTGCTCTCCGAACGCGGGATCGCCCTGCTCGGCGGCGACGGCGACAGCGATGTACGGCCCTCGCCGGTCGAGGGTGTGCACTCCCCGATCCACGCGCTGGCGATCACCGCGATGGGAGTGCCGCTCCTGGACAACCTCGACCTCGAAGCGCTCTCCACCGCCTGCGCCGAGGCGGGCCGCTACGCCTTCCTGCTTCTGGTGGCGCCCCTGAACATCCCGGGGGGCACGGGTTCACCCGTCACCCCGATCGCGGTTCTGTGAGGCCCGTCCTCCCCCTTGTGACCAGCGCCGCCGCCCCCTCAAAGCCCTACAATCGGAACAAACGGTACGGCTGCTCCGGCGCACGAGCGACTGCTCCGCCGCACGAGCGGCCATCGCGGCACGTACCGCAAGGGAAGTGATTCGGATGGGGCTCGTGGGAGTTGACATCGGCCCCGCACGTGCCCGTGACCAGTTCCTTCGTGGCGAGTCGGTTGACGAGACCGTCAGAAGCCCGATCGTCAATTCCTGGCAGCGCTCCCTCTCCCTGGGCCTCTCCCCGGAAGGATGCGAACTCCCCTACCGCCCTGATCTCGATCTGGAGGGCCGGCTCGTCCGAGCAGCCGAGCCCGTACTGGACCGGCTCCAGGAAATGTTCGCGGACAGGAACATGAACGTGTCCCTCGCCGATGGCCGCGGGGCCGTACTGCAACGCCGTTTCGGCGAACCCTCCCAGGTCAGGCGGCTGGCAGCGATCCAGAGCGTCCCGGGCTACGTCTTCGCCGAGGAGTTCGGCGGGACCAACGGAATCGGTCTGGCGCTCGCCGAACGGCAGCTGATCAACGTCTACGGTGCCGAGCACTTCGCCGAACGCTCGCAGTCCAACGCCTGCTCGGCGATCCCCGTCCGGGACCTGCTCAGCGGACGCATCGAGGGCATCCTCTGCTTCGGCTATCCGCTCACCGACGTGGACGCGGCGCTGAACACCGTGATCCGCAGGGCAGCCGGCGCCATCGAACGACGGCTCCTGGAACAGAGCTCGACGCGCGAGCGCACCTTGCTACGGGCCTACCTCGACACCAGGCGCCGCACCCCGACCGGCAACGGTCAGCCGGGCGAACTCACCGAGAGCGGACTGGACTGGCGGGACCAGATGATCCTCAAGGAGAAGGCCACCGACCTGATCGCCTTGGCCCAGCGGGCGGCCGTAGAGGTCCCCCTCCCCAGCGGACGGCGGGTGACCTTGCTGAGCCGCCCGGTCACCAGCACTTCCGGGGTGACGGGCCTCGCCATCGAAGCCGTCCTCTCCCTGCGCCAGCAGCGCGTGGTTGTCCCCACCGCCCAGGACACCCCACCCGGCACCCCGGCGCAGCCTGACCCCGAAATCTCCGTCCGGCGGCTCCGGCGCGGTCCCGGCGCCGCACTTGGCCGAGCGGCGACGTCAGCCCGAACGCCCGGCACCGTCGAACCCACCACCGCTCAGACGACCAGCGGGTTGGTGCTGGTCGGCGAGCCCGGCGTGGGGAAGTACGCCGTGGCGGCCCGGCGCCGCCTGGAGTTGCTGTCCGAGGCCAGTACCCGCATCGGCACCACCCTGGACGTCAGCCGCACCGCCCAGGAGCTCGCCGAGATGGCCGTCCCCCGCCTGGCCGACTTCGTCACCATCGACCTTCCCGCAGCGGTACTGCGCGGCGAGGAGCCGACCGACCCGCGCACCGACCTCTACCGCACCGTGCTCCACGGCTACCGGGAGGACTGCCCCTTCTACCCTGCCGGTGAGCCGGTCGACCTCCGCCCCACGACTCCCCAACTCCGTTGCCTGGCCGGCGGGCGGCCGGTGCTCGAACCCGACCTGCGGACCGCCGCGGGCTGGATCGCCCAAGACCGCGAGCACGCCCAACACCTTCTCGACCACAACGTCCACTCCCTCATCGCCGTCCCCCTCATCGCCCGCGGCATCGCCCTGGGCGTGGCGAGCTTCTACCGGTCGCGGGACCCCGCCCCCTTCGGAGACGACGACCGTTCACTGGCCCAGGAACTCGCCACCCGCGCCGCCATCTGCATCGACAACGCCCGCCGCTACACCCGCGAACACAGCATGGTCCTCGCCCTCCAGCGCAGCCTGCTGCCGCAGAGCTTCCCCGAGCAGAACGCCATCGAGGTCGCCTACCGGTACCTGCCCGCCGAGTCCGGAGTCGGCGGGGACTGGTTCGACGTCATTCCACTGTCCAGCAGCCGCGTCGCCCTCGTCGTCGGCGACGTCGTCGGCCATGGGCTGCACGCCGCCGCCACCATGGGCCGACTGCGCACGGCGGCCCGCAACTTCGCCGAACTGGACCTGGCCCCGGACGAAGTCCTCACCTGCCTCGACAACCTCGTGGCGCGCCTCGACCGGGACGAGGACGGTGCCGGGCCCGCCGGAAACACCGGCATCATCGGTGCCACGTGCCTGTACGCCGTCTACGACCCCACGTCGCAGCAGTGCGTCATGGCCCGGGCCGGCCATCCCCCACCCGCACTGGTCCACCCCGACGGCACCGTCACCTTCCCCGACCTGCCGGCCGGACCGCCTCTGGGCCTGGGCGGCCTCCCCTTCGAAACCGCCGAACTCCACCTCCCCGAAGGCAGCCAGCTGATCCTCTACACCGATGGACTCGTCGATGACCGCCACCGCGACCTCGACACCGCTCTCGGCCAACTGCGCCGGGCCCTGGCACACCCGAACCGCCCACCCGAGGACACCTGCCAGGACATCCTCCGGACCGTGGCCCCCCAACACCCCACCGACGACATAGCCCTGCTCGTCGCCCGCACCCACGCGCTGGACGCACACCGGATCGCCACCTGGGAACTGACCGCGGACCCGGCCCTGGTCTCCCGCCTCCGCGCCGCCGTGACACACCAACTGGCCGCATGGGGACTGGAGGAGGTCTCCTTCGCCGCCGAACTGCTGCTCAGCGAACTGGTCACCAACGCCATCCGCTACGGCACCGCCCCCATCCAGGTACGCCTGCTCTACGACCGCACCCTGACCTGCGAGGTCTCCGACGCCAGCAGCACCGCCCCGCACCTGCGCCGCGCGGCCACCACCGACGAGGGCGGCCGCGGCCTGTTCCTCGTCGCCCAACTCGCCCAGGCATGGGGCACCCGCTACACCGCCAACGGCAAGGCCATCTGGGCCGAGTGCACCCTGGAAATGCCCGGCACCCACCCCGGCGCCACCGCCGCACTGTTCCTCGATGACATGTAATCCATGTCCTTGATTTTCTCAATTAAAGTTTAGGGAAATTTAGAGCATTTGCACACCTTCCGGTAACTCGATGCATGCCGGTTGAAATTGACAATCCAGCAACCTCGCTGCGATATCAAATACGGGTAAACAGGGAAATGCGCTGCCCCAAAGTCAGCAAACTGTCAGCATCAGTCCCACGGTGGCCCTGACGGTGCCGACAAGCAGATCCACGGCCGTGGTTCGCGGCCTCCACCAGCTCCCCACCACTGGAAGCCGCCCGCGCGGCACACTGCTCGCCGGTCCCGAGCACCTGCGGCAACACCGCCCCCGACGGCAGCACCATCCGCCTGTCGGTCACCGGCAGCCCGTACGCCACCGAGGAGACCCGCTTCCTCACCGTGCCGTGGAAGTGGAGAAGCCACCGCCACCGTCCGTTCGAACTGTCCGCCCTCGACGTCCTTCACCTCGAATCCGACGAGCCGTGCTCCTGCCCGACCACGCCGTCCCGCTCGTCGCCGCCCACCTCGCCTACCGCCGATTGCAGGGCGCAACCGACACCGACCCGCTGTTCGTTCACCCCGACAGCGCCGGCGACAAGAGCCCCGAGCCCGGCCTGCGCGAAGCGGTCGTCCGCACCTGCTACCGCATCCGCTTCAACCCGGCCTGGCTCCACCGCGCCCACTGCCGCCACCGCGATGAGGACCAGCGCGACGCCCAACAGGCCGGATGGATGCACCACCGCGGCCGCGACCTCTCCCCCCTCAGCGACGACATCCGCAGCCGCCTGTGACCAGCAGCGAACCCGCCTTCGGCCGCCGCGTCCCGCGACAGCAGGGCCCCAAACGGCACCGGTACGGAAGCGCCCAGCCCTCCCACGTCGTCAAACGGCGCCTGCTCGCCGCTGACATGACCGCCTGGCAGGTCGCCGACCTCCTCGGCGTCCACGAGCACCAGATCGACCTGGAGGAACTTCCCGAGCTGCCCCTCCGCGTCCTGCTCGAACTCGCCCGCCGCCTCGACCTCAACCCCGCCGACCTCATGACCGGCGCGGACGACCTCTTCGAGCGGCCCCGCCACCGCGAAGTCCTCGACCGGCGCCCGCCTGGCGCCGCGTGCGACGCCCTCACCCTGATCACCGCACTCGCCCACGCCGACGGCCCCCCTCACCGCCGACGGCATCGCCCTCGCGCTCACCTGGAACAGCTTCCGCCTCGGTGCCGCCCTCGGCTACGCCCGCACCAACCCGGACGCCGGCGGCGCGCTTGTCCTGCGCCACGTCCCGCCGGACGGGTACACCGCCGCCCCGCGCCTCGACATCCTCCGGCCCGACCAGGCCGACGCCGTCACCAGACGGAAGAACCCCAACCCCTCCGTACGCGGCCCGATCCAGCCCGTCGGAGCGGAGGTCCTGCTGCGTGTCTGGGTCGACGGCGGTATCGACACGCAAGACGCCGCCCAGCGCCAGGCCCGCGAAGGCCTGGCCGCCGCCGACATGGTCACCCGCGACGACATCGTCGACGTGCTCTCCGAGCCGACACCGCCTACTGACACACCTCATGTCGCCGACCACTGACATCTCGCGTCGCCACCCACTGACGTTCTGTTGTCGTCCGACACCTTCGCCACGGCCGGGCACCTGTTCATCTCATCCGCAGGCACACTGCGTGCAGCCCCGCCAAGTGAAAGTGCCATCTGGCGGGGCTGCAAATCCGTGACTGCAAGGGATGCACTGCCCGGAAAACAAGCAGTAGGCATCACCGACTAGAGATCAGGATCAGCGACCCACGAGATCCCTATCGATCGAATCTTACATAAAGATCGCGATCGCGCCACGAATCGGAGAAAGCGTCCAGCATTGCTTCATAGAGCCGCACGTAACTGACATCGACACCGGGCTCGGAAATCTTTTCCCCGATCGCGCTCTCGACCGCTGGCCATCGCAACTCGTGCATGGTGTACGACACGATTTCGATGGCCCCTTCCTCAATTGGATCGAGCAGGGACACAAGCTCAGACTCAAACTGCGGCCTCAGCTCGGGGTTCTGCTGCAGAACCAAAAGCGCGCGCTCCAGGAGCCATTCCAGATCCTCGACGCCGTAAGTTGCCTCGGCAGTATCCAAGATATCCCGGACTATGCCCCGAAACTCCTCTACGGGATCAGCAATCGGGCTTCCCCCACGGGGCTTGATATTTTCCATCAGCATTGAGTCCATTTCTATTGAACGCATCGATGGCCGACTGCCGCGCATTCTCTCCATAGGGCCTGTAGTGGCCAGATTTATTATCGAGGTAGACAACCTCGCCCCCCTTTGTTCTAAATTCCCCCGCAGCCAACACTGGACGACCTCGCGCTATATTTACATGCCCCGCCGTCCTTTTTCCGATGACGAGTTCACCACTTTCCAGTACCACGTACGCGTAGTTACCGGATCGCGATAACGTAGTCCCGGGGGCAAACGGTTTGAACCATTCTGGCTTATCTTCCGGGATACGGTTCGTGAATACCTTCGGGTCATCATCGACGTTGTGAACGAGGATCGAGGTCTTGCCTGCAAGTACATAATACGTATGGAGGTCGGCGACCGTCAGGTTATGGACACGCTGGCGGGGTGTGGCCCGTTCCTGGATTGCGGCGACCTGTACGTAGGCGCCCGCGGCGGTCCGCAGTCGCATGCCGGGCTTCAGTTTCGCGGCATCGAGCCACGCATTGATGCCGCCTGCCACCCAGAAGGGGTGGTGGTCTGTGGCGACCAGCGTGCCCTTGGATCTTTCATCGGAATCGACAACGGTGATGCTGACGAGATCCTTCTCCCCATTGCCGATTATGGTCGCCCGAACAGGCTCAGCCATAGTGCGGCCTGAATCCGGGTCGGTGGCAATTACCCTGTCGCCAACACGTATGGTTTCGATCGGCTTGGTTCGACGGTCAGCCATCAGAACCCTGGTTCCCGGTACGAAACTGTTCTTGCGGCAGGGCTTCGCGAGCTTGTTCAGCGCCTTCATCTTGAGGGCGCTCATAGCGAGATCAGGGAGACACGACATCGACGGGGTGCTCAGGCATTTTTCGATCTCGTCAGCACCTACCCACCATGCGATCAGTCGATCAAGGTAAGTGTGCTCAATGCATTCCATGCCCCCAGCGCCGTAAGTTCCACAGGCCAGGACCGTCTCGCCAGGTTTAAGCTCTCCCTTCGCCATAAGTTGGGAGCGCGTCTCCACCAACAACTTCTCCAGAGCCGCACGGCGTTCTTTCTCTGATACCTCTTTATTGCTTTCGCGAATCTCTTTGTCTACCTGAGCTTTTAGTTCCGCTGCCAGTTTTTCGGCGGCAATTTTCCGTGCCTCAGTAGTCACCTTCGCTGCCTGCGTGGCGTCCTTCCCCGCGGCCTCGGCAGAAAGTCCCGCCTGATACGCCGAGAAGCTCGCCTCTGACGAATAAACCAATGCGCGGGTCGCAGAATGCTCAGCCTGCTGCGCTGAAAGATCTGCCGCTCTGGCATCCTTCCGCGCAGCCGCGGCAGCGTTCTTGGCCTTCTTGGCGGATTCCGCTGCCTGGTTGGCGGATTCCGCCGCCTGGTTGGCTGAGTTGTTGGCGCGCTCAGCGGCCTTAGAGGCTTGGTCGGCAGACTCTTTTGCAGCATCTGCCCACTTGACAGCTTCTTCGGCCTTTTTGCGCGCATATGCAGCGACGCGCTGTGCCTCGGCTGCGTCTTTCTGCGCGATCGCTGCTGACTTGTCAGCAGCCGCCAGCAGGATGTCGATCTCAGCGGTGTGGGCAGCGGCGTTGGCATCGCGCTGCTGCGCCTTATACAAACCGCTCTGCAAGAATAATCGCAGTCCAGAGGCTGGCCCGGACAACGCCGCTTGTGCCGCGGCCTTGACCTCGGCGCCTCCCTTTGTCATGGCCTGGGTGACTGCGACGCGATCGTCATCCTCACGGGCCTTGAACTGGCCTACTTCCAGGAAGTTTTGCAGTTCGGCCGCGTTGCCGTCGAGGGCCTTGTTGGCCGCGGCTTTCACTCCCGGACCGCCGGCAGACATGATCTGGGCGACGGCGATGCGGTCGTCGTCCTCCTTGCCGGGGTAGGTGCGGGTGCGGAGGAAATCCCGGACCTGATCGATCGGCTTGTCGATGGCGGCAAGGGCGGCCTGCTGCTGCGCAGGTTTCTCGGTCGTGGTGGCGATGTGTGCCACGCTGGCACGGTCGTCCTGTTCCAGGGCCAAGGCCAACCCCGAGTGGACGAATTCGGACACGTCGGCGTCGACGCCCGTCAGAGCCGTCTTGGCCGCGGCACTCGCCCATGCTCCGCCGGAATTGAGCAGGTTGACTGCGACCTGCCTGCCCTTGGCGGTAGTGACCTTCGGGTCGGTCGCCTCGGTGGCTTCTTGCCACAGCTTCTTTGTGTCTGCGTTGAGCTGTTGGATCCTTCCCGCCTCCCACTGGGCAGCAGAGATGCGGGAGTCTTCGGCGTTCTTGGCCTCCTCGGCCGCCAGGATGTTCTCGTTCTCCTGCTCGGCCAGGCGCTCGGCATCGGTGTCGCGGGCCAGTTTGGCAACGTTCCTGGCTTGGGTGGCTGCCTTCTGGGCGTTGTCGGCGGCCGTGGTTGCCGCGTTCGCTGCTTCGGTGGATGCCTTGGCGGCGTCTACTGCCTTGCCCGCTTCGTCGGCGGCTTTGTCCGCGGCAGCGGCTGCGGCCTCGGCATGCTGTGCAGCGTCGTTGGCAGCGTCGCGCGACTGCCGGGCTGCTTCGGCGGCTCGATTGGCATTCGACTGCGCGGCGTTGGCCGCGCGCGTGGCCTGGTCTGCGAGTCGCTTGGCCCGGGCCGCCGCCGCTTGGGCTTCAGCCGCCTTGCCGCCCGCTCGGCCGGCCCATCGTCCGGCTTCGGCTGCCGATGCAGCTGCGGCAGCTGCGTTGGCGCCAGCCCTGGCTGCTGCTCCAGCCGCTTTGGCGGCGTTGTCGGAAGCGATTCCGGCCTGCTCGGCAGCCTCTGCCGCCTTCTTGGCGCCTGCTGCGGTGTCTCTCGCCTTCACCGCGGCTTCGCGTGCCTCCTTTGCTCGGGAGGCATCGCTGGCTGTGGCAGCGGCGGCCGACCTGGCCTTGGCCGCGGCGCTGCCTGCCCGGCTGGCGGCATACGCCGCCTGCGCTGCGGCGCTGGCGGCAACCCGCGCCGCCTTGTTGGCCCCTGCGGCCGCCGTGACCGCTGTGCGTGCTGACTCAGCGGCACGGTCGGCCGCGTCTGCTGCCTGACGAGCCGCTGCTGCTGCCTTGCCGGCCGAGGACTCGGCTTGCTTGGCCTCCTCGGCAGCCTCCGCCGCCGCCTGTTTGGCCCGGCCTGTTGCCTTCTCTGCCTTGGAAGCTTCTTCGTTGGCCTTCTCGGTCAGTTCCGTAGCCCGCTTCTGGGCCTTATCGGCGAGCTGGGCCAGCTGAGAGACGCTGAGCGTCTCCTGGTCCCGTGCAGCAGCCACCTGCCAGCCATCATCGAGGAACTCCTGAAGGTCCTCAGCGGAGCCGTCAAGAGCCTGCTGCGCGAGCTTCTTGACGTTGGGGCCGCCCGCCACCATCAGTTGTGAGACCTGGACCCGGTTGTCGTCCTCACGCGACTTGAACTGTCCCGTGGAGATGAACTTGTACCAGTCGTCGGCGGAGCCATCGAGGGCCTTGCCCGCCGCTTCCTTCACCCCGGGGCCACCTGCTGCCATGATCTGCGCGACTCGGACCTGCAGATCATCGTCATAGGCTTTGACGTAGGTCGTGTCAAGAAAGTCCTGTAGCTCTTTGACGCCCCCGTCGAGTGCGGTGTTAGCGGCTTCGCCCACCCCCGGACCGCCCATAGCCATGATCTGGGAGACCTGGACACGCAGGTCCTCCTCTTCAAGGGCCGGCAGCTCCTGGGACATGAACGTGCTCACGTCCTCGCCAGACCCGATCAGAACGGCCTCGGCTGCCCGGCGTACTCCCGGGCCGCCTGCTTTCCATGCCTCTAGGACGTCTGCCTTGTCGTAGACGGGTGTTTCCTCCGCTGCGACGGCGTGCACGTTCATGCCGGCGACGAGCCCCAGGGCTATCAACGATGCCATCACACCGCGCCAGCCAGGCACCCGTCTGTGTCTGGTTAACAATGCCTTTCTCCTTTACCGCTATGCGAGTCGAGGCTCGCTGGATTCCAGCCGCAGCGGCTGGAGGACCATGGTCGAAGTGGCAGCTATCGAGGCTTACTTAGTGGTGCACAGGGCGTTCCGCCATTGGATGAGTTCATCCGCGCGGTTGGTGATGATGCCGTCGACGCCCCACGTCGTGGCGGCTTGCCAATCGCTGTCGCGGTCGACCGTCCATACGAAGACCTCGACGCCGGCGGACTTGAGCTGATCGACTGCTGCAGGTGAGACGGAGAGCCCCTTGAAGTTGACGGCATACGCGCTGAGTGAGAACTTTCGGGCGGTTGCCACGGGGTCCGTATCGAGGTTGTCGCGCAGCAAGGCGATCTTGGTCTTGTATGGGGAGGCGGCGGCGTAGCGCACCACGTCTTCGTCGAATGATTGGGCCATCGTGCGCTGGGTCAGTCCGGCTTCGGAGACCAGTCTGAGTGCGTGGTCAACGGATGCTGGGGTCTGGGTTCCCTTGATTTCCAGCAGGAGACGGGTCGTCCTGCCCTTGAGCAGCGTCAGCACTTCTTCCAGGGTGGGCACGTGTCCCCCACCGATGACGGTGAGCTTGGAGATTTCTTCGGCGCTGAGTTGGTCGATTCGGCCCTTGCCATTGGTCATCCGGTCCACGGTCGCGTCGTGCATGATGACGGGCTGGCCGTCCTTGGTGAACTGGACATCGGTCTCGATCCAGTCCGCTCCGCGGTCGATCGCCGCCTGGAGTGAGGCAATCGTGTTTTCCGGGGCGAGCTTCGGTGCGCCACGGTGTCCGACGACGTCACTGCGGTGGCATTTGGCAGGTGAACTTCGGTCAGAAATGCGGATGTTGTCGATGGTTCCGACGAAGTGTTCCTGCCAGGCGCCTTTGTAGAGGAGACGGCCGATCTGGAGGGCGCTGCGGGCCTGCCACGGTGTGGTGAAGGCAGCCGCTGTTTGGGCCTTGCCGTTGACGAACAGCTGGATCGTCTTGGCGGTGTCGTCGTACACACCTGTCAGTTCGGTCCACACACCGGCCTGCGCGGCATCGACGCTGATGGAACGGATGATGGCGGTGTTGTCGGTGTCGCTGGCGTGGCGGTTGAAGACCCACTTGTCGAGGTCCTTGGAATAGTAGAGCTGGAATCCGCTGGCGCGGTCACCGGCCTGCGACAAGAAGGTGTGGTTGCGATCCCTGTTGTCGAGCATGACCCAAGCCGAGACCGAGAAGGATCTGGTGGTGTCCACCAGCGGCGTCGCCGTCGCCGCGTATCCGGAGGTGCCGTTGAGGTGCAGGGCAGTGCCGGACTTCCCCGGAACGCCTAATTGGACACCGTCTCCGGCCAACGTCGCGACCGAGCCTGCGCCCTTACCGCCGCTCACACGTGCACTCTCAGGCTTCTCGTCCAGGGTGAAGGTGGCGAGTTCCTGAAGATGCGTGGGGAGTTGGCCGTTGGCGAGGGCTTGGGCGTCGGCTGGGGTGACGGCCGATTGAACGAGGCGTAGGTCGTCGATGAGGCCGGCCATGTTCTCTTGCCAACCGCTGCGGTAGTGCACACGGCCGATCTGGAGGCCCCCATTGGACCGCCAGGGCGACGTGAACGCCGTCGTCTGTTGGAGTTGGCCGTTCACGAAGAGCGAGATGGTCTGCTTTTCGGCGTCGTAGGAACCGGTCAGGTGAGTCCACACACCCGCCTGCGCCACATCCCTGCTCAGCGCGCGAACGATGGCAGTGTTGTCGGTGTCAGCGGCGTGGCGGTTGAAGACCCACTTGTCGAGGCCCTTGGAATAGTAGAGCTGGAATCCGCTGGCGCGGTCACCGGCCTGGGAGAGGAAAGTGTGGTTGCGATCCCTGTTGTCGAGCTTGGCCCAGACGGATACGGAGAAGGATTTGGTGGTGTCCACCACGGGTCCTGCTGTAGCTGCGTAGGCAGAGGTACCGTTGAGTTTTAGAGCTGTAGCGGATTTGCCGGTAGCTCCCAGCTCGGCACCGCCGGCCAGCTCCGCGACAACCTCTGCTGGTACGCCACCCGACACACGTGCCGTTCCCGCAACCTCGTCCAGCGGGAAATTTGCCTTCTCAACCATCGGAGGGACATCGACACCCAGGGCTTGCGCATCAGTCGAAGGTCCGACTACGCCACAGGACGCGAGTGTCCAGAGGGCCACTGACAGCGCCGATATCGAAATCAACGGCAGCTTGACCCTGCCCGGCATTTTCATTTCAAATCCTCATTGAATGCACGTGAAAGCGCGCAGGAGAATGCTCTCGCGCTTGTGAGGATCGGGGTCTGCTCCGACAGAGCAGGCCGGAACAGACCCCGAAGAGGGATGCGGTGCGTTAGCCGCTACTTCTTGACGCGGATGCCTTCGTTGGCGATGTCCTCGGCCCCGACGGTCCGGTCCCAAAGGCGGATGTTGTCGATGGTTCCGGCGAAGTGTTCCTGCCAGGCGCCTTTGTAGAAGAGGCGGCCGATCTGGAGGGCGCTGCGGGCCTGCCACGGTGTGGTGAAGGCGGCTGCTGTTTGGGCTTTGCCGTTGACGAACAGCTGGATCGTCTTGGCGGTGTCGTCGTACACGCCGGTCAGCTCGGTCCACACACCGGCCTGCGCGGCATCGACGCTGATGGAGCGAACGATGGCGGTGGTATCGGTGTCACCGCCGTGGCGGTTGAAGACCCACTTGTCGAGGTCCTTGGAGTAGTAGAGCTGGAATCCGCTGGCGCGGTCACCGGCCTGCGACAGGAACGTGTGGTTGCGGTCCTTGTTGTCGAGCTTGACCCAGGCCGACACCGAGAACGACTTCGTGGTGTCCACCACCGGCCCCGCCGTCGCCGCGTATCCGGAAGTGCCGTTGAGGTGCAGGGCAGTGCCGAACTTCCCCTCGACACCAAGTTGGGCACCGTCTCCGGCCAACGTCGCGACAGAGCCTGCGCCCTTGCCACCGCTGACACGCGCGCTGCCGGACTTTTCATCCAGGGTGAAGGTGGCGAGTTCTTGAAGTTGCGCGGGGAGTTGGCCGTTAGCGAGGGCCTGGGCATCGGCCGAGGTGGCGGCGGACTGGACGAGGCGCACGTCATCGACGAGGCCAGCCATGTTCTCCTGCCAACCACCGCGGTAACGCACACGCCCAATCTGAAAGCCACCATTGGCCCGCCAGGGAGTGGTGAACGCCGTCGACTGCTGAAGTTGACCGTTCACGAACAGCGAGAGGCTCTGCTTCTCCGCATCGTAGGAACCGGTCAGATGCGTCCACACACCCGCCTGCGCGACATCCTTGCTCACCGCACGCACGATCGTGGTGCTGTCGGTGTCGCTGGCGTGGCGGTTGAAGACCCACTTGTCGAGGTCCTTGGAGTAATACAGCTGCAACCCACTGGCACGATCACCGGCCTGCGACAAGAAGGTGTGGTTGCGGTCCTTGCTGTCAAGCTTGACCCAAGCCGACACCGAGAACGACTTCGTAGTGTCCACCACCGGCCCCGCCGTCGCCGCATACGCCGACGTCCCATTCAGCTTCAGCGCCGAACCAACCTTGCCCACAGCACCCAACTCAGCACCACCGGCCAGCTCCGCAACAAACTCCTCCGGCACACCACCCGACACACGCCCCGAACCCCCACCCTCATCCAGCGTCATCCGTGACGTGCCGGTGAAGCTATTGTTCGCGAGCCAGTCCGTGATGTTGTCGATGCGGGCGGCGGTTGCTGTAGTGCCGTCTCCTGCCTGCCCCAGGCAGCCGGCGTGGCTGGCGCGGCTCTGTACCGCCGTGATGCGTCCGCTGCCGTCGACGATCGGGCCGCCGGCATCGCCCTTGCAGATGCGGCCACCTGCCAGCTCCAAGGTGGTGGCAGTGTTGCTGCTCTGGGTCACGTCGCTATTGTGCGGGCCGGAGGGCACCCATGTGGTGCCGGTGCGACCGTACCCGGCGGTGCTCAGAGCAGTTCCGTCCGGGAGTGCACTCCCGGCGAGCGTGGCCGGGGGGACGTTGGTGATCGGGGTGGCCAGCCTGGCCAGCACCATGTCCCTGTCTCTGCGGGGCACCAGGTACTTGATATTCACCGGAGCGTGTCCGGAGAGAAGCGCCACGGCCTTGGGCGTCGTCGTGCTCACCACTGGCACTGCGGTGCTGGGATCGTCGGCGAAGCAACTGGCCGCGGTGAGCACCCAGGAACTGTCGACCAGGGCTCCGCTGCAGCTCCGCCCGCCGTCGTGCCCCGGGTCGTTCACCGTCAGGCGCGCCAGCCACGGTCGGGCGGCGTCACCCGACAAGGCCGCTCCCGGTTTGCCCTGACCGACGCTCAGTTCCAGCAGCGTGGATGTGAGCTTCGGGTCGCCCCCTTCGCCCAGTGCCTTCCACTGGCCAGGTTCGAGGTCGACCTTCTGGACCTTCGTCTCCTTGGTTGCCGCGTCTTCGATGCTGACCGTGGCCGTCACGCCGGCACGGTCTTCGGACTTTGCCAGGTAGGTCTTCTCGATCTCCATGGACAGGTAGCCCACTGGGCCGGAGACCTGGAAGCACACCAATCCGGCGTCGCGGCTTCGTATTTGCACCAGGTCGTTGCCTGCGGTGCAGTCGGCCAGCGTGATGTTGCCGTCTCCAGAGAGTAGCTTCAGCCCCTTTTCGGCCAACAGCTTGTCTCGATCCGGGTACGCATAATCCTCTACGAGGGACCCCAGTCCCTCACCGGCGGCCTGTGCAATGCCGGCCAATGGCCCGCCGCACCAAACGGCTACCGCGACTGATGCCGCCAACGTCACGGTAACCGGCCGTCTTAACTTGACATGCGATCTCATAAGTAACCCCCAACCATTCAGACATGCCGCGCACCAAGAGGTTTCGGGCATGCTTCGGTTGGGCGCAGATCACGGTCAAACCGCCTATTCCCCCTACCGCGACCCGTAACGTTCCGGCGCGCACATTTCGTGCATGCTGGCCTACGACTCAACAATCTGTCAAGGGAAGTTAAAGAGGACGTCTGCAGAACTCATCGCCTCCCACGCCCCGCACAGCCTTGCCCCTAGGCCGTTTCTGATGGCTCTTGCTGGGGTTGGTGGATCAGTGCTTGGGCTGGGCAGGTGCGTCGTATGGTGCGGCGACATGAACTCACGGAC